>CAZVES010000001.1:0-56784 GCA_964625835.1 uncultured Hyphomonadaceae bacterium
CGCCCACCGCATCGATCAGGTCGAACGCATCGGCCGAGGTCTCCGACGTTGTCAATGCCGCCACCAGCGCATTGGGATCAGCGCCCAGATTCGCCACCGTGTGGGCGTAGAGGTTTGTGATGCCTGTCGTCACATCTCCATACATGCCGGCATTCACAGCGGTGGCGTAGGGCGCCAGGGAAATGCGCACCTTGCCAGCGCCGCTCACGGGGATCAGGGTGTCTATGAGGCTATTGGCGGATGCCTTGAGGTCGGTCAGGCGTTGGCCGCGCATGGAACCGCTGACATCCAGCATGAGCGCCACTTCGATCAGTTCCGAGCCATAGGCCGCGCTGGCCGCCGGCGTCACGGTCATGGTGTCTTTGCCCACAAGCGTTGAAAACGACAGCGGCATGTCGCAGGCGACCGAACCGGTGATGGTTTGCGCCACGGTATCGGGAATGAAGACAGGCGTCGCGCAACTGTTCGTTATGCTGAGCGCCAACATGTTGGCTTCAAAAACCTGCTCGCCTGTGGCCTTTGCAGCATTGGCATCCGCACCATTGGCAAGGTCGACTGCGGCGGCGATCAAAGCCGAGTCAAGCGCATTCGAAATATGCATATCCGATGTGTTGGCCCGCGACAGGTCAATCGCAATGCCTATGACCAGAACGAGGGGGACCGCAGCGACCCCCGTGAGCATGGCGATGTTACCCTTGTTTTCAGTCATGAACCGGCGCAGCAATGGATTGACCCCTCGAATTTAACCTTTGGGCACCGTTACCCCGTTGCGGTTCCATTCCCGGAAAGATGACCGTTGATTTTGTGATGAGCCGCGAAAGGGGCTGTTTACCCCAATTGGCGCGCTCAATCGGGTACGGTCTGGTTCAGGGCCAAGACGTCGCCGGCAAGGTAGAGTGAGCCGCAGATGAGGATGCGGTCGGGGCCTGTGGACGCGGCTGCCTCCAGGGCGGGGCGGAAACCGGCATGGGCTGTTGCTTCGAGGCCTGCGTCGCAGGCGGCTTCGGCCAGTTCGCCGGGGTCCTTGCCGATGTGGCCCTCGCTGTTGGGGCAGGTGTGGACCCATTCGGCGCGCCCGGCAAAGGGCTGGAAGAAACCCACCGCATCCTTACTCGCCATCATGGCGCTGACCAGGGCGAGGCGGCCGGGCATCCCGCCGAGCACATCCGAGACAGCGCGCGCCGCATGGGGATTGTGCCCGCCATCGAGCCAGACCTCGGCCCCGCCGACCATCTGCGTCACCGGGCCGGGCGCAAGCCGCTGCAGCCGGGCGGGCCAGACCGCGCTGGCCGCGCCCCTCGCAATGGCTGCGGGGGTGATTCTGGGGTGGCCCCAGAGCGCGAGCGCCTTCGCTGCGAGGGCCGCATTGGCCCGCTGGTGCGCGCCTTTCAGCGACAGGGCCCCCGGCATGGCCGCGATGTCTTCATTGGCGAGCCAGTGCAGCGGCGCGCCAAGCATTTCCGCTTCTGCCGCGATGACCCCCGCTGCTTCGGGGCGCTGGATCGCGCTGGCCACCGGCACGCCGGTTCGGATGATGCCGGCCTTCTCCCCCGCGATTTCCTCCACCGTGTCGCCGAGGAACTGCTTGTGGTCGATGTCCACCGGGCAGATGACCGAGACCACCGCCGTGGGGATGACGTTCGTGGCGTCATAGCGCCCGCCCAGGCCCACTTCGAGGATGAGCAGGTCAGCCGGTGTTTCGGCGAAGGCCAGGAGCGCGGCCGCCGTCGTCGCCTCGAAATGGGTGATCTGGCCCCCGCCGAGGGCGGCCTTCACGCGCTCCAGCGCATCGGCGAAAGCGTCGTCCTCAATGAGGCGGCCAGCCAGGCGCACGCGCTCATTGAAGCGCACAAGATGGGGCGAGGTGAAAACATGCACGCTGAGGCCTGCAGCTTCGGCCATGGCGCGCAGGAAGGCGCAGGTGGAGCCCTTCCCGTTGGTCCCCGCCACATGGATGACGGGCGGCAGGCGGTGATGGGGGTTGCCCAGCGTCTCCAGAAGACGTTCGATCCTGCCAAGGGAGAGCTCGATCTCGTTGGGGTAGTGGCCTTCAAGTGCAGCGAGGGCGCTCGCAAGCCGACCGGGCGCAGCGCTCAATCGGCGCTCTCCTCGGGATCGGGCTTGGTGTCCACATCAGCCGCCGGGGCGGTCAGGTTGGGCGTTTCCCGGTCGCTGGCGCGGCGCAATTTCGGCATCAGGTGGCCGAGCACGCGCGCCACGGTGGCCTTCAGTTCGCGCCGGTCCGCAACGATATCCACCTGGCCCTTTTCCAGTAAAAACTCGGATCGCTGAAAGCCTTCAGGCAGCTTCTCACGGATGGTCTGCTCGATCACTCGGGGGCCGGAAAAGGCGATCATCGCCTCGGGCTCGGCAATGTGCACGTCGCCCAGCATGGCATAGGAGGCTGACACGCCGCCGGAGGTGGGGTCTGTCAGCACCACAACATAGGGCAGGCCCGCTTCCTGGACTTCGTCGATCGCCAGGGTCGTGCGCGGCATCTGCATCAGGCTGAGCGTGCCTTCCTGCATGCGCGCGCCGCCAGACGCTGTGCAGACCACCAGTGCAGCCTTGCGCGCAACGGCCAGCTGGGCGGCGGTGATGAAAGCCTCGCCAGCTGCCATGCCGAGGGAGCCGCCCATGAAGGCAAAGTCCTGCACAAGCACCACGGTCGGTATGCCGTTGATCTTGCCGAAGGCTGCGGCCATGCAATCGTCCTGCGACACGGGCGCGCCGCCATTGATGGTCTCTTCTTTCTCTCTTGCGGCAATCTTGGTTTTCGCGGCCTTGATTCGCGTCGGATAAGGTTTGTCGTCGCGGAATCTCAGGGGGTCGGCCTGGACTTCGGGCAGGGCGATGGGCTCCCATTGCTCTTCATCGAAGAACAGGCGGAAGCGGCGGCGCGGCGAGATGCGCAGGTGTGCGCCGGCCGGGGTGACATACCAGCTCTCTTCCAGGTCGCTGCGATAGACGAGTTCGCCGCTCTTGGGGCATTTTACCCAGAGATTTTCCGGCGTTTCCTTCTTGCCGAGCCATGTCTTCAGGCCGGGCGGGCTGAAATTCGTGAGCCAGTTCATACAACGTGTCCTGCTCTAGGCATCTGCTTTTGAGGCGGCCCCCGCAATCGCCTCGCTCAGTGTCTTGGCCAGTGTGCCCATCCCCTCCGGCGCATCGGAATACCGCCCTGTCTCAACGGCCCTGGCGGCGTGTTCCACGAATGCAGAGCCCACGACCACCCCATCGGCTATTTGTGCCATCTCCGCGGCCTGGGCGCCAGTGCGAACCCCAAATCCGACGCAGACCGGCAGCCCGCTTGCCTTGCGCACCGCGTCCACTTTTGGCGCGATATCGGCCGGGTTGGCCGCGCCCGCGCCGGTCACGCCGGCTACGGAAACAAAATAGACAAAGCCCGATGCGCCCTGGGTCACGGCCCTGAGGCGTGCCTGCGTGGTCGTCGGCGTGGCCAGCCGGATGACGGAAATCTCGCGCGCCGAGAGGGCCTCGCGCAGGGGGCCGTCCTCTTCCGGCGGCAGGTCGACCATGATCACGCCGTCAATGCCGGCCTCGCTGGCGGCGTCGGCGAAGGCCTCAAAGCCCATATGGTGGATCGGATTGGCATAGCCCATCAGGACCAGCGGCGTGTCAGCGTCGCTCACGCGGAACCGGGCGGCGAGGGCGAGCACGTCCTTCAGCTTGGTTCCGGCCTTGAGGCTGCGCTGCCCAGCACGCTGGATCGACGGGCCATCGGCCATCGGATCGGTGAACGGCGCGCCGAGCTCGATGATGTCGGCCCCATTGCCCGCCAGCGCCTGCATGGCCGCAAAGCTGGTCTCTAGGTCGGGATCGCCCGCCATGAGATACGCCACCAGCGCGGCGCGGCCTTCGGCCTTCGTCTTGTCAAAACGGGTTGTGATACGGGCAGTTGTCAAGGTCGTGTGTCGCTTGGCGGGTCGAAGCTCAGGGGCGGGGGAGGCTGTGGGTTACGCTTTCGCATGATCTGCGTAAAGCCCTGCATCAGGTGATCTGCAATGAGTGCGACACCAGCAGCCAAGTTATGCCAGAGCGAGCGCTGCAAGAGGTCGATCATGTCGGAGAAGTTCACCCGCGTGCCGATGGCGCTGTCGAAGAACATGATGGTGATAATGCCATAGGAGCCGAGCGCGCCATAATAGATCGCCGCAGCGAGGTTCAGCAGGGCAAAGGCCTTCAGCGCCCAGGGCTTGTGGAAGTGGCCGATGTCCTCATCGGTCAGCAGCGCGCGCCGGGAGGGCTTTTCTCCGTCGGCGGTTTTCTTGCGGTTCTCGAACAGGACTAGGCGCATGGCAGACCCCGGCTTTGGGCGGATTTTCAGCCCGGCAGGGCGGTGTTGTCCATCACCCATTGCACATAGTCAGTGTTCGAGCGCGCCACAGGCAGGGCGAGAATGGCGGGCACGTCATGGGGATGGTGCTGGCGGACAAGTGCCTCGATGGCGTCAAACGCCTCGGCCTGCGCCTTGATCCAGAGCACCCATTCCTCCCCTTGCTCGACCGTGCCCTGCCAAGTGTAGGTCGCGGTGATGGGACCCTGGAGGTTCGTACACGGCGCCAGCTTGGCCGCGATGAGCGCATCGGAAATCGCGTCGGCCGTATTGCGATCAGGGCAGTTCACGCGAATGAGGTTGAGGTCTTGCCTCATATCTCCGTCCCCAGCGCCTCCGCGACGCTGAACACGTCCTTGTCGCCGCGCCCGCACATGTTGAGGATGAGGAGACCGTCCGGGCCGAGGTCATTCAAAACCTCACCGGCGCGGGCGAGCGCATGGGCAGGCTCAAGCGCCGGGATGATGCCTTCAAGCCGTGTGCAGAGCTGGAAGGCCTCCAGCGCCTCGTCATCGGTGCAGGAAAGATACTCGGCCCGGCCCGTATCGCGCAGGAAGGCGTGTTCGGGTCCGATGCCTGGATAGTCGAGACCCGCCGAGATGGAATGGGCGTCGATGATCTGGCCGTCATCATCCTGCAGGAGGTAGGTGCGGTTACCATGCAGGATGCCCGGCTCGCCGCCATTCAGGCTGGCGGCATGCTTGCCGGTGTTCACGCCGTGGCCGGCCGCCTCCACACCGATCATGCGCACGCCTTCATCCTCGATGAAGGGATGGAACAGGCCGATCGCGTTCGAGCCCCCGCCGATGCAGGCCATGACCGCGTCGGGCAGGCGGCCTTCGCGTTCCAGGATCTGCGCACGCGCCTCGCGCCCGATGACGGACTGGAAGTCGCGCACGAGCTCTGGATAAGGGTGAGGCCCCGCCGCCGTGCCGATGACGTAGAAGGTGTTCTCCACATTGGTCACCCAGTCGCGCAGGGCCTCGTTCATGGCGTCCTTCAGTGTGCCGGTGCCGGAGCTGACGGGAACGATTTCTGCGCCGAGCAGCTTCATGCGGAAGACATTCGGCTTCTGGCGCTCCACATCGGTCTCGCCCATGAAGACGGTGCAGGGCAGGCCGAAGCGCGCGCAGACGGTGGCCGTCGCCACACCATGCTGGCCCGCGCCGGTCTCGGCGATGATCCGCGTCTTGCCCATGCGCATGGCCAGAAGCACCTGGCCGAGGCAATTGTTGATCTTGTGCGCGCCGGTATGGTTCAGCTCGTCGCGCTTGAGATAGAGCTTCGCGCCGCCGAAATGCTCGGTCAGGCGTTCGGCGAAATAGAGCGGGGAGGGTCGGCCGACATAATGGGCCCAGAGGTCCTCCATCTGCGCCTTGAAGGCCGGGTCTGCCTTGGCTGCGCGATATTCGGCCTCAAGGTCCAGGATGAGCGGCATCAGCGTCTCGGCGACATACCGACCGCCAAACTCGCCGAAACGGCCATTTGCGTCGGGCCATTGGTCCCAGGTGTTGGGTTTACTCATAGGAACGAAGCCCCAATTCAATTAAGCCTCATGGTGAGCGAAGACGAACCAGAGGCAGGCCAGGGGAGGAAGTGCTCCCGAATTCATCACCCTTCGTCTTCGCTCAGGGTAAAGTCTGGATGTGTGGTTAGAGAAGGAGCGTCGCGCCGTCTAGGTCGCCTTCGCCGCAGCCAGGAAGGCCGCCATCAGTTCGGCCGATTTCCAGCCCTTCAGCTTTTCCACGCCGCTTGAAACGTCCACCGCCTCTGCGCCGGTCTCGGCGATCGCTTCGGCCACGTTTTGCGGTGTCAGCCCGCCCGCCAGCAGCCAGGGTTTCGGCGCGGCCCAGCCCGCAAGGATCGACCAGTCGAACGCCCTGCCATGTCCGCCGGAATAGGTCGAGCCTGCCGGCGGCCTCGCATCGATCACGAAACGGTCTGCCGCCCCATATTGAAAGAGTGCATCGACGTCCTCGCGGACCGATACGCCTACCGCCTTCCAGATTTCGCGCCCGGTGCGCGCCTTGATCTCGGCGACGCGGGCGGGCGTCTCGGCCCCGTGCAGCTGGAGTACCGGAAAGTCGAGCGCCACCAGCGCGTCCATCTCGCCATCGCTCGCATCGGCCACCAGCGCCACGGGAACGGCCCCGCGCAGCTGGAGCAGCAGCGAGGCGGCCGCCTCCGGCGTGACGTATCGCGGGCTCGCCGCCACGAAATTGAAGCCGATCCAGTCGGCCCCGCCTGTCGCGGCGCGGCGCACCATGTCGCCATCCTTCAGCCCGCAGATCTTGACCTTCGTCATGGGCTTGCCGCCGGGCCCTGGCCGATGGCGTCCACGTCGAAATAGGTCGGTGATCCCGGCCCGACGGGAAGGTCCAGGCCGAAGGTCCACAGGAAGAAGAAGAGCGACCAGAGCAGGATGAAGAACATGGAGTAGGGCAGCATCATCGCGATGAGTGTGCCGACGCCGAGATCCTTGTCATAGCGCGCGGCCCAGGCGAGGATCAGGCCGAAATAGCTCATCATCGGCGTGATGATATTGGTCGTGGAGTCCCCGATCCGGTAGGCGGCCTGGATCACTTCCGGGCTGTAGCCGATCAGCATCAGCATGGGCACGAAGATCGGCGCCGTCACCGCCCACTGGGCAGACGCGGACCCCAATGAAAGGTTGATCAGCGCGCAGACCAGGATGAAGCCGAAGAATAGCATCGGCCCGGTCATGCCGCTTTCCTGCAGGAAATTCGCGCCGGTAACGGCCGTGATCGCGCCAAGGTTCGTCCAGCCGAAGAATGCGACGAACTGGGCCGCGAAGAAGACCAGCACGATGTAGAGCCCAAGGGAGGAGATCGCCCCGGCCATGGCGTCGATCACATCCCGGTCGCCCTTCATCGTGCCCGCCGCGCGGCCATAGGCGTAGCCCGTGACCATGAAGAAGATCAGGATCCAGACCACAAAGCCCCGGAAGAAGGGCGAGCGCATCTGGTCGCCGGTCACCGGGTCGCGCAATATGCCCCATTCCGGAAGCAGCGTCAGCGCCATGGCTGCCAGCACGCCGAGAAGGGCGATCCCGGCCCAGATGAGGCCTTTCTTCTCATTCGGCTTGAGAGGCTCCATCATCCGGTCGTCAAGGATGGTCTCATCGGCCCGCGAGCTGTCATACTTGCCGAGCTGGGGCTCCACGATGAAGATTGATACCGCCGAACCGATCGCCGTGATCAGGAAGGTCGAGCCCACCATGAAGTACCAGTTGGCCGTGGCCGCCACAGTGTAGGTCGGGTCGATCAGCTGGGCCGCTTCCTCGGTGATGCCCGCGAGCAGTGGGTCGATGGTGCCGATCAGGAGGTTGGCGCTGTAGCCGCCCGAGACGCCTGCAAAGGCCGCTGCCATGCCCGCAAGCGGGTGACGGCCGAGGGCATAGTAGATCGCCGCGGCCAGGGGGATGAGCACCACATAGCCGACCTCTGAGGCCGTATTCGAGACGATCCCCGCAAACACGATGGCCACCGTCACCATGTGCTTGGGCGCGCCCAGCACCATGCCGCGTACCGCAGCGGAAAGCAGGCCGGATTTCTCCGCCACGCCCACGCCGATCATGGCGACCAGCACCACGCCGAGCGGCGCAAAGCCGGTGAAATTGTCCACCAGCCCGGTGAAGATGCGGCGAACCCCGTCGGCATTCATCAGGCTGACGGCGCGGATCATGCCGTCTTCGGCAACCCCGGACGCCCCGGCCGGGCGCGGATCCTCCACCGCCAGCCCCATCCAGCCGAACAGGCCCGACAGGAGCACGATGCCAAAGGCCAGGTACGCAAACAGCGTGACCGGATGTGGCAGGAGGTTGCCGAGCCATTCGACCCCGTCGAGGAAGCGGGTGAATGCATTCTTGCGCGGCGCCGCATCCTGTCGCGTCGTATCGGTCATCTCTGTCTCCTGATCGCCAGCCATTTGTCGGGCAGGCGCGATTTGTCTCCAATTCCGGGAGTTACGTCCAGCCTCGCGGGTGCCAACGGCCTTGCCGAAACGTCGGTTCTGTTCAGTCCGTATGTCCGGCTTTCGCCAGCTTTATCGATGTCGAAACCGGCTTTCCGGTTGCCGTGGACCATGCCCGCGAAAAGCTCACGGCGAAACGCGGCGGCGGCGAGCAGAACCTCACCCTCGATGAGAAGACATCATTGTTGCCGGAGTTCAATGCAACTCCCGAGCAGATTGTCATCCGGCTTGCTTGGCCCGGTTTGCAGATGGCCTCAGGCCGTTTTCGCCGAGGCGGGCAACGCTTAGCTGGCAGGTCCTGTTGAAACGGCCACCATGGCTGCGCGCAGGGTCCGCTGGCCGATTTTCCAGCCGGACTGGAAGCATTCGGCAATGGTGTCCTTCGGCTGGTCTGAGGGAACCTGGCTGACCGCCTGGTGCAGGTTGGGATCAAACGCTGCACCGGGTGCGGCATCAATGGCCGTCACGCCATGGCGCGCCATGACTGTGTGCAGCTCCTTCCGGGTCATCTCGATGCCACCCATCAGGCTCTGGCCACCCTCGCTCAGGCTCGCACGTGTGTCCGCGTCCAGAGCGTCCATGGCGCGTGTGAGATTGTCCGACACCGAGAGCAGGTCGCCGGCAAACCGCTCAATCGCGAAGACCCGGGCATCGGCCACCTCCTTTGCCGCGCGCTTCTTGATGTTGTCCACCTCGGCGATGGAACGCAGGAGTTTGTCCTGCAACTCGCCCCTTTCAGCCCGCAGGTCGGCCAGCTGTTCTTCGAGGGTCGGCTCGGCCGGGGCTTCAACTTCGGCATCGGGCCCTGCGCCATCGGCCTGGTCGGCTTCGCCTGGCTCGGCGGTCTCGGCGATTTCGGGGGCTTCGGTCTCGTTCGTCTCGCCGGGTTTGATGTCTTCACTCATCCGCGTTCATCCTTTCCGCGCCCATGGCCCAGGATACGGCTCACCACTTTTGCGGTGTAGTCGACCATGGGGATCACACGGGCATAGTTCAGGCGCGTCGGGCCGATCACCCCGAGCGCACCAATGACTTGTTTCTGGGCATCCATATAGGGGGCCACGATCACGCTTGAACCCGAAAGCGGGAACAGCCGGTTTTCAGAACCTATGAAGAGGCGCACGCCTTCGGCTTCGCGGGTCTGGTCCAGAATGTCGAGCATCGACTGCTGGCGCTCCAGCACATCGAAAAGCTGGCGCACACGGTCCAGGTCTTCGGCGGCCTCGGCATCCTCGAGCAGGTTTGCCTGGCCTTTCACGATCAGGCGCGATTCACTTGCCTCGGCGGCCCCGCCCCATTCGGCCAGTCCCTGCTTCACAAGCGCGGATGCGGCCTCGTCCAGGGCGGCCCGGCGCTGGTCCAGTTCGGCCTGTATCTGGCCCTGGGCCTCTGAAAGCGTGCGGCCTTTCATGCGTGTGTTCAGGTAATTTCCTGCCTCGATCAGTGATGTGACCTGAAAGCCGGGCGGCAGGGTCACCAGGCGGTTTTCCACATCGCCGTCTTCGGTGACCAGGACGCAAAGGGCATCGCCCGTCGACAGGGGGACAAACTCCACGTGACGCACGGGCGCATCGCGCGTGGGGGCGGTCACCAGCCCAGCGCCCCTGGCGACTCCCGAGAGGAGTTGTGAGGCTTCGCCCAGAACAGACTTCAGGTCCCGGCCGGCCTGGCCCAGCCGGGCTTCGATCTCTTCCCGGTCGGCCTCTCCGGGCTCGCCGGTTTCGAGGAACCCATCCACGAACAGCCGCAGGCCCGCATGGGTCGGCAGGCGACCAGCGGAAATGTGCGGCGCACTGATCAGGCCCATATCCGACAGGTCCGACATGACATTGCGTATGGAGGCCGGCGACAGCGATATGCCCGAGCGCGACAGGGTTCGCGAGCCCACCGGTTCGCCCGTTTCCAGATAACTCTCGACAATCGTTCGAAAGATGTCGCGCGAGCGCGCATCGAGCGCCTGCATCAGGGACTGTGTTGCCGGTGTCTTTGCCATCGTTGCTAGGGAGTAAGTAGCCCCCGCGTCCTTTTCAAGTCGCCTTGTCGGCCAGCCAGCGCGATTGCTGAAGGCCGGGTAAACGGCGAAGGCCGAACCTGATGGCGCGCGTCAATCCAAAGGACAGGTGCAGCCTGTAAGCATGGTGCGAATTTGCTGCGGGCAGTTGCATGGCGCTGACAGGTCGACAAGGACGGATGACGCGGGATGAAGGCGGTGCAACGGCGGTCGAGTTTGCCCTCGTCGCGCCCGTTGCCCTGTTCATGATACTTGCCACCATCGAGTACAGCCTCTTCTATTTCAAGACGAGCTTCCTCAAACACGTCCTTTATGAGGCCAGCCGCAACGTACAAACCGGCGAGGTTCAGGAGGCCGTTGACCCACAGACATTTTTCCAGACCGAGTATTGCAGCGATGCGGCGTTCCTAATGCGCTGCCACGACGTGTTCTTCGACGTGCGCTCGGCATCCGATCTCGGCGCAGCCAGTTTCCCGGCGGCCACTTTCGATGCCGGTGGCGAGCCGACCAATTTCGTGTTCCAGCCCGGCGGACCCAATGACATCACCACGATGCGTGTGGCCACGCCGTACCGTTTCATCACGCCTTTCATGCAGGACATTTTCCAGCCGGACGGTTCGCCAGCCATCATCGTTGGCTATTCCATCGCCCGCAATGAGCCTTTCTGATGACCCGGATTTTTACCTTCCGGCGCGACCAGCGCGGCGTGGCGGCGCTTGAATTCGCCCTGATGTCGCCTTTCCTGGCGGTGCTGATCTACGGCCTGATCGAGATGACCCTGCGTTTCCGCGCGGCCGACGAGTTCCAGCGCTACCTGCAACAGGCTGGCGACTATCTCTCGCGCGAGGACGAGTTGTTTGCCGCCGACATTGACGCCATCTACGCCGTGTCTGACCAGATGATTCGTTCGGCAGACACGGCCGGCACCCTGCACATCGACGTCGCCAGCATCGGCTTCAAGTCCGACGGGGCGCCCGAACTGCTGTGGCACCGGCATCGCGGAGACACACCGCCCACCCTCGATGTCGGTGCGGCGTCGGGCCTGGGCGATCCGGGCGAGAGTGTGCTGCGGGTTTCCGCTCGGCTGACCTACGAAACACCGGTCAGCCAGATCATCGGAGCGGGCCGGGTCAGTTTCGATGAAACCGTGTATTATCGCCCGCGCGTTACCCGGCTGATTGCCATGGACGGCTCCATTCATGATGAGGGGGTCGACTGGGTCGATGATGGCGCTTCCACGGCAGGCGAGAACAATGGCGAGGAAGCCGTCGGGGAGGTGGAACCGTGACGCGCTATTACGCAGAAACGCGCGGTGGCATCACCGTTCCGATGGCCCTGATCAGTGCCGCGCTCCTCGTCATGGTGGGCCTGGCTGTGGATGGGTCGCGCGCCTACCTCGCCAAGGATCGCTTCCAGGCTGCGCTGGACGCAGCGGCCCTCGCCGCGGGCACCACCTACGACACGGACGCCGCCCTGGACGCGCTTGCCGGTGAGTTTGTTGCGCGCAATTTCGCCATGCCGGGAACCCGCGTGACACGGGTGGATGTGACGGCAGATACCGAGAATGTCTTTGTCGAGGGCACGTTCGATCTCGACACCTATTTCGTACAGGTGCTGGCGCGCGAGACTCTCAGCCTGCGTGCAGAGACCGAGGTGAAACGGGCCGGTGGTGGCCTCATGGTGTCAATGGTCCTCGACAACACCGGTTCCATGTGGAGCAGCGGCAACATCGGCGCCCTGCGCGGCGCTGCGCAGGCCCTGGTCGATGACGTATTTGACGGCAAAACCGAAGAACCCGACCTGCGCTTTGCCATCGTGCCCTATGCCGCCGCCGTCAATCCGGGCCCGGTGGCTGACGACATCATCTCGCTTCCCCGGGCCCATGGCCTATTGGATCCGTTTGACGAAACCGCCTGGAAAGGCTGCGTGATGGAGCGCTGGGGTGCCAACAGCCTCAATGACACACCGCCGGCCACCGCCACCTGGGAGCCCTATTATTACCCGCCCGGTGTCGACAACAACTACACAGATGGCGACGCCGCCACCATCGTGCCTGGCGGGGTGACGAACTCCAACCAGATTACGGGCCCGAACATTGGCTGCCCGACGCCCATCCTGCCGCTGACATCCAACAAGTCCCTCGTCGACGGAGCCCTTTCTGCCATGACCGCCTGGAACCGGGGCGGCACGCTCACCGACATTGGCATGGCCTGGGGCATTCGCACCCTTTCGCCGGGCCTGCCGTTCAGCGAGAGCGCGACCCAGGTCGATGACAAGAATGGCATTCCCATCTGGGACAGCCCGCGCTGGCGGCGCGCCATCGTGCTGATGACCGATGGTGAGAGCGGTTTCTACAACTACCCGGGCGGCGGCAGCTCCAACCAAGAAGGCACCAGCCCCAATGACAGTCATCCGAGCGCCTCGGACCACACAGCCTATGGCCGCTGGAACGAGGACGGCTCGAACGCCAAGGCGCTCTTCTCCAGCGCGCCTGGCTATGTCCGAGCCGATGGGACGACAGACAATTCCACCCGCGGCAAGCTGAACCGGCGCATTTTCGACCTTTGCGCGGCGGCCAAGTCCCAGGGCATTGTTGTGTACACGGTTGTATTTACATCCCGGGTGGGTGACGACACGCGCGAGATGTATCAACGATGTGCCTCGGACCCCGGCAAGTACTGGTACGCGCCAACGCAGTCGGCCCTGACCAGTGCATTCGAACAGGTGGGCAGCGACCTCAACAAGCTCCGGATTACGCGATAAGCGGGCGTCAGACGCCGGTCATATCAGCCAGAGCCCGGGCGATCAGGCGCTGGAACGCTTCTCCGAACCTGGGGGACCATGTGTGGTCATCGGCATGGACCGGCTTGGTCGAGTTGATACCGGCCACGCGCATCTCGCCCGTCTCGCGGGTGAACCAGGGTCCGCCTGACGAGCCTTCCGTGAGACCGTTCTCGGCCTTCACAACGCCGAATGAGCGGTCGAGGACGCGCTCGCCCGTGGTCGCATAGAGAAAGCGGCCGTCGAAGTCGAATTCGTCCGTGGCCTTGCGTGGGTAGCCTAGGCTCGTAAAGGGCCCATCGGGGTCGGCATTGGCCAACACGCCTGCGGTTCCCGTCCTGTGGGCGATCGGCGCATCGAGGCGGACAATCGCCATGTCATAATGGCCTGGCGTCGTGCCCGGTGACGGGGTTGCCCATCCGCCCGGAACATAAACCGCCTCGCCGGCCCATTTCCCGGCCGCCGAGCCGGCAATGTACTGGGGCTGGAACACCATCCATTCGGCAAACTGTCCTTCGCCCGTGAGGGCATTGGTGCGGGCGAACGCACAATGGGCGGCGGTCAACACGATGCGCTCGGCGATCACAGTGCCTGTGCAATAGCGCACGCGTCCGCCAAATACGGCAGTGACCCGCCCGACCGAGGAAATCGGGTGCACGTCGAGATCTGCGACGGCTTCCGTGATGGCCCCGCCCAGCGTCTCTTCCGCCGAAACCAGGCGCTGCGCCATCAGGGTATCAGGTTCACCGTGGGTCGGGGTGCTGCCATGTGTCTGAAGCCGAGCGCGCGCAAGGACGTCGATCTGGCGACCCCCAACGGGCACCGTGATCTCCACCTCCATCTCGGGAACAAAGGCACCCGTCGGATCGTGGCCCTCGTCCACTTCACGCACATGGCCGGGCGGCGTGGCCAGTTGCGCCATCTGGACGTCAAGATTGGCATCAAACTCCATGACAGGACCTTGCCGTCACAGGCTTAACAAAGTCCAGTTTGCCACGCAGTTTTTCTTATCCTGGGCGAGACGGCGAAGAGTTTCACGCCTTTGAAGACTGTTTTGCCTCGCCTGGCACCCTTTCGCGCCTGGGGTCTACGCTGGCATGTGTGTGCTGAATAGCTGTTATCTGCGATGCCCGCTCTGGCCTGCGCTGGAACCGCGTTAAGGATGTCCTACCTCTAGGAATAAGCCAGAGACACCAGCTAAGGGTGCCCATGCGTTCAACACTCGTCCCAATCGCTTTCGCTGCCACACTGCTCGCAGGCTGCGTTACCGCGCAGCAGAGCCTCGCGCCCATTAAGAGCTCCAATTTCGAGCTCGACCGGACACATGCTTTTATGACCGTCAGCGTGAAACACTTCGGTCTGTCGGACTATTCCATCGATTTCACCGATTTCGACGCCCAGCTTGACTTCAAGGCCGATGACCCGACCGCTTCACTCGTCTCTGTGCAGGTCAACACGGCTGCCCTGGACACCCAGTATCCCGACCCGGACAAGAAGACCGAATGGGAGGCCGAGCTGGCCAATGATGGCCGCTGGCTGAATGCCGATGAGTTTCCGAAGGCGACCTTTGTGTCCACCTCGGCGCGCCAGACCGGCGAATTCACAGGCGCGGTGACGGGTGACCTGAACCTGCGTGGTGTTACCGCCCCGCTAACGCTGGACGTGACCTATAACGGGACGGCCACGGGCCCCTTCGATGGCGGCCGGCGCCGCATCGGTTTCAATGCGACCGGTACATTCAACCGGTCAGACTTCGGCATGGGCGCGATGACCCAGTTCGTGTCCGACGAAGTCAAACTGAGCTTCTCCGGCGAGTTTCTCGAAGCCGGGGATGAGTGAGCATCACACCCCACACCAATCAAACCAAGGAACGACACCCATGAAGTACACAGCACTCCTTGCCAGCGCGGCCGGCCTTGCCCTGATCGCCGCTTGCGGCGGTTCCGCCACGGCACCGGCTGAAGCCCAGAACGGCGAAGCCGCAGCGCCCGCACCCGCTGCGACCACCGCACCGGCTGAAATCGTCCTCGCCGAATCCCTCGCCGAAGTCAGCGCCGCAAACTATTCCCTCGAGCGCAACCACGCCTTCCTCGAATTCGCCGTGGGCCATTCCGGCGGCATCTCCGACTATATCGTACACTTTGGCGACTTTGACGCCGACCTGACCTTCGACCCGGCCGACCCGACCGCGTCCAGCCTGTCGGTCACCGTCAATCCCGCCGACCTGATCGTGAACTATCCCGGCGACTACAAGGCCGGTCACGCCGACAGCGGCTTCGAGACCTGGGCCGAGGACATGTCGCGCAACGAGCGCTGGCTGAACGCCGACAATTTCCCGGAAATCACTTTCACCTCCACCGATGTCGACCTGACCAGCGGAAACACGGGCACGGTGACCGGCGATCTCACCTTCCTCGGCGTGACCCAGCCCGTCACCCTGGACGTAAGCTATAATGGCGTTGCCAACATGCCCTGGTTCGGCGAGCGCGACCTGATCGGCTTCAACGCCACAACCACGATCAGCCGTTCGGAATTCGGCATGACAGCCGCCATCCCGAATATCACCGACGCGGTGACGGTCTCCTTCTCCGGCGAGTTCCTGCAGGACGAGTAGCGGCTCGTTTCCCGGTGTTTCAGCAGGTTCCTGCGCAGGCAGGAGCCCATGGGCAGATGGCGGCCAGCGGCGCACCAGGTTGAATTGATCCACGGATACCTGCCTGCGCAGGTATCTGCGGAAAGAAGCGATGCAATGAAAGTAAACCTGTGATGGCTGCTGCAGACATGGTTTCGGCTCCCTCCCCGCCTTCCCATCGCTACACAAGCGTGGCGATTGCCCTGCACTGGGCGATCGCGCTGGCGATCCTCAGCCTCATTCCCGGCGGGTGGTTCATGAGCGACCTGCCCAATGACCACCCGCTTAAGGAGACGCTCTACCAGCTGCACAAATCGGTTGGGATCACCATTCTGATCCTCACCCTGGCGCGGATCGCATGGCGCGTGATGAATCCGGTGCCGGAGGATGCCGCTGGGCTCAAGGGCTGGGAGAAGACTGCCTCCCACAGCGCCCATATCGCCTTCTACGCCCTGATGCTTCTCATGCCGCTCACCGGCTGGCTCTATGTCTCGACCGCCTATGCCTTCGACGTGCCCACAGTGCTTTACGGAATCGTGAGTTGGCCAGACCTGCCCTTTGTGGGCTTCCTGTCCAACGAGACGGGCCATGGCGTGGTGCAGTTTGTCCACTCCAAGCTCGCCTGGGCGGCGCTCGGCCTTGTCGCGCTGCATGTGGCGGGCGCATTGAAGCATGAATTCGGACCCGAGGAGGGCGTGTTGAAACGGATGATCCCAGGCCTGTTCGGAAAGACCGGCGGTCCACGCGCACCCTCGCGCGGCGCACTGGCAGCCTTTGGCGGCGCCCTTGCCGTCTTCGCCGCCGTGGCCGTCACCCCGATGCTCACCCAGGGCGGCGCAGCGGACGTGACCGGCACCTCAGGCCTTCAGGCCAACTGGGCCGTCAACAGGGACGCTAGCCCCGCCATACGATTCTCCGGCACCCATGAAGGCGACCAATACACAGGCACCTTCGAAAACTGGGATTCCACCATCGCCTTCGACCCGGATAACCTCGCCGCCTCGCGCGTGGAGGTGACGGTGGACCTGGGTTCGGCGGTGGCCAACAAGAAGCTCTACACAGACAGCCTGCGCGCGGCCGAATGGCTCGACGTGGCCGGCTCGCCCACCGCCAGCGTGGTGCTCGACATGTTTACCGGCGCCGAGCCGGACTACACCGCCAATGCCGCGCTCACCTTGAAGGGCGCCACCATCGACGTGCCGTTCGCGTTCGAGCTCAATTTCGACGGCGACACCGCCTACCTCGAAGGCGAGACCCGCCTGTCGCGGGCCGAACTGGATGTGGGCATGGCGAGCGATCCGGGTGCCGATTGGGTGTCTGACGAGATCCTGATCGAGGTTTCCCTGCAAGCGACCCGCATCACCGATTGACCTGAGCGCCCCGGACAGGCATCTCCGGCCCCGCCATGGCCACACTCGCCCTGAAACCCACGCGCGAAGGCATCGCCGCCGCTGTCGACATCCTGCGCCGCGGCGGGATCGTCGCCGTGCCGACGGAAACCGTCTATGGCCTGGCCGCCGACGCCGCCAATGCAGAGGCCGTCGCCCGGCTCTACGAGGTGAAGCACCGGCCTGCCTTCAATCCGCTGATAGCCCATGTGAACGGGCCTGAAATGGCGGCACTGGAGGGCGAGATATCCGGTGCGGCCTCCTTCTGCGCAGGGTTCTATTGGCCAGGGCCGCTCACCATCGTCGTGCCGGCGCGCGAGGGCGGGGCGACATGCGACATCGCCCGGGCGGGCCTTGATACCATCGCCCTGCGCCATCCCAGCCACTCCATCACCCATGACATCATCACCGCGCTCGGCCGGCCGATCGTCGCCCCATCGGCCAACCGGTCGGGGAAGATCAGCCCGGTCACGCCGCAGGACGTCTATGAAGAACTTGGCGAATCCATCGACGCGATCATGGATGGCGGGCGATGCCCCGTGGGCTTGGAGTCCACCGTGGTCTCATTCACAGGGCCGCAACCCGTGCTCCTGCGTCCCGGCGGGCTGGAGCGGAACGTGCTGGAGACATTTCTCGGCATGCCGCTGGCCATGGCCGAACCCGGCGCAGCGCCCGCCTCCCCCGGCCAGCTGGCCCGCCATTATGCCCCCAATGCGACACTGCGCCTTGATGCAAGAGGCCCCGAACAGGGCGAGGTCTTCGTCGGCTTCGGCGACATCAGGGGCGACTATTCCCTGTCCGAGAGGGGCGTCCTGAAGGAGGCTGCGGCCAATCTCTACCCGCTTCTGCGGTTCCTTGACCGCAAGCATGAGCGCATCGCCATCTGCCCGATCCCGCGCCACGGGCTTGGCGAAGCAATCAATGACCGGCTTCGCCGCGCCGCAGAGAGGGCGCGGCCCAAGGGCCCGGCCCCGGAATCCGTCTGACCACGGACCAACTGGCAATCGGGGTGGTTTTGGTTTACCACGCACGATTTTCTGCATCAGGACTTGGCGCTGTCATACCAGTGTCAGCATTCCAAACTACACAATTGCGGAGGTTTAATGGGGCGAGACATGCTGCAGTCCATTGGGCACCTGCCGATGGTTTGGATGGCGTTCGCGATTCTCGCGGTCGGCGGCTGCCTTGCCTTTGTGGCGGGCCGTGCTGCGGCCATGGGTTTTCTCGCCACTGGAGAAGGCCGCCTGAACTCCCGGCCCAATTACCACGGATACTATGTGGCCATGTGGGCCATTGTGCCCGCGGCCCTGATACTGGTCGGGTACGGACTGTTTGGCGCTTCAATCACGCGCAGTCTGCTGGGTGGTGAACTGCCATCGGGCTTTGCCGACCTTGAGTCCCTGCAGATGTCCCAGTATCTCGACAGGGTCGCCGAAGCGGCGCGCATGGACCCGGCGACCTATGGGAGCGCTCCCATTTTCTCCGCGATCACAGAGCGGTTCCTGGTTCTGTCGGGAGCGGTGAAACTGACAACGATCCTTGGGGCTCTTGCGGTCGCTGGCGCGGGCGCATTCTATGCACGCACGCGGCTGGCCGGGGTATTTCGTGCAAGGGCCCAGGTCGAGAATGGTCTTCAGTTCCTTTTCTTTCTGTGCGCCGCGATTGCCGTTGCCACCACGGTCGGCATCGTTGCATCGCTGTTCTTTGAATCCTTGCGCTTCTTTGCCCAGATCCCATTCTTCAGCTTTGTCTTCGGCACGGAATGGAACGCCCAGACCAATGCGGACTTTGGCGCAATCCCGCTCTTCTTCGGCACCTTCATCATCTCCCTGATCGCCATGTGCGTGGCCGCGCCCGTGGGGCTCTATGCGGCGATCTACCTGTCTGAATATGCCGGTCCGAAGGTGCGCGGCTGGGTCAAGCCTATGCTGGAGGTGCTGGCGGGCATTCCGACGGTTGTCTACGGCTTCTTTGCCATCCTCGTCGTGGCACCCTTTGTGCGCGAAGGCGCGCTCTGGTTGAACGGACTGCCCTTCATTCCCGATGAGTTCTTTGCGGCCTCCTCGACGAACGCTCTGGCCGCCGGTCTCGTCATGGGGGTGATGATCATTCCCTTCGTCTCCTCCCTGTCAGACGATGTGATCAATGCCGTGCCCCAATCTCTGCGCGACGGGGCCTATGCCATGGGCGCGACCAGGTCCGAGACGGTCAAGCAAGTCATCATGCCCGCCGCTCTTCCCGGCATCATCGCGGCGCTCCTGCTGGCGGTCTCGCGTGCGATTGGCGAGACCATGATCGTGGTCATGGCAGCGGGCCTTCGACCCCAGATCACGGCGGACCCCACGGCGGAAATCACCACCATCACCGTGCAGATCGTGTCCCTGCTGACCGGTGACAGTGAGTTTGACAGCCCCAAGACGCTCTCAGCCTTTGCGCTGGGTTTTGTCCTGTTCCTGATGACGCTGGTGTTCAATCTGATCGCGCTGCGCGTGGTCCAGAAATACCGGGAAAAGTATGACTGATACCTTGCCTGCGAACCCCAGCCCTGCACCGGCCAGCTTCAATGATGAAGCGGCCCGCATGCGGCTGAAGAAACGTCATGCCGCCGAGCGCCGCTTCCAGGCCTACGGTATAGCCGCGATCGGCGTGGCGCTGGCCTTTCTTGTGCTGTTTATCGCTTCGATCGGGAGTCAGGCACTGACGGCGTTCTCCCACCACAAGATCAGCTTTGACCTGCCCCTCGCCGCCGACGTGGTCGCGCCCGAGGGCGTCGGCAACACCGAAGCGATAGCTGAGAATGTGTCTGGCTTTTACCAGCTGGTGCGCGAGGATCTGGCACGGAGCTTCCCGGAAGCCGCGCGGGACGGCAACACGCGCGAACTCAATGACCTTGTCACGCGCCTGGCCGTCCTGCCCATGGCCAGGGCGACCGCAGAGAATCCCGGTCGCATTGGCGAGACCGTGACCTACAACACGGCCCTGTCCGATGACCTTGACCTTTACCTGAAAGGTGCAGTGGCACCGGAGACGCGTTTCCGGACCGGGATCGTGACAGGAGCAACCCGGATTTCGCTCGATGGTGCCGAGCGTGTGACCCTGACAGGGGTCGAGGCGTTTGACCGTTTGTCTGGGCTTGTTGAAGCGCCTGCGGGCAATGATGGCGCCGAAGCTGGGCAGAGTGTCCTGATCCAGGCCGGGTCAACCGTGGCGCGTGTGCTCGAGGCCACGCCGGACGAGGCATTGGTCGAAGTCCTGACCGGTGACCTTTCGGCCTTTGAGGGTCAGCGGGCCGATGTGCGCATCATTGGCCTGGCCGAGGATGCTCGGAACATGAGCGACCGTCAGATCGCATGGACACTGGCACTCATGGAAGACGGTCGTATCTCGCGCCAGTTCAACTGGGCCCTGCTGACGAACGCCGATTCCACATATCCGGAAATAGCCGGCGTCCTCTCCGCCATCGTGGGATCGCTGTTCACCATGCTGATCACCGCGATGATTGCGATCCCCATCGGTATCTGCGCGGCGATTTATCTAGAAGAGTACGCGCCGAAGAACCGCCTGACCGACCTGATCGAAGTCAACATCAACAACCTGGCCGCTGTGCCTTCGATTGTCTTTGGCCTTCTGGGTGCAGCCGTGTTCATCAACTTCCTTGCCCTGCCGCGATCGGCGCCCCTTGTCGGCGGGCTTGTGCTGGGACTTATGACATTGCCAACCGTGATCATCGCCTCGCGCGCCGCCCTGAGATCGGTGCCCCCGTCGATCCGCAGTGCTGCGCTCGGGGTCGGAGCGTCGAAGACCCAGACCGTCATGCACCACGTGTTACCCTTGGCGGCGCCTGGCATCATGACCGGCGCGATCATTGGCATGGCCCGCGCCCTGGGCGAGACGGCGCCGCTCCTGCTGATCGGAATGGTGGCCTTCGTGGCCGAGGTGCCGTCAGGTCCAACCGATGAGGCGACGGCCCTCCCGGTCCTGATCTTCAAATGGTCGACCGGGGCCGAGCGCGCCTGGGAGCCCAATACGGCGGCTGCGATTGTCGTGCTGTTGTCCTTCATGGTGTTGATGAATGCAGCAGCGGTGTTTCTGCGCCGCCGCTTTGAGCGGAGATGGTAAGCATGACAGAGCAGGCGACTGGCAAGGGCGACCCGGCGCAGGAGATCGGCGACGTAGAGAAAACGGCAGACGCGTCGCAAAACCTGACCAAGGTGGATTGTCGCCACATCGACGTCTTCTACGGAGACAAGCAGGCGATCTTCGACATCTCGATGGTGATTCCCGAACGGGCCGTGACCGCATTCATCGGGCCGTCAGGGTGCGGAAAGTCGACGTTCCTGCGATGCCTGAACCGCATGAACGACACGATCGAGAGTGCCAGGGTCGAGGGCCAGGTGATCATTGATGGCCAGGATGTGAACTCCGAACAGGTCGACCCTGTCCTGTTGCGTTCACGCGTCGGGATGGTCTTCCAGAAGCCAAACCCGTTTCCGAAGTCAATCTACGACAATATTGCCTACGGCCCGCGCATCCATGGCTTCGCCTCGTCTCGGTCCGACCTGGATGAGATCGTGGAGACCAGCCTGACCCGGGCAGGGCTCTGGCAAGAAGTCAAGGACCGGCTCAGCCAGCCGGGCACGGGACTGTCGGGCGGTCAGCAACAGCGCCTATGCATTGCTCGGGCCATCGCGGTGAGCCCGGAAGTGATCCTGATGGATGAGCCCTGTTCGGCCCTGGATCCGATTGCAACCGCGCGCATTGAAGAGCTGATCGACGAGTTGCGCGAACGCTTCTGCATCGTGATTGTGACCCATTCCATGCAACAGGCGGCACGGGTCTCGCAGCGCACAGCATTTTTCCATCTTGGAAAGCTCGTCGAGTATGGTGAGACCGAGCAGGTGTTCACCAACCCGTCCGATACGCGCACGCAGGACTACATCACCGGTCGGTTTGGCTGATCGCCGCCGGGCGGAGGACCATAAAGTTAGCACGTCAAAGTGGCCCTTTTGGGAGTACCAGTCTAAATGGAACATATGACGACCCATATTGTTTCCGCATTTTCTGAAGAGCTTGAGCATCTTTCGGCCGACATTCTTCGTATGGGAGGGGTCGCCGAGACGATGATCGACAAGGCGTGCACCGCCCTTGTGACCGGCAACCAGTCGCTCGCCGACGAAACCTCCGAAATGGATGACATCGTTGATGCCATCGAGGTCGAGGTCGAGCGGCGCATCATGCGCCTTCTCGCCTTGCGCCAGCCCATGGCGCATGATCTCAGGTCCGTCGTGGCCGCGCTGAAAGTCGCGTCTGAACTGGAGCGGGTCGGCGACCTGTCGAAGAACATCGCCAAGCGCGTCTCGCCGCTGGCGGGCGTCGATGTTTCCAGTGCGATCAAGGGCATTGAGCGCATGGGGCGCGGTGTCCAGCAGCAATTGCACGGCATTCTCGATGCTTACTCGGAGTCCGACGCCGAACTGACCCTGAAAGTCTGGGTCGGCGATGAGGACATCGACCAGCATTACAATTCGCTGTTCCGGGAGGTGCTGACCTACATGATGCAGGACCCCAGCCTGATTGGCGCGGGCACCCACCTGATGTTCATCGCGAAGAACCTTGAACGGATCGGCGACCATTGTACCAACATTGCAGAGATCGTGCACTATCAGGTAACAGGAACCTACCTGTCCTCGAGCGCGCGACCCAAGGCTCCGCTCCTGGAGGGATGAACATGAATCGTCAGACCATCGAGAAGCGGGGGCGAGAGACGATGAAACCCTATGTCCTGATTGCAGAAGACGATGAAGGCGTGGTCGAACTGCTCAAGTACAATCTCCTGAATGAGGATTACGAGGCCGGCATCGCCGTGGATGGCGAAGAGACTCTGATGATGATTGAAGAGCGTGCGCCGGATCTCCTGCTGCTGGACTGGATGCTGCCGAAGGTGCCGGGCATTGAGGTGTGCCGCCGGGTCCGCTCGCGCGGTGACACGGCCAACATGCCGATCATCATGCTTACGGCGCGCAGTGAGGAAACCGACCGAATCCGTGGGCTGGACACAGGCGCTGATGACTATGTGACGAAACCCTTCTCAACCACGGAACTGATGGCGCGTGTTCGCGCCGTCATGCGCCGCATCCGGCCCGGGCTCATGGAAGACAGGCTGGTCATTGGCGACATCACCATCGACCGCAGCGCCCACACCGTCGAGCGCGCAGGCCAAAGCATTCATCTCGGCCCCACCGAGTTCAGGCTGCTGGATTATTTCATGCAGCATCCCGGCCGGGTGTTTTCCCGTGAACAACTCCTCGACAGTGTCTGGGGCTCCGATGTGTATGTCGAAGCGCGCACGGTGGATGTGCATGTCGGGCGCTTGCGCAAGGCGCTCAAGGAGAATGGCGGGGACGATCCCATCCGCACCGTGAGAAGCGCCGGTTACGCCCTGAAATCCGATTGAATCCGTCTACGCGCGGCGTGATCAAAGCCCCAGTACGCGCTTGGCGATGATGTTCTTCTGAATCTCATTCGTCCCGCCATAGATGCTTTGCGCGCGGCCGCCGAGATAGCCGCTCACCGCAGGTGGCGCATATGCGGTTTCCGGAGCCTCGTTGAAGTCACCGCGCGCTGAATCCGGCGTCTTCGCCAGTGCTGCGCGCGCACCGGCCTCCAGCATCAGTTCCGTGATCTGCTGGTGGGTTTCTGTCGCGAGGATCTTCACAATGGAGGCCTCATTTCCCGGCGATCCACCCGCGCTGACAGCCGACAGGATGCGCAGCACCTGCATCTCCAGCCCATCCAGCGCGATGGTCGCCGCCGAGAGCTTGTGGGCAAACGCCTCGTCATCGATCAGGCGCCGGTTGCCGCCATCCTCGGCCGCGCTGGCCAGCATGCGCAAATCCGCCAGCATTTTCCGCTTGCCGCCGATGCGCGCATAGGAGGTGCGCTCATGGCCGAGCAGGTACTGGCTGTAGCCCCAGCCCTTGCCTTCCTCGCCGATGCGATAGTCCAGCGGCACGCGGACATTCTCGAAATGGACCTGGTTCAGCACATGCTTGCCGTCGATGGTGATGATCGGCGTCAGCGTCACGCCCGGCCTGTCCATCTCGCTGCAGATGAAGGTGATGCCTTCCTGCTTCTTTCCCTCATTTGAGGTGCGCGCGAGAATAAAGACCCAGTCGGCATGCTGGGCGGCGCTGGTCCAGATCTTGGTGCCGTTGAGGACATACTCATCGCCTTCGCGGACGGCTGAGAATTGCAGGCTGGCGAGGTCAGAACCCGAATTCGGCTCTGAGTAGCCCTGCGCCCAGCCATCCCGGCCCGAGCGGATTCCGTCGAGCCACTTTTCCTTCTGGTCGTCGGAGCCGAAGGTGTAGATCACCGGGCCGACATAGATGACGCCCATTGGGGTCACGGTCGGCGCGCCGGCGCGTTCCAGCTCTTCGTCGAAGATATACTGTTCCTCAAGGCTCCAGCCCGGGCCGCCATATTCTTCTGGCCAGGCGCTGGCCAGCCAGCCCTTCGAGCCGAGGGCCATCTCGGCCTTGCGCACTTCGGCCGTGGTCAGCGACCGGTTCTCGCGCACCTTTGCCAGTATGTCCTGAGGATACTCCTTTTCGAAGTAGGCGCGCACTTCGGCGCGAAAACCGTCAAGGGCGGGGTCGAAACTCATGTCCATGGCGCGTATCCTCTGTGTTGATAGGATGAACGTAACGCCGAAACGCGCCGCGCATAGTCCACACCTTGCGACACGCTACGCCAGGCTCGGCGATTGACGCGCCCCGGCGCGGCACTACGGTCGCGCCGCAGTGATTCAAGAATGACTTGTGAAGGGGCAGAGGCATGGACGCCTGGTTCAGGATAGATTTGTGGAAACGCGTGATTGCCTTCCTCCTGCTCGGCCTCGCGGTCGGTCTCGGCATCCGTTACGGCATGGGCGCGGATCAGGGCGGGGCCTTCGCCACAACCTGGTTTGGCTGGATCGGCGACCTTTTCCTGCGACTGATCCGGATGCTGATCGTGCCCCTGATCTTCTTCACCCTGGTTTCCGGGATCATCGCCATGGGCGACCCCAAGCGGCTGGGCAGTCTGGGCCTTCGAACCCTTTCGCTGTACTTCGGGACGACCGCCATCGCTGTCACGCTCGGCCTGATCGTGGCCACCGTGTTCCAGCCAGGCGCCAGCCTTTCGCCCGAGACATTCGCCGGGGCCGACGTATCCAGAATGCAGGATGTCGCCGAACGCGCCAACGAGGCGGGCGGCCTTGTGGACCGGCTCCTGCGCATCGTGCCGACCAATCCGGTCGAGGCACTTGCGAATGGAGATATCCTCCAGATCATCTTCTTTTCCATCATGTTCGGCGTGGGCATCCTCGCCGCGGGCGAGATCGCCAGGCCGGTTGCGAACTTCATGGATGGGGCATCCGAGGCCATGATGAAGGTGACCATGTTCGTGATGGAAACCGCGCCGTTCGGCGTCTTCGGGCTCATGGTGACGGTGATGGCGACCCAGGGCCTTGGCGTCCTGCAAAGCCTCGGCACACTGGCGATTGCGCTGTACCTGGCCTGCGCGATCCACATCCTCGTCACCTATGGCGGCGTGATCATGACCTTGCTGTTGAAGCTCGACATGTTCAAGTTCCTGCGGGGCGTTACAGATGCCCAGGCGGTCGCCTATTCGACGGCCAGTTCGTCTGCGACGCTGCCAGTCACCATCACCTGTGCAGAGGAAAACCTCGGCGTGGACAAAGCCATTGCCGGCTCTGTCCTGCCGCTTGGCGCGACCATCAACATGGATGGCACGGCGATCTATATCGGCATGGTGGCCCTGTTTGGTGCCCAGGCGATGGGGATCGAGGTCTCGCTCGGCCAGTATGTGCTCGTCGCGCTCATGGCCACACTTGTATCGATCGGCGCGGCCGGCATTCCCAGCGCCGGGCTGTTCCTGTCAGGCCTTGCCCTCGCCCAGGTGGGCATTCCCGAGGAACAGGCCTTCCTGATCATCGGCTTCATCCTGCCCTTTGACCGGCTGCTCGACATGATGCGCACCCTGACAAATGTCACCGGCGACGCTGCGGTGGCCACGGCCGTGGCCAAGTGGGAAGGCGAGTTTGACAAGGACGTCTTTGACGCACCTGATATCTGACGGGCCTACTCGGCTGCGGCGGGCTCGCTCCCGGCACCTGTAAAAATGCGCACCAGGCGCGTGAAGGGCTTCATCGTCATGATCCGAAAAACAGCCGGCGTGAAGTAAAGCGCCAGGATAGCAGAGCCCGCCACACCGCCTGCAATCGCCGCGGCCAACGGCATCCAGAATGCATCGCCGGCCAGCAGCAATGGTACGAAACCTCCCATGGTCGTCAGCGTTGTCGCCACGATGTGGCGGGTGGCGTCCACGACCGTTTCGCGCTGGACAATGACATTATCAGCCATGCATTCCGGACTGGCCCGCAACATTGAAAGAACCACAATCGAGCCATTTATGGCGATGCCGAGCAGGCCGAGTGCGCCGATGATCGCGTTGAATCCCAGCGGAAGATTGAAAAGCCAAACCCCGAAAAATGCCACGAGGACTGACAGGAAGCCGACCGTCAGGATCAGCAGCGCCATCCGAAATGAGTTGAACACCAGTGCCACCGCCCCGGCCATCACGAGGATCAGCGGGATGCCCGTTGCGGCGAGATTGCCAAGGGCGTCGCCGCTGTTCTCGGCTTCGCCGCCCGTGATCTCCGAATATCCGCGCGGAAGCTCAAAGCCGCTTTCGGCAAGGCGTTGCTTGAAGTCGGCCAGGACAGGCGCGGGCAGGGTGTAAGGTTCCAGGAAGGCCTGGATGTCGTTCACGCGCTCGCCATCCCGCCGGGTGATGATCCCGATTTCCGGATCCAGTGTCAGGTCGCCAAGGGCGCTGAGCGGCGTGCCGTCACCGATCGTCTTGGCGCCGAGTTCGGCCGTTCCAGAGCGACGATTGTCACCCGCGAACACGATCACCGGAAGCTCCTCGACCCCTTCGAGTATCGAGCCCGCGCGAATGCCTTCGAGCTCGGCGTTCAGGGACCTCGCGATTCCTGTCAGGCGCTGGCCCGCAATGGCGGCGGCGGCCTCATCGGCTTGCAGCGTCAGGCGCGGTGTGCCGGTTTCCAGGCTGGCGGTCGTGTAGGTCACGCCCGGTGTCTGGGCCAGGATGCGCCGGGCCTCATCGCCGATCTGTGAGAGTGTGCGAAGGTCATCGCCGACATAAAGGACCTGGATCGGGGCGGGGGAAGGCGGACCCTGTTCGAATGGCAGCGCCAGGAACATGGCGCCGGGAAACTCGCGGCGCAGGTCGGCCTGCAGGTCTGAAATCATCTCGCGCGTGGCCGCGGCCGAACGGGTCTGGACCCAGCCCCCGGCGACGCCTTCGACGCCCTCGGTGTTGTTGATGGCGTTGTAGTAGACCCGCGGCGCACTTTCGCCAATGGTCAGGTTGACCGTAATGACGTCCTTCTTGGCAAGCAGGAACGCCGTGGCGGCCTCCACAACCTCCACGATCTCGTCGGTCGAGGCCGAAGGCCCGAGGCTGACCTGGAGTTCGAACTGGTCTCGTTCGGTCTGGGGGAAGAACTGGCTGGGAAGCGTCCCCGCCACAAGTAGGCCAACCACGGCCGGCGCCAGGCCAAGCGCGATTCCCAGAGGCGGAAATCGTAGGACCGCGCCAATGGTGAAGCGGTACCCGTCACTGATCAGGTCAACGGCGATGCCGTCGCGCCACCAGCGCCGCTTTCGATCCGCCCCGGTTTCATCGGCACGCTTGCGATCAAACCAGCCAGACAGGGCCGGGATGATGGTCATCGAGATCGCAAAGGACGAGACCACGGCGAAGATCACCGATACGCCGATCATTCCCACGAACTCGCCCGCCGATCCCGGCAGGAGCGCAATCGGCGCAAATGCCAGTGCTGTGGTCAGGGTCGAGGCAAACAGGGGCCCGGCCAGGTGACCGAGCGCATGGTCGATGGAATCGGCCCGGCCCATGCCCTTGCCGCGATTCTGGTCAAACTCATCGACGACCACGATGGCATTGTCGATCAGGAGCCCGAGTGAAATCACCAGGCCCGTCACGGACATCTGGTGCAGCGGCATGCCGAAGACGTTGAAAAGGATCAGCACGAGCAGCATGGTCAGTGGCAGGGCCATGCCGACGACAATGGCAGCGCGCCAGCCCATGCACAGGAACAGCACCAGCATCACGATGAAGGCCGACATCAGGAGGTTTCCTGACAATTCGCCAAGGCGTGCATTGGTGTATTCGCTCTGGTCGAAAACAATCTCGACCCTGACCCCCTGGGGTGCGTCGTCGATGAAGCCCTCCACCATGGTGCGCGCGCGGTCGGCCCATTGGTCGACGCGCTGACCGGTCTGGATGAATGCGCCTACGAGTACGGTGCGTTCGCCATTGTGGAAGTTCAGTCTGGTGACCGGCTCCTCAAGACCCTTGTTCACCTCTGCCACATCTCCAAGGCGGACGCTGGAGCCGTTGACATCCTGCACGAGGGGCACTTCGCGGATCCTCGAAATGGAATCGAATGAGCCGCCAATGTCGACGCCAACATTGCTGGAGCCTGTCCGCAATTCACCGGCCGGTGTCTTGGCGTCGGCCTGGCGTATGATTTGTGCGGCCTGGAATGTGTCGAGTCCGGCCGCCGCCAGGGCATCCGGGTCCATGGTGACCGTGACCTGCTCGCGCGGAAGGCCGTAGAATGCGATTTCTTCTGTGCCGCCGAGATTCTGGAACTTGTCGCCCAACTGGTTTGCCATGCGGGACATGATGGCCAGTTCCGGTTCGCCAGAGCCTTCCCATGTGATCGCAACCAGAATCGTGGACGCACCGATATACTGTCGCCGGACAAACGGCGCCGAAGTTCCCTCGGGAAAACTCGCCCGAGCCGCTTCGACCTGATTTCGAATGAGAGTCCAGGCGTCCTCCACCTCCGCGGCTGACAGGTCTTCGCGAATGTTGATGCCCACTTGGCTGACGCCGGCCCGTGAGGTGCTTTCGATCTGGTCCATTTCCGGCAGTTCGCGCAGGGCGTCCTCGATGGGCTCTGTCACCAGCGCTTCCATGCGTTCGGCGTCTGCCCCGGGGAGTGTGGTCAGCACGAACCCGTAGCGCTCAATCAGTGTGGGGTCCTCCTGGCGGTCCAGGGTGATCAGGGCGCCCAGGCCACCCGCCAGGGCAACCAGAAGCAACAGGATGGTTAGGCGTGGTAGTCGGAAAAACAGGGTGCGCATGGCCGTCGGCCCCTCCTAGCGGTTTTCGGTTGCCGGCACGCCGGCGAGGGTTCCTGTCGACGCCTGCCGACGCGGTTCGATTGGCTGCTTCGGCGTGATCCGCTGGAGCCCATCGACCACCACAAGGTCACCGTCTTCAAGCGCCCCACGAACAAAGGCTCGCGGCCCGTCCGTATGGACGATTTCGACCAGTCGCGTCTGGGCGGTGAAGCCATCGCCATCGGGTTCGGCGACATAAACCGACCAGAGCCCGCGTGTGGCCTCCTTGAGCGCCGAGACGGGGACCCAGAGCCCGCGCTCATCCACGGCACGGTTCAGGTATAGTCGCGCTACGGCACCGGTGGCCACGCCCTGATCGGCCGGGATTTCAAACACTGTGGTCACGGTTCGCTGGCGCGCATTGATGACGCCGGTGGCGGCGCGCAGGACCGCCTCCACCGGGCGGCCAGCCACATCGAGGCGGTAGGTTTCCCCGGCTGTCAGGCTCGCCAGAGCGCTTTCCGGCACGCCAATACGCGCTTCCAGTGTGCTGGCCTCAACAAGGGTGAAGATGGCCTGGCCTGGCGCCGCGATCACGCCTTCATCGACGAACCTTTCCGTCACCACGCCATCGAAGGGTGCTCGGATCTGTGCCAGGTCGATCTGCACCCGCAGGGTGTCGGCTTGTGCCCGTGCGGCCTGGAGGCGCGCATCTGCCGCGCTGGCCTGGGCAGCGAATTCGTCGACCACCTGCTGGGATACAAAACCCTCATCGCGCAGGTCGCGTTGGCGCTCGACAGTTGTAAGCGCGAGTTCACGGTTGGCGGCCACCTCATCGATAGCGGCCTCTGCGGCGGCGAGCTGCGCCCTCAGTGCTCGGGTGTCGAGAATGGCGAGCCGCTGGCCTTCGGCGACGCGACCGCCAATGTCGGCGTTCAGGCTCGCGATCCGCCCGCCCGTCGTGAAGCCCAGCTGGCTCTCCCGGCGAGGCGTGACAAGGCCCGAATAGCTCTCCTTGAGGTCGAAGTCGCCCTTCAGGACAACTTCAACCACGGCTGCCGAGATCGGCGTTGGCGGCATTTCAGCAACCTTGGGCCCCTCTTCAGAGCGCAGGGCAAGCGCGGCAAGCACAAGTCCGGCAATGACCAGCGCAAGAACCAGCAGAAACAGCAGGCCTTTCCAGAAACTGGGCTTCTTTTCGCGTACTTCAAAGGCGTTATCCATGGGTCCAACCCTTCAGGCGATCCTGGTTTCGAGTGATAGGGTGCCCGGAGGCGACTGTATGTGATGTCAGTCTCATCGCTTGTAGAGCCCCCTGAGAACGATGCTGGCATGCAGGTCGAGAAACGTGTCCTGGTCGATCTCAGGTTCGCCCTGGATACCGGACAGGAAATGCGGAAGGTGTGCGAGAAGGCTCGCGGCCCCGTGGCAGCAGGCCCAGACGGATTTGGCCAGGGTGATGGCATCGCCTGACGTGTTGAAATGGCCCAGAGATTGGCCTTCCTGGACCATGGAAATAAGGTAGTCGAAGGCGCGGGACTTGTTGCTTGCCCTGTCGGGATCGTCCCTGGGATCGACGACACCCGAGAAGGCGCCCAGATACTGATGCGGTTTTTCCAGCGCTTCTTCGATGTACACCCGAAGGCACTGGTGAGCGCGGTGGTCAAAGGGCTCGCTGCTGTGCTGGACCGCATCCACATGGGTCAGGATGCGCCCAAAAAAAGCTTCCTTCAGTTCACTGACCAGCTCTTCCTTGGACTCGAAATACTTGTAGATGGCAGCGGGAGAATAGTCGATTTCCTCTGCCAGCCTGCGAATGGACAGGCCGCCCTCGCCGTCCTCGGCAATCATGCGTTCGGCAGCCTCGAGGATCGACTCGCGAACACGCCGGCGCCGGCGTTCAGCCGGCGTACCATCGCCTGCATGGGATCGGCCACGTTCCATGGTCAACCATATAGAACGAAATTCAATAAGTGAACAGTGTTTACTTATTTGTCCGGGGTTTTCTTCCTGCCGCCTGTGGTTTTCAGGGTGGGGGCCTCTAAATTTCAGCTTATGCCCAGTCTTTTTCCCCCAAGTCCCGACCCTCAGTCCCCGCTGTCGACAGATGATGCACCAGAGGGCCTCGCCCAGTTCCTGGCCAATCGTCGTTCGGCGGGCAAACACACATTGTCCGAGCCCGGGCCCGACCGTGAGACCCTGGCCGACATTCTGCGCGTCGCCGCCAGGGTGCCGGACCATCGAAAGCTCGAGCCCTGGCGTTTCATTACAATCACGGGCAGCGACCGTTCAGCCTTCGCCGACAGGCTGTCGGAGATCGCGCTGGTTTCCGAGGTTGCAAAGGCGCGCGGCGTGGGCGCGGAAACTTCGCGTCAACTGCCCCTGCGCGCGCCTGTCGTTGTTGTCGTCGTCTCCAGCCCCGATCACACCCACAAGACACCGGTGTGGGAGCAGGAGCTTTCCGCTGGAGCGGTGTGCTACAACCTGCTGATTGCGGCGCGGGCTGCCGGGTTTGGTGCGGTGTGGCTGACGGACTGGATCAGCTATGACCGGGATGTTGACCGTCTGCTGGGCCTTTCCGATGGCGAACGCATCGCGGGCTACATCTATATCGGAACCCCGACCGCAGATGCGCCAGAGCGTCCGCGCCCGGACATGGCCGCGAAAGTCACGCCCTGGACGCCCTGAATCACAACGCCCCGCTTCCATGGCAGAAGCGGGGCGTCTTGCCGGTTGGCAATCGCGTTCAGGCGAGTTCGAAGCGGTCGAGCATCATGGCCTTGTCCCAGGCCTTCACGAAATCGCGGACGAATTTCGCTTCACCGTCGCCGGCGGCATAGACTTCCGCGATGGCGCGCAGCTGGGAATTGGAGCCGAATGCCAGGTCGACACGGGTGCCGGTCCACTTGACCTGGCCGCTGGCGCGGTCGCGGGCCTCAAACAGGTCAGCGTCTTCGGACTTCGGTGTCCATTCCACGCCCATGTCGAGAATGTTGACAAAGAAGTCATTCGTCAGCTGGCCCGGCCGGTCCGTGAAGACCCCATGGGGCGTGCCACCATGGTTGGCATTCATGGCGCGCATGCCTGCAACGAGCACCGACATCTCAGGCGCTGACATGGTCATCTGCTGGGCCCGGTCCACCAGGAGTTCCTCGGCCGGCCGGTCAGCGCCTGGCTTGGCAAAGTTGCGGAAACCGTCGGCGGTCGGCTCGAGCACGGCATAGGACTCAACATCGGTCGTGTCCTGGGTTGCGTCGGTCCGGCCCGGGGTGAAGGGCACGGTGACATCGTGGCCCGCAGCCCGTGCGGCATGCTCCACGCCCGCGCAACCGGCCAGCACGATCAGGTCAGACAGGGAGACGCGTTTTCCGCCGGACTGGGCGCTGTTGAAATCGCCCTGCACTTTCTCCAGCGTGTCAAGCACGCCGGCCAGTTGCGCCGGTTCATTGGCCTCCCAGTCCTTGGCCGGCGCCAGGCGAATGCGCCCGCCATTGGCACCGCCGCGCTTGTCGGAGTCGCGATAGGAGGTGGCCGAGCCCCAGGCAGTCTTGATGAGGGCCTGTGGGCTGACGCCGGTGTCCAGGATGGTCGATTTCAGGGCCGCAATGTCGGCTTCATCGATGAGTTCGTGGTCGACCGCGGGGACGGGATCCTGCCAGAGCAGGTCGCCAGCTGGCACCTCGGCGCCGAGATAGCGTGACTTCGGCCCCATGTCGCGATGGGTCAGCTTGAACCAGGCGCGGGCAAAGGCGTCCGCGAACTGGTCCGGGTTCTGATGGAAGCGCTCGGAGATTTTCCGGTATTCCGGGTCCATTTTGAGGGCCATGTCAGCCGTGGTCATCATCAGCGGCTCGGTGCGCGAGGCATCATGGGCCGCCGGGGCTTCAGGTGCGCCTTGACCGGGTTTCGGCGTCCACTGGTTTGCGCCCGCCGGGCTCTTGGTCAATTCCCATTCATAGCCAAGCAGCACATCGAAATAGTCATTGTTCCATTGGGTCGGGTTGGGTGTCCACGCGCCCTCGATGCCCGAGGTGATCGTGTCGCCGCCCCGGCCTGTGCCGTGCGCATTTTTCCAGCCCAGTCCCATCTGCTCAAGGGGCGAGCCCTCGGGTTCAGCGCCGACAAGGGCCGCGTCGCCCGCGCCATGGGCCTTGCCGAAAGTGTGACCGCCGGCGACCAAGGCCACGGTTTCCTCGTCGTTCATGGCCATGCGCGCAAACGTGTCCCGCACGTCAAAGGCCGACTTCAGGGGATCGGGATCGCCATTGGGGCCTTCGGGATTGACGTAGATCAGCCCCATTTGCACAGCGCCGAGAGGATTGGCCAGGAAGCGGTTGCCGGTGTAGCGATTGTCGCCCAGCCATTCGGTTTCCGGGCCCCAGTAAATGTCGCCTTCGGGTTCGTACATGTCCTCGCGGCCGCCGGCGAAGCCAAAGGTCTTGAACCCCATGCTTTCAAGGGCGACGTTGCCTGTCAGGACCATGAGATCGGCCCAGGAAATCTTGTCGCCATACTTCTGCTTGATCGGCCAGAGCAGGCGGCGCGCCTTGTCCAGATTGCCATTGTCAGGCCAGGAATTGAGCGGGGCGAAGCGCAACGTACCAGAGCTGGCCCCGCCGCGCCCGTCCTGAACCCTGTATGTGCCGGCCGAGTGCCAGGCCATCCGGATGAACAGTCCACCATAATGGCCATAGTCGGCGGGCCACCAGTCCTGGCTGTCGGTCATCAGCGCCTTCAGGTCCTGTTTCACCGCGTTCAGGTCAAGGGATTTGAACGCTTCGGCATAATTGAAGTCCGGGTCCATGGGATTGGACTGGGGTGCGCGCTGGTGAAGGATTTTCAGGTTGAGCTGGTTGGGCCACCAGTCCCCATTGGTCCATGCGCCCGCTGCCGTGTGGCGCTGGCGCGCGCCCAGCATCGGGCAGCCACCCATTTCAGATCCGTCCATCATGATGTCCTCCATTTATCGGGGTTGTAAACTCCACTTCTCGGCAGGATGACGCAGCTTTCTCTATCAATCCAATCAATTCTTTGATGGTTAACTATAGGGAAAATCTGTGGCAGCCCGCGTCCTGCCCGGAGCGGCTTCCTGGCCAAAGAAAAACCCCCGCAGCCATCGGGCTGCGGGGGTTTCGAAGTCGGCTGGCGCGTCGGATCAGGCGTGTTCCTTGATCCAGTCGGCAATGCGCTGCTTGCTCATGGCGCCAAGCTGGCTGTCCACCATCTTGCCATCCTTGAAGAGCATCAGGGTCGGCAGGCCGCGCACGCCATACTTGGACGCGCTCATCGGATTTTCGTCGACATTGATCTTCGCAATGGTGACCTTGTCGCCATATTCCTCGGCCACCGCGTCAAGGTGCGGGGCCATCTGCTTGCAGGGTCCGCACCATTCCGCCCAGAAGTCCACCACAATGGGATCGCCGCCTGCGATGGCTGCATCAAAATCGTCATCTGTCAGTGTTTTTGTCGCCATGATTTCAGGCTCCCTTGATTGTCTTCCCGATAAATAGGCGATTTCGCGCCATATCAAAGCCTGCTTTGGGCTCGCTTTAGCGCTTCTAACAACAATGGGCGGGGCAGGGGCATGAGGCGCGGCCCCTCGGTCCAGACCAGAACGCACTCGATTTCGCGACCGGGAAAGCCGGCTTCCAGGACATTCTGGTAGGCTGCCATCTGGGCGCAATAGGCCTCGGCGACGCCCTCGGCGGTCTCTGGCGGTGGCCTGTCGGTCTTGATGTCCGCAACAAGGATGCGGGCCTCGGAAATGACCAGCCGGTCCACGCGGCCATTGATCAGGGTGGTTTCGGGCCAGCCCGTGCCATATCCCACAATTGCCGCCTCGGCGCGTCCATTGGGCGCGAACACGTCGGATATGGCCGGGTCTCGAAGTGTTGCCAGTGCCGTGGCAGCGATCTCTTCGCGTTCGTCGGGGGTCAGCGCCGCCTCAATGGCCAGGAACCGGGCAGCGGCGTCCTCGCGGTCTTCATCAGCCACGCTCGGCAGGCGCTCGAGCAGGGCGTGGATCAGGCGCCCGCGCAGGCGTCGGTCCGGCGGGCGCGGCCCCAGCGGGTCGATCACGGGGGCGTCATCGGCAATCAGGCGTGAGGGGCTGATCGCACGGGGCCCTATGGTCTCAGCGGGAGCAGTCTGGCGCAGCCACGCTGGCGCAACGGGCCCGGCTCCGGTCTCGGCCACCGCGGCCGGGGCGAGCTTTGGATGCGCGCCATGGGCAAGGATGCCGGTGGCGTTGTCTTCAATTGCGCCGGCCCTTTCAAACCCCTTCGCGCAGAGATCGTACCAGGACATGTCGGTGTAGCCCCTGCCGCCAGCCGCGCCATGCCAGTGGCCGCACACCACAAGGCGGTCCTGGGCTCGCGTCAGCGCCACATACAAGAGGCGCACATGCTCTTCCATCATGCGCGCGGAAGCATCGGCGCGTGCTTCAACCAGGATGTCGGTGTCTTTTTTTCGGTTGGGGGCCCAGACGGGCAAGCCGTCGTCCAGGCTCAGCAAGGCACTGCGCAACGGGCCGGGCGGCGACGTGGTGTCGGGAAGGATCACCACCGGTGCCTGGAGGCCCTTGGCCCCATGCACCGTCATGACGCGAACCGCACCGCTGGCCTCTGCCAGGTCGCGTTTCACCTCGCTTTCATCATTTTCCATGGCTGACAGGAACGCCTGCAGGCTGGCCCCCCGATCCCCATCAAAGCCAAGGGCCCGTGCGCAGAGTGCCTCGATAGGGTCACGCGCAGGACTGCCGAGGCGGGCTGCGATGCGGTCCCAGCCGGTCTCCTCGCCAAGTACGCGGCGTTCAAGAACAGCCGTGAGAAATTCGAAAGCAGGCCAGTGACGCCGTTCAAGAAGGCTTTCAAGGAAAGCGCGCGCGGCAATGTGATCGGGCATTTCACTCGCCTGGAGCCGTGACCAGACGCTGGTGTCCTTGCCGCGCCCGTGGGCAAGGTGGAAAAGGTGCTCATCATCGCCGACAAGGTCGCAGAATGGCCCACGAAGTATTTCTGCGAGAGTCAGGTCGTCGCTCGGCATCAGGACAAAGCGGATCAGGTTCAGGCAATCCTGAACGCCGATATGGTCTGCCAGGACCAGCCGGTCAGCCCCGGCCACGGGCAGGCCCTCGCGTTTGAGGTTCTGGATCAGCGCGTCGAAAAGGCCACCCTTGCGCTTGCGCACCAGGATCAGCACGTCGCCCGGCGTCATCGATTTGTGCTGCCAGCCGCCATCCTCACGTTCGGTCCAGACCGTCTCGCCGCGGTCGATCATCTGGCGCACATGGCCTGCCACATGGGCGGCCAGCCGGGCTTTGGGGGAATTCTCGCCCTGAGAGTCGACCGGCGCATCCCATGGGTCTTCCTCAGCGGCGCTGGTTTTCTCCTCGATCGGCCAGAGCTCGACCCGGCCGGGCTGGTTCGCTCGCCGTGCGGTGTGCAGCGTGTCATCGGCCGTAGCGGGCGGCTGGCTCCGCGTTGCGGGCACGTCAATGGCGGCTTGGGCCATGACCCCGTCCACAGCCTCCAGCACTTCCGGACTGGAGCGGAAGGACATGAGCATGTCCGGCGTGTGGCCATCGCCGTTTGTGCGCGCGATGAAGTCCCGCTTGCCGGTCAGGAAGAGGCGCGGATCGGCGCCCTGGAATGAGTAGATCGACTGCTTCTCGTCGCCCACCACGAAAAGCGTGCGTGGATCGGCCTCGCGTTCTATCCCGACTCCCGCAAAGAATTCCTCGGTCAGGGCGTGCAGTATCTCCCACTGCTCGGGCGCGGTGTCCTGGGCTTCGTCCAGCAGCACATGGGTCAGCCCGCCATCGAGCTTGTAGAGCACCCAGGCCGCCAGGCCGGATCGTGTCAGCAGGCTCCGGGCTGCGTCGATCAGGTCATCGAAGTCCAGCGAACCGCGAGCCGATTTTTCGCGGGCATAGGCCTTGAGGAGAGGCCGCGCGAGGCGCAGCAGGCTTTCCGTGCGTTCGGCGGCCTCTGCGGCGAGTATGTCGGCCTCGGCCTGTTTCAGCCTCGTGATCTCGCGGCCCTCGGGCGCGGTGATGGAGAAGAGGTCCTCAATATCGGGCGGGGCCCCCTTGTTGAACTCGCTTCTGGCCCGCAGGTCGCCGTCTGATTTGCGAAAAAGGCTCTGGAGCCGACTGAATCGCTCCGATGGATCAGTTGTGTTCAGAATGTCTTCCAGCTTTGCAGCCAGTTTCTGGTCGGCTGGCCTGCCCGCTTGCAAGACGCCGATTGCGCTTCGGTAAGCATCAGCCGGCAGCCGTGTCTCCACCGCATCGCGCAACAGCTCCGCCACGCTTGCTTCCGGCGCGCCGAGCGCCTTGCGCAGGGCCTGGCCGGGATCGTCCCCGTGACGCATCAGGGCCTTGCCGGCAGACCTCGCCAGACCCAGCGCCACGTCGATGCCCAGCCCGCCGCCCTGCAAGGCCACCTGGTCCAAGATATCTGGCTCGGCCTCGGCCAGGTCCAGCACGGCCTCGCGCGCAGCGGCCTGCCACATGGCCTCGGCATCGGCCTCTTCGATTTCGCGGAACCCGGGAACGATCCCCGCCTCCAGCGGAAACCGGCGCAGCAGTCTTGCCGAAAAGGCGTGGATCGTCTCGATGCGCAGGCCGCCCGGCGTTTCCAGCGCCTTGGCAAACAGGGCGCGGGCCTTTTTCAGGTCTGCGTCGATATACTCCTCGGGCTCACGTCCCTCCAACTCGGCCAGTTCACGCGCGAGCTTCTGGTCTTCCATGACAGACCAGGCGCCAAGTCGCTTGAAAAGGCGGGAGATCATCTCATTTGCTGCAGCCCGTGTGTAGGTGATGCAGAGGATCGAGTCCGGCGGCGCGTCGCGCAGGAGCAGGCGCGCCACCCGGTCGATCAGCACCTTGGTCTTGCCCGAGCCTGCATTGGCCGCAACCCAGGCACTCTCCACAGGGTCTGCCGCAGTCGCTTGGGCCGCGACGGCGCGCTGGAACTCTTCGTTGTCAGGAGAGAAGACGATCTCACTCATTGCCGATCTCGCTCGTCCATTCCGCCCGCCGTGCCAGGCGTCCATAGTCGCCCTCATACCTCACGAACTGCGCGCGCGGGGCAGAGAGATAGGCCTGTTCCGGCCGGGCATAGGCGGCAAGCAGCCGAGCCAGGCCATCGCGTGCCGCTTCGGCGAGTTCCGTGGGCGAGGCTTTAAGGTCACGGCCTGTGCCAATGTTGCGGATCTCCGGTCTCGCCTTGACCGCCACATAGGTCAGCTCGTCGACCGGGCCGGGCGGCACATCGGGGAAACCGCCCTCGGCTGCGATCAAGGCCTGGAGTGGCATTTGCTGGGAGAGTCCCGCGCCGATCTCCTTGTCGGACGGCGGTCCGCCTGTCTTGAAGTCCAGAATGGCAAGTCCGCCGCCCACCCGGCGCTCGATCCGGTCGGCCACGGCGCTGAGGGTGAAATCCGGCAGCCCAGGACGTGGCACCGACAGCGCGCCGCGTAATTCGAGAAGGGCAGTGCCCTCCAATCCGGCTTGGCGCGCGCTGTGCCAGTCCACATACCACTCGGCGATGCCGCGCAGGATCACCCGCCGCCCGGCCAGGCTCTCGCGCGACTCCCCGTGCCAGCGCAGCTCGGTCTCAAGCAATTCAAGCAATCCATCTGGCCCCATTCCCTGACGGGCGTCGAACAGCTCCAGCGCACGGTGGACGGCCGTACCTGTCTCACGCGCATCAATCGACTTGCCAAGCGGATGCAGTGGCGACAGGCCGAGAACCTGTTCGGCATAGATCGCATAAGGATCGCGCTGCAGGACGTCGATCCTTGTCACCGAAAGCCTGTCGGGGCGCGCGTAAACGGGAGGGCGCGGAGCCGGCACGGCATGGTCGTTGGGCTGTTCGCGCAAGGGCTGTTTCAGCGCATGAAACCACAGGCGCGGATCGGACGCCGGGGCGGGTGCAAGGGCTGGCTTTGACCGCTCTCCCAACGCCCCGCGCACCAGGGTCTCAAGACGCCAGACCCAGCGCGATGCCACAGCTGGCGCATCATCGCGCCGTGCCGTGTACATGAGTGTCACGCGCGGTGCACAGGCGAGACCTGCAAAGTCATGGGCGGCCAGTCCCATCAGCGTTTCCGGGTCTTCCAGCCCCAGCCTCGCGCGCAGTTTGCGCGGAAGAAAGGTGTCAGCCCCAGGTCGGCGTGGCCAGACACTCTCGTTCAGTCCCGCCAGGATAAGGTGGTCCGCGCTCTGAAGGCGGGCCTCCAGAGGCCCCCATATCGACAGTCTTGGATGGCCCGGAGTGTCGGGCGGCACATTTGTTTCGGCCGCCAGCGCACGCATCAGGGCCAGCCAGTCATCGGGGTCCAGCGCCCCGATCGGCTCGGCAATCAGGTCAAGCGTCTCGATCAGCCTCGCCAGGGCCGCACCATCACCGCCGCGCCACAGCCTGTCGGTTTCCAGGGCCAGTGACAGGGCCATTGACAGGCGCTCGCGAAATTCAGCCGAGGTTTTTTTCCCGGCGCCATCGAACACGGCCGCAAGGCGCTCAAGATGAGTTGCGACGGACCGGACCTGCGCCAGCGCCTCTTGCGAGGGGCGATGATACAGGCGTTCATCGCTCAGGCGGGCTTCAAGCCCGGCCACCAGTCCCGGAAGGTCATCCCACCAGCGCACACCGCGCAGCACCCAGCGCTCGAATGTTTCAGCGCCTTCCAGTCTTCGCCCATGGGGCGCGCGCAACAGTGTTGCCATGGCCACGGGATCGGCCGGTTCGCTCCACCAACCCATCAGTGCATCAAGGCTCGCCCCCGCCGGAGTGTGGAGAAGGGGCGTCCCCTCCGAGGGCGTCACGTCAAGGTCCCAGCGGGCGAGATGGGCGCTGACCCGCCGTGCAAGGCCCGCATCGGGGCACACAAGCGCCGCTGTTCGTCCGGGGGTCTCGAGTGTGGCGCGCAGGAGGCAGGCTGCCGACATCGCCTCTTCCATCTCATCGCGGCACTGGACCACGTCGAGGCCGTCGAGTGCCGACCGGGTGAACGCCTCCAGGTTGTTGCTCCCAGACAGTGCGTTCAGGCGCTGGCGCCAGTCGCCGGTCAGCGCGGCAGGAGAGAGGCTTTCGTGAATCAGCGCGCGCCGCTCTTCATGGGAAACAGGCTCCAGCCCGGGCAGCACGGGGATCGCGGCGGGTTCTGCGCCGAGAAGCGAAAGCGTGCGAACCAGCGCATGTTGGGGGTGGCCGGGTTCATCTGCGATGATCCGGGAGTCTTCGCCGGTCAGGGCCCCGTCCACACCGGGCAGGATGACAGCGCCCCTCGGCAGGGAGAGCGCCGCTTGCATCAGGATCCGGCTGGCCGGAGTTGCGCCAGTGGAGCCGGCAATGACGACGGGCCCGGCCGGAGGAGTGCCAGACCATGTCTGGGCAATGGTTTTTGCAGCGGCCAGGCGCCGGGAGAGCGGGTCCATGGCCTTGTTTTCTGCAAGCCAGGCCGGCCAGGCGTCGGTGATGATCGAGAGGAATTCGACCGATTCCTTCCAATGCATCGCAAGGTCAGCGTTTTCGACAAGTGCTGGCAGAGCCGACCAGTCCGGGTCCCCTGCTATGGCGGCCGCATCCAGCAGGCTTGCCAGTTCCCTGGCCGTTGAAAGCGCTGCACCCGGTGGCAGGGAGGTCCCGCGCGCTTCAAACCATGCCATGACCAGCTTCATCAGGATTCCCAGTCTGCGGGCTTCGGGCAGGGCCGGGCCAAGATCGGCAAAAGCGGCATCGACGCCGGGCGGTGCGTCATCGGTCTCAAGGTCGCCAAGGGCCCGGATTTGCGGCATCAGGACCGTGGTGCGATCGCCCGCGGCCCGGTGCAGTGCAAGGGCCAGCGCCCGGGCTGACCGCCTGTTCGGCACATAGACAAGTGCATCGGCGAGGGCTTCCGGACGCGATTGCAAGCCTGTGGCTTCGGCCATGGCCCGGGCCAGTGCCTCAATGAATGGCGCACCTGCCGGCACCGTCCAAAGCTTCGGTGCGCCGTCCCGGAAGAGCAAGTCCCCGCCCATCAATGCCCGTGACACCTCATCCACATTTCTGCATCCTCCAGTGCACCCGGATCGCCGATATGCAGCCAGAACGCATCCAGAGGCAGGCCGTGGAGGCGACCCGCGGCGAGCATGGGCTCCCACAGTCGGTTTGCAGAAAACCTCTCGACGGGGAGCCCGTCAAACGTCGCAGGATTGGCGATCCGAACGCCGGCATAGGCCCAGGGTGCCGTGCTGGCCTCACCGCGCCTGACGAGTGCCCCGGTCTCGCTGCGGAAGAAGTCCCCCGCGCCCTTGAAGCCGAGGCTGCGCCCGGTGTCGGCCAGCAGCAGCAGTTCATCCATGCTGGATGCGTCGTAGGCGTCCACCAGCGCCTCGAGCGGCTGCGCCGTGGGCGGGGCCCAAATGGCGTCCGTGTTGAGAATGAAGACCGGCTCGTCGCCAAGCAAGGGCCTGGCCTTGGCCAGCGCGCCACCGGTTTCGAGCAATTCGCTGCGCTCGTCAGAGATCACGATCTCCGCATCAGTTCGTGCGGCAAAGTGGGCCTCAATCTGGTCGGGCAGCCAGTGGACATTCACCACGAGGCGTCTGACCCCGGCCTCAACGAGTGCGTCGACAAGCCGGTCTATCATCGCTCGTCCAGACACTTTCAGAAGCGGCTTGGGGGTGTCATTGGTCAGGGGGCGCATCCGCGTGCCGAGGCCGGCGGCCAGCAGGAAAGCGGTGTGGGGCATGGCCGTCATCGCGCGCGCTCCGTTATGTGTGGGGCGACCTCCGCGATGAATTCGGCCATGGCAGACACAGCAGGCTCTCGCAGGTTGAGGGCGAGAATGTCGAGCTGGCGGGGCAGGAAGGCCTTGTAGCGGGGCTTGTTGTCCCGCCGGATCAGCCTGGCAAAGAGGCCGGCGATGCGCAGGGCATTCAGCGTGCCGATGACCGCGAGTTGTTCGGTAAGCGTTTCCTCTTCGGTTTTGCCATGGGCGAGATAGGCCGAGAGGGCCGCATCTCGTGCGGCGGGCGAGACTTCCCGGCGGGCATCCTGGGTCAGCATGGCCATGTCCCATCCTGCCCAGCCGCGCACCGCGTCCTGGAAGTCAAGCAAGCCCACCCGCGCCAGTCCTGAGCGAGCGGGCAGCCAGAGCAGGTTTTCGGCATGGTAGTCGCGCAGGGTGAAGACCCGCTCATAGGCCACCGCGCGGGCAATCAGGCCGTCGCGTTCCTCGCTCCAGCGCGCCGCCGCAGCCTCGCCCCAGTGCACATCCGGGTCAAACCGGGGATACCATTCGGCAAACAGGTCAGCATTGGTGCGCAGGGCCAGGGCGTCGAAGTCCAGGATCGGCCAGGTGTGGCCATGGCCTTCGGCGGCACTGGGGGCAGGCGAGGCATGGAGCTGGCCGAGAAGGTCGCCGGCAGCGGCATAGAGCTCGGTTTCGCGTTCGGCGCCTCGCTCGATCAGCCTGGCAAATTCGCGCCCCTCGCCGAAATCCTCGATCAGGGCGAGGCCCGTTTCGGCATCGGCGGCATAGATGCCGGGCGCAGACAGGCCACGCCGGCGGAGTTCCTCCGCGACAGCGGCAAAGGCATCGACGCGTGAGGCGGCCAGCCGCGTGGCCGCGTTCCAGCCGAGGGCCTCGCGCGTCGCCTCGTCGGCCCCCGGCGGGCAGGGCGGCTGTTCCACGCCCGGCGCGTCCATCAGCATGGCGCTCACACCGTCGTCGCGCACCAGCCTCGTGTAGGAACGGGTGGAGGCGTCCTGCCCGAGGGGATGGCGAGCCGCGAGCGACCAGCCTTCCCGCTCAAGGAAGGCTTCGACCTCTGTGCTGCGTTGTTCACTCGGCAAGGGCATGGACCATGTCCTGCCAGTCTTCGCCGATCCATTCCAGCGTCGCGCGGCGCCATTCGCCTACAATTTCGAGGGAAATCGTCATCCGCCAGACCGGAAGGCGCGCGCCGGCCTTGCCCGGCCATTCGATCAGGGCGAGGCCATCCAGCGTGTCTTCCCAGCCCAGTTCGTCCAGGTCGGCGGGGTCATCGAGACGGTAGAGGTCGAAATGGTAGATCGGGAAGTCCGGCCCGTCATAGGTCTGCACGAGGGTGTAGGTCGGGCTTGGCACATCGGTCGGCTCGCCGAGAAGGGCCGAGACGAGGGCGCGGCAGAAGGTGGTTTTCCCCGCGCCTAGCCCGCCTTCCAGCGCGATGACCTGGCCCGCGCGAAGGTGCGGTGCGATGCGCCGGGCAAGGGCCTGCGTCGCGGCGAGATCTGGTAGATCGAGGGTCATGGCTCGGTTGCCAGCACGATGTCGTCGCGGTGGATGACGGCAGGTCGGCCGCGAAAGCCCAGCTTTTCGGCCACTGCATCGCTCTGCAGGCCCATGATGGCGGCGATGTCGCGGGCGGCATAGGCGGTCACGCCCCTGGCGAGGATGCGGCCTGCGGGGTCGGTGATTTCCACAGCCGCGCCCCGGTCAAACCCACCCTCGACGCCGGTCACGCCCACGGGCAGGAGGCTTGCCCCGCCGCGAATGGCCCTCGCCGCGCCCGCGTCCACGCGTATGCGGCCCTCGGGCTTGAGGTTGCTGGCGAGCCATTGCAGGCGCGCCGCAGCCGGCGTGATCTGGCTGGAAATCAGTGTGTGGCGCGCGCCATCGCGCAGGGACTGGATGGGGTGGGACGCGCGGCCGTCGGCGATTATGGTGGCGCAGCCGGCGACGATGGCGATCTGTGCCGCGGCGATCTTGGTCGCCATGCCGCCCGAGCCAAGCCCTGCTTCGGCATTCGCTGCGCCGGCCATTTCGGCGTGCTCTCGGGTCAGCTCGCTGATGTGGGTCAGGTGCTGGGCCGCCGGGTCCGTGCGCGGATCGGCCGTGTAGAGCCCGTCCACATCCGACAGGAGGACGAGCAGGTCCGCCGTCATCATCTGGGCCACGCGGGCGGCGAGGCGGTCATTGTCGCCATAGCGGATCTCCTCGGTCGCGACCGTGTCATTCTCGTTGATCACGGGCACGCCGCCGGCAGACAGGATCATCTCCAGCGTCGCGCGGGCATTCAGCCAGCGCCTGCGGGTCTCGGTGTCGTCCAGCGTGATCAGGGACTGGGCCACGGGCAGGCCATGGGGCGTGAAGGCGGCCTCCATCGCCTGGATCAGGCGCGGCTGGCCGAAGGCGGCGGCGGCCTGCTTCTCATCCAGCTTGCGCGGCCTGTTCGGCCCGAGGGTCGACCGGCCAAGGGCGATCGCGCCCGAACTGACCAGGAGGACGTCCTTGCCTTCCCTGCACAGGGCGGCGATGTCTGCTGCAAGGCTCTCGATCCAGGCGGTGCGCGGCGCGCCCTTCTCGCTGACAAGGGCCGAGCCGACCTTGATGACAATGCGCCGGGCGGCCTTGAGGGACGCGCTCACACGGGGCTCCACTCTGGGTCTGTGTCGCCCTCCTCCTCATCGGCCATGAGGATGTCGAGGTGGCGGGCCACCGCGCGCAGGGCGGTCTTCACGCCAAGGCCGGAAACCCCGGAGATGATCAGCGGCTTAACCCCGGCTTCGGCTTCCAGTTTTGCGGCCTGCTCAGCGGCCAGTTCCGGGCCGATGGCGTCGGCCTTGTTCAGGGCGAGCACTTCGGGCTTGCCGGAAAGGTCTGCGCCGTAGGATTCGAGTTCCTCGCGGATCGTGCGGTAGGCGCCGGCCACATCGTCCTGGGTTCCGTCGATGAGGTGGAGCAGCACCTTGCAGCGCTCGATATGGCCGAGGAAACGCGTGCCGAGGCCTGCGCCGTCGGCCGCGCCCTCGATCAGGCCGGGAATGTCAGCCAGGACAAAGCGCTGGCCCGGGCCAAGGTCGACCACGCCGAGGCCGGGATTGAGGGTGGTGAAGGGATAGTCGGCGATCTTCGGCTTGGCGGCGGTCACGACGCTCAGAAAGGTGGATTTCCCCGCATTGGGAAGGCCGACAAGGCCCGCATCGGCGACAAGTTTCAGGCGCAGCCAGAGCCAGCGCTCCTCGCCCGGCGCGCCGGGATTGGCATGGCGCGGGGCCCGGTTGGTCGACGTCTTGAAGCGCATATTGCCCCAGCCGCCATTGCCGCCCTCGGCGAGCAGGACGCGCTGGCCCGGCTCGGTCAGGTCGGCGATCATGGTTTCGCGGTCATCTTCGAAGATCTGGGTGCCGACGGGCAGTTCGAGGACCACGTCCTTGCCGCCGCGCCCCGTGCGCTGCTTGCCCATGCCGCCGATGCCGCGTTCGGCCCGGAAATGCTGCTGGTAGCGATAGTCGATCAGTGTGTTGAGACTGTCCACGGCCATGGCCCAGACATCCCCGCCCTTGCCGCCATCCCCGCCATCGGGGCCGCCGAATTCCACATAGGCCTCACGCCGGAAGCTGACGGCGCCATTGCCGCCCGCGCCGGACGCGATGAAGATCTTGCATTGGTCGAGGAATTTCATGGGGCTGGCGCTTCTTTCTCGCCCGGCTTCATAACGCCCATGGGGGGAAATGTCAGCCAGTGGCCGCAGCGATCTCGCTTGCGGTGTAACCCTGGAAATAGAGCGCCGTGCGCAGGCTGGTATGGTTGATGGCGCAGCGCGCCTCGGCGGCGACGATGGGCTTGGCGCGATAGGCGATGCCAAGGCCGGACGCCTTGATCATGGCCAGGTCATTGGCGCCGTCGCCCAGGCTGATGGTATCTTGAAGGGAAATGCCGAGGGCGCCGGCCTCTTCCTCGAGCGCGGTGAGCTTGGCCTCGCGCCCGAGAATGGGCAGTCCGACCTGCCCGGTCAGCGCCGCGCCGTCGTCGATCAGAGTGTTGCCGCGATGGGCATCAAAGCCGAGCGCTGCGGCCACTCGGCCCGTGAAGAAGGTGAAGCCGCCAGAGACGAGCACCGTGCGCACGTCCGCCGCCCTTGAGGCCTGGATGAGGGCATCGGCGCCCGGCGACATGGCAATGCGCTGGTCGAAGCAGGCCTGCAGCTGGCTCAAGGGAAGGCCCGCCAGCATGGCCACGCGCTCAGTCAGGGCTGATTCAAAATTCAGCTCGCCGGCCATGGCCCGCTCCGTGATGGCCGAGACCTCCGCCTTCTTCCCTGCGAAATCGGCTAGTTCATCAAGGCACTCCACCGAGATGATCGTTGAGTCCATATCGCTGACGAGCAGCTTCTTGCGCCGCCCTTGGCTTGGCAGGACGGCGACATCTGCGGCATGTCCCAGGACGTTTCCCAGGAGTTTCTGAATCTCCAGCGCGCGTTCCGGTGAGGTCCCGGCCAAATCGGCTTCGAAGGCAAAATCGTCCCCATGCGGGCATAAATCGACCATGCGGGCATCGCCCCCGACGCAATTGGAGAGCGTTGCGGCAAAGCTATCCCGCAAGGTCTCGCTGGCCGATGGGGCCACCATTACGGCGACATGGGGCTCTGGAGCCTGGGCATCCTGCATTGGTCCGCTTCCCATCCTTTCCAGCGTGGCTGCGAGCGCCTATTCATCTGGAATGACACCCGCGCTTCTCATCCACGGTCCGACAGCAGGCGGCAAGACCCAATTGGCCATTGCCCTGGCCGAAGCCGTGAATGGCGAAATCATCAATGCCGATTCGATGCAGGTTTACAGCGACCTGAACCTGCTGACGGCGCGTCCTGGCGAAGAAGAACTCGCCACAGTGCCACACCACCTGTTTGGCCACGTGGACGCGGCGGAGCGATACAATACAGGCCTTTGGTTGGACGAGGCCGAAAGGGCAATCGCGGACGTCGTCCGGCGCGGCAAGACCCCTATCCTCGTTGGGGGGACCGGATTGTACTTCCTGGCCATCACGCAGGGGTTAAGCGACATCCCGCCGGTGCCTGAAGAGGTGCGGGCCGAGGTGCGCTCGATCCTCCAGACCGAGGGGGCAGATACCATTCGCGCCCGCCTCGCAGATGCAGATCCGGCCAGCCTCGAGCGCATTGCAGGCGCCGACCGGCAGCGCCTGGCGCGCGCCTATGAAGTCTGGCTCGCGACCGGCAAGTCGATCCGCGATTTCCAGGGTGCGCGCAAGCCGCCGGTGCTTGGCGAGGGCGAGTGGCTGGGCATTGCCCTGACGCCCCCCAGGCCAAGGCTCTACCAGAGGATTGACCGCCGTTTCGAGGGCATGATGATGCAGGGCGCAATGGAAGAAGCGCGCGCGCTTGTCGAGCGCGGCCTGCCATCGGACCTGCCGGCCATGAAGGCGCACGGCATGCCGTGGCTGGCCGCCTTTGCACGCGGCGAGATCAGTGCCGAGGAAGCCGCCGACCACGCCAAGCGCGACACCCGCCGATATGCCAAGCGCCAGTTCACCTGGATCGGCCGCCAGTTTCCTTTCTGGCCAAGGATTCCGAGCCTTGAACTGGCCGAGCGTCGCCGTGTGGTCCTGGCACTTTACAAGGAGGTCCAGCCCTAGGCTGAAATTGATTCCAAATCCTGCGCCATACAAAACATGAATTTGCTCAAAAGGCTCGAGTACCCGAATAAATTACCTCATGTCACCGGGTTGACCCTCAAACGGCGCAAGTTTATTGTGCACGGGCTAGAGGACACGCATCCATGTGCAGTGAGAAACTTGTAATTGTTATCAGGCGTCCATGACCGGCTGACCCAACAGCTGGCCGTGGGCGCGAACACTGGGGGTCTCCAACGGAGGCCCTTTTTCTTTGCCCGCCAATGACCCCAACACCAAGCGCGAAACAGAGACGATGAAGCCCAGGACCGAGGACCGCCCCGCCACGAAGGCGCAGAAAACCATGACCGGCGCGCAACTGGTCATCGAAGTCCTGAAGTCTCAGGGCGTCGACACGATGTTCGGATATCCCGGCGGCGCGGTGCTCCCGATCTATGACGCGATGTTCTCCGAGCCGTCCATTCGCCACATCCTGGTGCGCCACGAACAGGGCGCAGGCCATGCCGCCGAGGGCTATGCCCGCTCCACCGGCCGGTGCGGCGTGGCCCTGGTGACGTCGGGGCCGGGCGCAACGAACATGGTCACGCCCATCGCCGATGCGATGATGGACTCTATCCCCATGGTCGTCATCACTGGCCAGGTCCCGACCCACCTCATCGGCACGGACGCCTTTCAGGAGTGCGACACGATCGGCATCACGCGCTGCTGCGCCAAGCACAATTACCTCGTGACAGACGTGAACGACCTTGCCCGGGTTCTCCATGAGGCCTTTATGGTGGCCACCAGCGGTCGTCCCGGCCCGGTGGTTGTGGACATCCCAAAGGACATCCAGTTCGCGACCGGCATCTGGGTGGAGAAGGAAGATGTTGCCCGGCGCACCTATCGCCCGCGCACCAGCCCCAAGGATGAACGGATCGAACAGGCTGTGGCGCTGATGGCGGCGGCCAAGCGACCGGTCTTCTACACGGGCGGCGGAATTATCAATTCCGGCCCACACGCGTCGCAGCTGCTGCGCGATCTCCAGGCGGCGACCGGCTTTCCGGTCACATCGACCCTGATGGGCCTTGGTGCTTTCCCCGCGAGCCATCCCGACTGGCTCGGCATGTTGGGCATGCATGGTTCCTTTGAAGCCAACAATGCCATGCACGATTGTGACCTGATGATCTGCGTCGGCGCCCGTTTCGATGACCGTGTGACGGGCCGGATTGACGCCTTTTCGCCGGGTTCGAAGAAGATCCACGTCGACATCGACCCCAGCTCGATCAACAAGGTGATCCGCGTGGATGTTCCGATTGTCGCCGATTGCGCGCAGGCCCTCGAGGCGATTCTCAAGGCCTGGAAGAAGCGCCGGGGCAAGCGTCCCGACCTCGCGCCCTGGAAAGCCGAGATTGACACCTGGCGTGCGCGGCGCTGCTTCGCCTATGGCGACAGTTCCGAAGCCATCAAGCCGCAATACGCCGTCGAGCGGCTTTATGAGCTGACCAAGGACCGTGACACCTACATCTCCACCGAGGTCGGCCAGCACCAGATGTGGGCTGCCCAGTTCTACCATTTCGAGGAGCCCAATCGCTGGATGACCAGCGGCGGTCTCGGCACCATGGGCTATGGCCTGCCTGCGGCCGTCGGCATCCAGGCGGCCCATCCGGACGCGCTGGTGATCGACATTGCCGGCGAGGCCAGTGTGCAGATGGTGATGCAGGAGGTCTCGACCGCGGTGCAGCACAAGCTGCCGATCAAGGTCTTCATCCTGAACAATGAGTGGATGGGCATGGTGCGCCAGTGGCAGGAGCTGCTCCATGGCGAGCGCTACAGCCATTCCTACAGCGAAGCCCTGCCGGATTTCGTGAAGCTGGCCGAGGCCTATGGCGCCAAGGGCATTCTCTGCGACGACCCGGCCGAGCTTGACGCGAAAATAACCGAAATGATCGACCATGAGGGCCCGGTCATCTTCGACTGCCGTGTGACCAAGGACGAAAACTGTCTGCCGATGATCCCGTCGGGAGCAGCGCACAATGAGATGATCCTTGGCGAGATCCAGGGCGATGAGATCGGTGAAGACGGAAAGAGGCTGGTGTAACGATGTTGAGACTTGTGAAAACAACCGAAAAGCCTCGTCCCGCCACGGGTCTGACCATGGGCGGGCCTCCGCCGCAGCGCATTCCCAATCCAGCGCCGGGCCTGACCTATGCGCAGGAGTTTGCGGGCGGCCAGAAGGCTGCGAGCCGCCCCGCATTGCGGGTCGTTTCGAGCCAGGTTTAACCCGCCGGAAAACCGCCAGAACCATGACCAGATTCGCATTCGCTTGCGCGCGCCCAGGAGTGTTGCCGCAGCCCGCCCCGCCGTGCCAAAACCCACGCGACGGGTGCGAGCAGGAGAGTGAAGCCTTGGAGAGCGGGACCATATCAGCCCTGTGGGGCAACCATTCCGAAGCGGTGGTTGCCGCCGTGGCCCTTGTCGTCTCACTGGTCAGCGCCTTCATGGCCAGCCGCGCGAACCGCACCGCGCAACAGCTTCAGACAGAAGCGCTGAGCATGGAGGTTGACCGCGCCTGCCTTGAATGGGGCCACGAGGCGATCGACGCCATGGCCGAGGCCCGCGCGCTGGTCGATGCGCCCCAGGCCTTTGGCAGCCAGCTTGAATTCGAAAAGGCAAGGGCGAGCCTGTCGGGCAGGCTGTCTGGCCTGGCCGACCGTGGCAGGCTGTTCTTCCTGAATTACGACCCCGACGAGCCCCAGCCCGACACGGAAAGCGCCTATCAGGGATCCCGCCCGGCCATCCTGTTTCCCCTGATCTTCGCCCATTATGAGTTGGAGGCCATCCGCTCGGTCATTCCGACCGATACAAAGGCCCTGTCCCAGTTCATGTTCGAGTGCCGTCGCCTGTTTGTCAGCGAGCTGCAGGACTATGTTGATCCAGCGCGCCGCCAGGCTGCAAGCCGGCGCGAGGATCCGCGGTTCGGAGCCAACAGGGCACCGGCGATGCGGCGCGCGGCCGAACTGGCCCTGGACATCGAATTGCGTCGCCCTGGCCTGCTCATGCAGTTCAGGGATCAGGGCATCCTTGATCGCATTCCAGCCGAGGAACGCAAACAGCGCCTGCAAGACGCCCAGAGGCGGGAGACCCCATGACCGACACGCCGGCTTCTGCCTATGACATGACCCATGGCGACGAGGCGGTGGAGAAGCGCACTCTCGCCGTGATGGTGGACAATGAGCCGGGCGTGCTGGCGCGCGTTGTCGGCCTTTTTTCCGCACGCGGCTACAATATCGAGAGCCTGACCGTGGCGGAGGTGGACCGCTCGCGCCATCGCTCGCGCATCACCATCGTCACGCGCGGCTCGGCCCACACGCTGGAGCAGATCGAGGCCCAGCTCCTGCGGCTGGTCCCCGTGGACAAGGTGGTCGACATCACCAAGTCCCGGCGCGGCGTTGAGCGCGAGTTGGCACTTGTGAAGGTGGCCGGCAAGGGCGCTGACCGGGTCGAGGCGATCCGCATGGCAGAGATTTTCCGCGCCAATGTGATCGATACCACCTCGGAAAGCTTCGTCTTCGAGATCACCGGCGCGAGCGAAAAGATCGACCAGTTCCTGGAGCTCATGGTGCCCCTGGGCCTGGTCGAGGTCTCGCGCACCGGCGTCCTCTCCATCCGCCGCGGGAAGGAGCCGGGATGAGCGCTCGCGCCTCCGGCCCGTTCCAGCGCGATGTCTGGTCCGTCTTTGGCGTGCCGCTGGATGCGGTGACGCTGGACGAGGCCGAGGCCCGCGTGCGCCGGGCCGTGGAAACGCGCGAACGGCTTTCCATCGTGACGCCGAACCTCAACTGGGTGATGCGGGCCCTGCGCGAGCCCCGCGCCATGTCCCAGATGCAGGAGGCCGATCTCAGCCTGGCCGATGGCACGCCCGTGGTCTGGCTTGCCCGCCAGCTTGGCGCGCCGATCCCCGAGCGCGTGGCGGGCTCCGACCTGTTTGACCGGCTGCGCCGCAAGGTGCCGGGGCTGAAGCCGATCCGCGTTTTCTTCTTCGGCGGACGGGCCGGGGCGGCAGACGATGCCATGGCGAAGCTCAACCGCGAGGATGGCGGCCTCATTGGCTGCGGCGCGCTGAACCCTGGCTATGGCGATGTTGAGAGCATGGGCGCGCCGGTCATCTTCCAGACCATCAACAGGGCCCGGCCGGATTTCGTCGTGGCCAGCCTCGGCGCGGCCAAGGGCCAGGACTGGATCTCGCGCTATCAGGACAGGATCGACGCGCCTGTGATCGCCCATCTCGGCGCCGTGGTGGACTTCGTGGCCGATACGATCGAGCGCGCCCCGCCCTGGATGCGCAAGGCGGGCCTGGAATGGGCCTGGCGCATCTATGCCGAGCCGGCCCTCTGGCGGCGCTATTTGGTCGACGGGGTGCGCCTTCTGGGCCTTGTCCCGAACCGGCTCTGGGTCACCCAACGCGACTTCCTGCACCTGAAACCGGCCGGTGAGTTTCACGCAGAGGGCGTCAAAGCCAGTGACGGGTACGACATCACGCTGCGCGGCGATGGGCAGGCGGATGGCATCGACAGTCTGCGCCCGGTTCTTTATCGAGCCCTTGGCGCAACCGGCCCTGTGCGCATTGATGCCTCGTGCCTCGGCATTTTTGACACCAGCCTGCTGGGCATGCTCGCCCTGCTCAGGGTCCGCCTGGAGGCCGCGCAACGCCCTTTCCTCATTACAGGCCTTTCCGCGCCGCAACACGACATCTTTGCTCGCATGGGATTGGCTCCGCGCCGCCCGATCACAGTCACATCAACCCACATCGATGACAGTCTCACCCAAGGAGTTCCCGCACAATGAACATCTACTATGAAAAAGACGCCGATCTCTCCCTGATCCAGGGCAAGAAGGTCGCCGTGATCGGCTATGGCTCCCAGGGCCATGCCCATGTGCTGAACCTCCGCGAGAGCGGGGTAAAGGAGCTGAAAGTGGGCCTGCAGCCGACCTCCGGCTCGAAGCCCAAGGCCGAGGCCGAGGGCCTCACCGTCGTCTCGCCCGCTGAGGCGACCCAATGGGCCGACGTGGTCATGATCCTCGTGCCGGATGAGAAACAGGCGGTGCTCTGGGCGGGAGAGATCGAGCCCCATGTGCGCGGCGGCCAGCACATCATGTTCGGCCACGGCTTCAATGTGCACTACAACCTGATCCGCCCGCCCGCCGATGTCGACGTCTCGCTTTCAGCGCCCAAGGGGCCGGGCCACACGCTGCGCGACCAGTATCAGAAGGGCTTCGGCCTGCCAGGCCTCGTCGCGATCCACCAGGATGCAAGCGGCACCGCGAAGGACATGGCGCTCAGCTATTCCAAGGCCATCGGCAACACCCGCGCCGGCGTCATCGAGACGAGCTTCCGCGAGGAGACCGAGACCGACCTGTTCGGCGAGCAGGCCGTGCTCTGCGGCGGTGTCGTGGAGCTGATCAAGGCCGGTTTCGACACGCTGGTTGAGGCCGGATACGCGCCGGAAATGGCCTATTTCGAATGCCTTCACGAGGTGAAGCTGATCGTCGATCTGATCTATGAGGGCGGCATCGCCAACATGAACTACTCCATCTCCAACACGGCCGAGTATGGCGAATATGTCTCCGGCCCGCGCGTGGTGACCGACGAGACCCGCAAGGCCATGAAGGGCGTGCTGGAGGACATCCAGAACGGAACCTTCGCGCGCAACTGGGTGCTGGAAAACCAGGCCGGCGCACCGGGCTTCCACGCCATGCGCGGCAAGATGAACGATCATCTCGTCGAGGATATCGGGGCCGAGCTGCGCTCGAAGATGCAATGGTCCAGCAAGTCCAACCAGCTGGTCGACAAGGAAAGGAACTAGCGCTGTGCTATTATATTGACTTTCGTTGCGGTGTGAAACATTGCTTCTTTTCTTTGCACGGCGTGTATCAGAACCCGAAAACCAGACCCGCAAGTGCGGTGAACAAGGGTATGCAGACGGCCAGCGCCACAGGCGTTCCGATACTTTTAGAAGCGCCGATAGAAGAGGACGGATTTGTACCCGGAATGCCGGCTCGCAGGGTTGGCGGTCCTGAAATGTCGGGATTGGATGACGCGATCACAGCGAGGATGATCACGCCGCCGGGACTGAGCCCCACGGTTTCATGGGCAACCCATCCCAGGCCAAACCCGATGAGACCGTGAACAATCGGGCCTGTGAAAGCGTAGGCGATATACCAGTGGGCGACCCGGCGAAGTTCCGCCAGCCGCGACCATGCCTCCATCCCCATCACCAGCATCAGGATCGACAACAGGCCGCGGAAAAGCGCGTCATAGAACTCCTCATAGACACGGGTGGGCGGGACAAGAAAGCCAATGGCCTGTCCAAGCATCAGCGCAGACAGGGCAGACCCTCGCAAGCTGTCCATAATGATGCCGCCAATGCTTGGTTTTGCGCCGTTGCCATTGCGCCTGCGGGCGTGCAGGCCCGCCAGAACAATAGCGAGAACTGGAGCCGGAATATCCATGAACGGGTCGAGAGCCCAGGCCCACGCCTCGAAGGGAATGTTTTCTTTTTCAAACACGATCATGGCCGCCGCCAGCGTGGACGCGCTGACGGCACCAAAGAGCCCCGATGTGGCAAGGGCGTCATCGCGCTGGACACCGGGCAGAAATGCCAGCGTCGAGGCACCTTATGGATGGGTGGCCGAGTGGTTAAAGGCAGCAGACTGTAAATCTGCCCGCATAGCGTACACAGCTTCGAATCCTGCCCCCTCCGCCATGCCTTCCGAATGATCCTTCGATGATGGTCGGGCGCGAGGCTTGACAACAGGCTCGCCCGATCGGGAGGGATACCTCTAATTGCCCACAGCGAGGATCACGCGTGAGGCCGCAACGGTCAGCGCAGACTGGTCGGCATCCAGCATGCCAGGCCGCGTCGCTGTAGGATAAGCCTCTGCAAGGCGTGCCAGCGCATCTTGAATGCGGGCTGCCGCCTCGGCGTCTTCTGCCGCGATGTCAGCCTCGGCTGCGAGGAACGCGGCTTGCCCGGCCTTGTAGAAGCCATATCCGTCCAGATAGGGCTCGTAACGGTCGCTTTCGGCGGCGGCGCGGTACATGTCTGTGGCCCGTTCAATCTGGTCTGCCGCCACGCCCGCCGCGATCGCTGCCTGGCTGGAACCGTCATCGGGGGCCTTGCGTGAAGCTGCGCGCAGGGCTGAGATGATATCATCGGCGCGGGCGTTGATCTGGTCACCCGTTTCGCCATCGAAGACTGCCGCTGAAGCAGAGATGAAGAGCGGGCTGAAATCCTCCACACCGCGCGCCTCGAACACCGGCTGCATGTCGGCCAGGACTTCCCCAACGGGATGGCCGAACATCTCCGCCGCAGCACTGGTCTCGCCAGCCGCAAACGCATCGCGCGCTGCGACAACATGGGCTTCGGCAATGGCAAGCGCAGAGTTGAACACCACGGGGTCGGCCGCTGCGGCAGAAATCGACACGCCGCCCTCGCCTTCGCCGCCTTCACCCTCGCCTCCGCTGCCAGCTTCCCCCTCGCCGGCAGTGCTGGCCGGTACAATCGGCACTTCGGCCACAATTTCGGGTTCCGGCGCAGGGGCGTTTGCAGGTTCGCTACCGCACGCCGCAAGCGTTCCGCTCGCCAGCACCGCTCCAAGGCCAAGCTGGCTCCAGCGTTTGATCTTGATCTCCATGGGGGGAGTGTCCTTCAGGTGGTCTGCGTTATATATTCTCCCTTGTGACGGAAATGAAAGTCATTCGCAAGTGGGCCTGCCATGTTGATTACGATTTCCCGGATCCTCGACGAGGCGGCGCTGTCAGAAGCCAGGGCGCTCGCCGCTACACTGGCCTGGCGCGATGGCGCGTCCACAGCTGGAAGCGTGGCGAGGCGGGTGAAAAACAACGATCAGGCAGACCTGTCGTCACGCACCGGGGCGAAGCTTCGCGAACTGCTCAAGACGGCTATTTCCAACCACCCTGTCCTGCGCGCCGCAGCCCAGCCACGGCGTTTTTCAAGCCTGATCGTGAGCCGGACCGGGGTCGGCGGCGGTTACGGCCTTCATATCGACAATGCCTTCATGGGGGAGGGGGCTGACCGCATGCGGGCAGACCTGTCCTTCACGCTCTTCCTGTCTGAACCGGCCGAATATGACGGCGGCGCGCTATCCATCGAACATGCGGGGCTGACCCAGGGCCTGAAGCTGCCTGCGGGCGATCTTGTCCTTTATCCGTCCACCAGCCTGCATGAAGTCACGCCAGTCACGGCCGGGACACGCCTGGCCTGTGTCGGCTGGATCGAAAGCCAGGTTCGGTCTGCGGAGGATCGCGAAATCGTCTTCGACCTCGAAAACCTTCGCGCCAGCCTTCTCGCCCGTCTTGATCCACAATCTGCCGAAATGCTGACGCTCGCAAAGTCGATATCGAACCTGCTGCGGCGCTTTGATTGAACTGCGGAGGCAATCTGGCCGGAAATCGCCTTACCGCGGCCGCACGCCGCCGAGGTCGAAGGTGGCGCCCCAGGACAGGCTGATCAGGGCGCTCCAGTTGAGTTGCTCATTGGCGTGCTGGGCTGCGCCGCCGGCCTCGATCTGGAGGTTTTCGCCGAGGCTCCACACGGCACTTGCGCCGAGCTGTGCATACTCGTCGAACCCGTAGAGCGGGTCGCCGCGCTCGGCGATCAGGCCATCGCCGCTGTAGAAGCTGCCATGGACGCGCAGGCGCGTGCTGTCGTTCGGGGCGAGCTCTGCCTCCGCCTTCACCTCGACGCCGCTGCTGGTCACAGAGTCCGTGTCCTTGGTCGAGAAGGAGGAGCCGAGGCCATGGACGCCGAGGCGCAGATCCTCGATCCAGCGAATGCCGCCGGGCTCTGAGACGCCGACCGATCCGCCGATGCGGCCGACGAAATTGTCGTCCACCTGGCGGCTCGTGCTGATCTGGCCGCCAGCATGGGCCCAGAGCACTTCTGCGTCGAGGCGCACCAAATCGTTCAGGAGGCGCA
>CAZVES010000002.1:0-43760 GCA_964625835.1 uncultured Hyphomonadaceae bacterium
AGGACATCAGGTCCAGAAGGTTCTCCGGCAGGAACAGCGCATCGGCCGGCCCGCCGACCCGGAACCAGGTATAGGGCGCAAGCGGCGCCTTCTCGATCAGCTTGCCGCTGACAGGGGGCAGGGAGGCGAAGTCGAAGGTCATGTTCCTGACTACTGCCGCAAGAGGACGGCGAAAAGAGGACCAATGCGGCTCGAACAATCCGGGTTGCATATAGTTTGATATAGAATTATATAGTTCAGCATCAAACTATATGGAGATGACCATGGCTTCACGGCGCGGTGTTCTGAAACTGATGGGAGGCGGGGTCGTGCTCGCCGCTGTTACGGGTGGGGGCTTCGTGGCCGCCAATGGTCCGTCACGGTCGGCGCGTGCGCCCTGGCGCGATGCTGGCGGGTATGGCGACCTGAGGCGGCGCGCTCTTTCGTTCGCACTCCTGGCACCCAATCCCCACAATCTTCAGCCCTGGCAGGTCCGGCTGGAGGGCGAGCGATCCCTGACCCTGTTCAAAGACCCAGATCGCAGCTTGCCCGTCACCGATCCATTCGATCGCCAGATCACCATCGGATGCGGTGCATTTCTGGAGCTTCTGGCGATGGCAGCGCGCGAGGAGGGCTACAGGGCCAACATAACGCCGTTTCCCGAAGGCGAGGACATGGCCCGGCTGGACCGGCGCCCCGTGGCCAGTGTCGAGCTGGTTTCCGAAGCAGACGAGCCTGATCCCCTGTTTGCTCACGTCCTTGACCGGCGATCGAACAAGGGCGTTTACGAGGCCAGGGATGTCGACGCCGACCTCCTGTCGTACCTCGCCAATGCCATGCGCTGCTTCGGGGTGTCTGCCGAGACCGTCGGAAATGCCGCGACCACTGCCCGGCTGAAGAGCCTGACCTGGCGCGCCCATGTCCGAGAAGTGACCACTCCCGATGCCATGCAGGAGTCGATCGACCTGATGCGCATCGGCGCGCGGGAAGTGTCGGCCAATCCCGACGGGATCGAGCTTGAAGGCCCGACCATCGCTGCGGGCAAGCTGCTGGGCATCGTCAATCGCGAGGCCCTGGGCGATCCTTCATCGGCAGGCTTCAGGCAGGGCCTCGACATGTATGAGGAGATGGCCATGTCTGCGCGCGCCTTCGGTTGGCTGGTGAATGACAATGAAAACCGGACCGATCAGTTGAATGCCGGGCGCGCCTATGTACGCATGAACCTCAAGGCGACCGAACTGGGGCTGGGCATCCACCCTTGGAGCCAGGCCCTGCAGGAGTATCCGGAGATGACAGACCTTTACCAGGAAGCCCACGACATCGTCGGCACGCAGCGCCGGATACAGATGCTGTTCCGCATCGGCCATGCGCGCCCCGTCATGGCGACGCCGCGCCGGGGACTGGACGCCCACCTTGTCTGAGCGCAGCGACCCTGTCAGCCCGCCCGACCTGTTTCGCCTGTTCAACGAGATCGGGATCATCCAGCAGTTGAGCAGCAACGCCTTCGAGCGCGTGCTGCCCCATGGGCTGACCCAGGCCCAGTTCACCGTGCTAAACCACCTCTCCCGGGTTGCAGATGGCTGGCCGCCTGCCCGCATGGCGGCTGCCCTTCAGGTCACGCGCGGGACGCTGACCAGCACGCTCCAGCGGCTCGAGCGGAAAGGGTTGGTGCGTCTTGAGGCCAACCCTGATGATGGGCGGTCCAAATACGTTTTCCTGACCGAAGCGGGACGGGCGGCCCATGCGACATCCATTGAGGCTGCAACGCCCCTTCTGGCCCGGGTCGCCGAGGTGCTGCAGCCTTCCGAGGTGGAGGCCCTGCTGCCGGCGCTGGAAAAGCTTCGGCGCTGGCTGGATGACAACCGATAGCCGCACCGAACGCAAGGCGCAGCCCTCACTCAGGGTGTGAGAATGCCAATGGCGGGCTCTGTGAGGCTGGAGACGACAATCCGGCCATCGGGCAGGGTGATCGCGCCCGTCGTGCTGGCATAGGTGCCTGCAGGGTCCTGCAGGGTCTCCAGCACGTTGCCATCCGCATCGACGCGCATGATGAAGCCGTACCGTGTCGGCGCGGGGCGGAAGGCATCTGGCAGGCGCATGACCACCTTGCGCATGAAGGGACGGCCCGACAGTCCGTCGATCGCATCGTTTCGCGGGCTGACAAGGCCGGCCCAGAACGTTCCGTCGGCATTGTCGTTGATGTTGTCGGGAAAGCCCGGCAGGGGCGCAAGAAGCGTCGACAGCTCGCCTGTTCGCAGGTCAAAGCGGTGCAGGGTGTAGGTGCCTGTCTCGGCGATCATCAGCGCGGTTTCATCCGCTGACAGGGCGACGCCATTGGCAAAGGTCAGCCCGGCGACCAGGGTGCGGGTCGAGCCGTCGGCCGGATCGTAGACAAGGATGCGCCCATTGGCCGAGTGTTCCATGAGATCGAGTATCGAGGCCGCCAGCGTGTCGCCGATCGCGGCCGCAGAGAACCGTGTCGAGGCGTCGGAGAAATAGACCTTTCCATCGGAGGCCACGTCCACGTCATCGGCATAGAGGACCGGCGAACCGTCGCTTGTCTCCGTCGCAACGACAGTGACCGCGCCACCCGGCGAGACCGCGATGAGGCCCCTGTAGGCGTCGGCCACCCACAGGGTGCCGCCCGCGTCGAACTCTATGCCGAGAGGGCGACCGCCGGTATCGGCAAAGGTCTCGATCGTCTCCGTGGCCAGATCGAGGGCGGCGATCTTGCCCGAATGAAGTGCGAAATAGACGCGGCCATCAGGGCCTTGCGCCACGTCCTCGGGGCCGTATTCGCCGTCCGGCAGGGCGATCAGCGTCATGTCCGCCAGCCGCGTGTTGGCCGCGTAGTCACCCTCATAGCCGGGATTGGGCGGAGCGACCCAGGCCACGGGCCGTATGGGGACCGGCCAGAAAACGAGATAGCCGGCCAGGGCTGCGATGACACCAACCACGACGAGCGCAATCTTGCCCATGACACCTGTCTCCTCTCCCAAGGAAGAATGAGTAGTCTGTCTGGCGGCTTTCGGAAAGGGTGACGGGGTCTGCACTCGGCGCTAAGTGTCTGGCAAAAGAGGATACGCCCCCATGCCCACAGCGCCGATAAACGAGGACAGCCATCTCTACCTGATCGATGCGTCGGCCTACATCTTCCGCGCTTTCCATGCCCTGCCGCCCTTGTCGCGCGCCTCCGACGGCCTGCCGGTCGGGGCGGTGTCGGGCTTCTGCAACATGCTGTGGAAGCTGCTCGAGGATCTGCGCGGGGATGAGCGCCCGACCCATTTTGCCTGCATTTTCGACCATTCCTCCTACAGCTTCCGCAATGACATGTACGCCGAATACAAGGCCAACCGGGACGAGCCGCCGGAAGACTTGCGCCCGCAATTCCCGCTGGTGCGCGAGGCTGCCATCGCCTTTGCCGCCCACGCCATCGAGAAGGAAGGCTACGAGGCCGACGACCTGATCGCCACCTATGCGCGTGACGCCGCTGCCAAGGGCGCGCGGGTGACCATTGTCTCCTCCGACAAGGATTTGATGCAGCTGGTGACAGACCAGATCCGCATGCTGGACACGATGAAGAACAAATCCATCGGCATCGATGAGGTCATCGAGAAATTCGGCGTCACGCCGGACAAGGTGATCGACGTGCAGGCGCTGGCCGGTGACAGCGTGGACAATGTGCCCGGCGCGCCCGGCATTGGCGTCAAGACGGCAGCCAAGCTGCTGGAGGAATTCGGCGATGTGGAGACACTGCTCACCCGTGCGGAGGAAATCTCCCAGAAGAAGCGTCGCGAGACACTGATCGAGCATGCCGCTGCCGTCCGCATCTCGCGCGATCTCGTCACCCTGAAGGATGATGTGCCGCTGGACGTGACCACCGAAGACCTCGCCGTGGCCGACCCCGACCCGGCCACATTGCTCGCCTTCCTGGAGAAGATGGAGTTCCGCACCATCACCCGCCGCGTGCGCGAGCATATGGAGATGGAAGGCGTGGACGTGGAGGCGGTGCAGGAGGACGTGCCGGGGTTTGACCTCGATGCCTATGAGACGGTGACCGACATGGCGGCCCTGCAAGCCTGGATCGCAGAGGCGCATCAAGCAGGCGTCGTGGCCGTCGATACAGAAACGACCTCGCTGGACGCGATTTCCGCCGGGTTGGTGGGCGTTTCGCTGGCAACTGCCGCCGGGAAGGCCTGTTACATCCCCCTTGCCCATGTCGACCCCGATGGCGCCGGCGCCGGCGACCTCCTGAGCGGCAATGTCCCTGAGCAGATCCCCTTCGACGACGCCATCGCGGCCCTGAAGCCGCTGCTGGAAAACCCTGCCATCCTGAAAGTGGGCCAGAACATAAAGTATGACGTGGCCGTCCTTTCCCGCGTCGGCATCAGGCTCGCCCCCGTCGACGACACGATGCTGATCAGCTTCGCGCTGCATGCCGGTATGCACGGCCATGGCATGGACGAGCTGTCAGAGCGCTATTTCAGCCACACGCCCATCCCCTTCAAGCAGGTGTGCGGGTCCGGCAAGTCGATGATCACCTTCGACCGGGTGCCGCTGGGCAAGGCCACGCGCTACGCCGCCGAGGATGCCGACATCACCTGGCGCCTCTGGAAACAGGGAAAGCCCCGCCTCGTGAAGGAAAAGGTCACACGGGTCTATGAAGGCCTCGACCGCCCGCTCATACACGTCATCGCAGACATGGAACGCGCCGGCATCAAGGTGGACCGCGACGTGCTCTCGCGCCTCTCGTCAGACTTTGCCCAGCGTATGGCCGCCTTCGAGGCCGAGGCCTATGAGCTTGCAGGGCGCGAGTTCAACATGGGCTCGCCCAAACAGCTTGGTGAGATCCTGTTCGACGAGATGGGCCTTGAGGGTGGCAAGAAGACCAAGACCGGCGCGTGGCAGACCGGGGCGGACATACTGGAAGACCTCGCCGCCGAGGGCCATGCCCTGCCGCGCACCATCCTCGACTGGCGCTCCCTCTCCAAGCTGCGCTCGACCTACACTGAGGCCCTGCAGGCCGCGATCAACCCCGACACGGGCCGGGTGCACACCTCATACTCGCTGGTGGGTGCGCAGACCGGGCGATTGTCCTCCAACGACCCAAACCTGCAGAACATTCCAATCCGCACAGAGGAAGGCCGCAAGATCCGCGAGGCCTTCATCGCCGAACCGGGCCATGTGCTGGTCAGCGCCGACTACAGCCAGGTGGAGCTGCGCCTGCTGGCCCATCTGGCCGGCATCGAGGCGCTTCAGAACGCCTTCCACCAGGGCCTCGACATCCATGCCATGACGGCCAGCGAGATGTTCGACACGCCGATCGAGGGCATGGACCCGATGATCCGCCGGCGCGCAAAGGCGATCAATTTCGGCATAATATACGGCATTTCTGGCTGGGGCCTGGCCCGCCAGCTTTCCATCCCGCGCGATGAGGCGAGCAATTACATCAAGTCTTATTTCGCACGGTTCCCTGGCATCAAGGCCTATATGGACGAGACAAAGGAGGCCGCGAAGAAGGCCGGCTATGTCACCACCGCCTTTGGCCGCAAGCTGCACCTGAAGGACATCAACTCCAAGAACCAGGCCGCGCGCAGCTTCGCCGAACGCCAGGCCATCAACGCACCGATCCAGGGCTCGGCCGCCGACATCATCAAGCGCGCCATGATCGCCATGCCCGGCGCAATCGCCGATGCGGGCCTGAAGGCGCGCATGCTGCTGCAGGTCCATGACGAGCTGATCTTCGAGGCGCCCGAGGACGAGGCAGACACGCTGATAGGCGTCGTGCGTGAGGCCATGATGGCTGCGCCGTTCCCCGCACTGGAATTGTCCGTGCCACTGGAGGTCGAAGCCCAGGCCGCCGGCACCTGGGCCGAAGCACACTGACTTTTGCCATTTGCCCCCGCCACCTGTCCGGTGTTTAACCAGATACCAACCCGACGTGGAGGTGGGACATGTCATTCTGGAGCAGCCTGTTCAGCGCAATCTTCCGGGCCACCCAGTCAAGGGAACCCGACAGGGTGCCGACGGACGAAGCGCCGCGCCCCACGCCAACGCCCAGTGAACCGCCCTTCGCGCCTCCGCCCGAGCCTGTCCCACCCGCGCCAGAGCCAGCGCCAGCGATGCCCGCGCCGCCATCACCGCCCGATCTCCAGCCCCCGCAGGCAGATGGTCCCTCACCCATGGCCAGCCGCCGTGTGACAAAAGTCATCCGGCTCGGTTGCGTCGATGCCGACGTGGCCGATGCGGACTGCCAGGTCTTCGTGAGTGCGCTTGAAGAGATCACGCGTGTGCCACTCGCCCAGGTGGCAGACGGCCTTGACAAGTGGCGCATGGACCGTCGCCCGCCGGCCGATGACGGTGCGATGACCGTCTCGCAAGTCCAGCAGGCGCTGCGCCAGCTCGGTTTCTTCCCCGGGGGGGAAGTGGACGGGATATGTGGATACCGCACCCAGGCGGCGATCCGCCTCTTTCAGGAGTATGTTCGCACGATGGATGGGCATCCGGATGTCATCCCCGATGGCATCTATGGGCCCCAGACCCATGGTCACCTTGTGCGCTGGCTGCAGGGGGGACACCGCGCAAACTGGTCCCCGCGCCCGGGAGAGTATGACATGTGGCTTGGCTTCCTGCGCGAAGTCCAGGCCAGTTATGTCCATGCGCCCGGTCGTGTGACAGAAGAGGTGAACCAGTTCGCCCAAGCATCTGACACACGGCGCCCGGCTGAATGGGTCACGGACGGCCCGGGCCACATTCACCTGATCGGGGTAAGGCGCACCGAGTTTTCCGGCAAGTTCGACGACATTTTCATTTTGCTGATCAAGGGCCTTGTATTCAAGTTCCAGGGCTCGACGGAGCCGGGCTCCTCCTCGAACCCGCTTGGACCGCCCTACCTTGTGCCGGGCCAGCACGACTATCATTTCGGCTGGCACAGGCGGACCTACCTGGCCTTGCGCCCGCGCAGCGCCGGCACGCTGATCATCCGGGCTGGCGATGACCGCCGGCTGACCGAGGATGACCTTCAGCGGGGACTGGAGGCCAATCCCACAATCAACATCCACTGGGGCGGGCGGGGCATGTCGCGAGATGTGAACTCATGGTCGGAAGGCTGCCAGGTGATCAATGGCGAGGTCTATATCAATCCGGCGGGCCAACTGGTTTCCTGCGGCCGGTTTGCCGCCATCTTCTCCAGTGATCCGACCCGCAGCGCCTCCAAGACCCGTGGGGCCTACACGCTGATATCGGACCTGGTGACCGCCCTCTCAGGGGACATGTCCGGCAACACCGTTCATTACACCATGGTCAGGGAAGCCGACCTGGACCTCGTGCCAGCCATCCGCCAGTCCTTGGACAAGGCCCGCGACCGCGTCTTCGACATCGCGATCTGAGACGAACCGGGCCGCCACCCCATCAGGCCCGCCGGGCCATGTAACCTGTCCGCGGGAAGTGGACATGCAGGGTTTCGGCCTTCGGATCGATCCGCTGCAGGATGATGCACTGGTCATCGGCATGGACGAGGTCGCCCTCGACCCAGTCGCGGCCATAGTCATCGGGCGCAACGCAGATGCGTTCACCAGGGACCAGTCCTTGAGGCTCGAGCTTGTCCACCGTGGCTGACTTGAGGCGAGGTCCGGCCTGCCGCGCGATTTCAAGTGCATCCCGGGCAAGGATCTCCCCGGGTGTCTGGCCCTCGATTTCGCTCATCCGCTTGAACCAGTCCTGCGTGAGGGGCGCGCCTTCGAAACAGGCCTCGACGAAGCCCGGCACACTCTGCTGCACAAACCAGATGTTCATGTGGGCGTGAACATCGACAAGTCCCGGCTTAGTGGAAATCAGCCAGTTGCCGCTGCCCGCGCCGCGACCGCCCCTCAGTCGCTCCTCGATCTGCATCAGGTGGCCGCGCCACTGGTCGCGCAGCATCGGGGCAGCTGCTTTCATCGCGTCAGTGTCGAAGGGCCTGCCCGACAGGGCTTCGCGGTCTTTTCTGAATGCGTCGGCCACGTCGTCACCGACTTCCCCGAAGATCACGCCCACCGAGACCTGGAACCATGTCCTGTCAGCCCAGTGGGCTACCATCTTGTGGAGGCCCTCATGGCCGGGAAGGTTGAGGGACGGCATCGGGAAGCGTCGCTCAAGCTCCGTCAGGATCATGGCCGTGTCGCAGAATACATCGGCCCCGATCTGCATGACGGGCGTGCGCCGGTATCCACCGGTCAGGGGCAAAAGGTCGGGCTTGGGCATGATCACGGGAACATCGACGCTGACCCAGGCGAGGTTCTTCATGCGCAGGGCCAGGCGGATCTTCTCCGAAAACGGCGAGGTGTCATACTGGTGGAGAATGATGCTGCGCGAGTCTGCCATGGTGCCCTCTGTCCTGATCCGGTCCGAGTATTGCGCAGCTTCGCCGTCGGATGGAAGGTGAAACTGATGCTGGCGCTTGCCGGAGTCGTGCACGTGCCCAATGGTGCAGGGGCACAGAGAACGGAGCCACGCCATGACCGCTTGTCGCCTGAAATCCAGCCTGACCGGCCTGGTGGCCGCGTCCGTGTCCCTGGCCGCGGCAGGATGCGCAAGCCTTCAGCCGGAACCGTGCACACCGGAATGGGTAGACTATCAGACGCAGCAGGTGATCGGGCCATTTGTTCGCGAGTACCGGAGCGAAATCAATACACTGCGTGACTTGTCCGGCGATCTCGAAAATCCCGGTGTCCTTACGGCGATGCGCCTGATCGGCCAGGCTGACACGCTGGCGGACATGTTCGAGGACTTCCAGGAGAGCGCTGTTCCGCGGATCGAAATGGCCCTTGCGCAATGTTCAGCGCCCGGCGAGGCTTCCGACCTGATGATCGCGATGCTGGAGCGGGAAGGCGTTGAAGCCGATGTCATCGCCTGGATCGAAGCTATGGGTGTGCTTGTAGAAGGCTACCAGCGGCGCGAGGCCGGCTGACAAAGGGCCTCGCGCCCGGCGGCCTTGCCCGCGGTGGTGGACATGTCCCTTAAAACGCGGCACCAGTCCGGCTCTTCCAAACAGACTGGGATATGAAATGACCAAGCTCGCCCGCCCCTCCGGCCGCGCCGCCGACGAACTTCGCCAGGTCTCCCTGGAGACCAACGTCACGCGCTATGCCGAAGGATCCTGCCTGGCCAAGTTCGGCCACACCCATGTCCTGTGCACGGCCAGCTGGAGCGACAGTGTGCCTGGCTGGATGCGCGGCTCGGGCAAGGGCTGGGTCACGGGCGAATACGGCATGCTGCCGCGCGCGACCCACACACGCGGCAGCCGCGAGGCTGCGCGGGGCAAGCAGTCCGGCCGCACCCAGGAAATCCAGCGCCTGATCGGGCGCTCCCTGCGTTCGGTATGTGACCTCTCTGCCCTCGGCGAGAACCAGATCACCATCGACTGCGACGTCCTGCAGGCCGATGGCGGAACGCGCACGGCCTCCATCACGGGGGGCTTTGTCGCCCTCGCACTGGCCTGTCGCTATCTGGTCGACGAAGGAGTGATCACCGAGAACCCGGTCCGGAAACAGGCCGCTGCGATCTCCGTTGGCCTGTTCAAGGACACGCCGGTGCTGGACCTGGATTATCCCGAGGATTCCGGCGGCGAGGGCGACATGAACGTTGTGATGAGTTCCGATGGCGGTTTCATCGAGGTCCAGGGCACGGGCGAAGAGCGCCCCATGACCCGCGCTGAACTGGCAACCATGCTGGAACTGGCCGAAAAGGGATGCAGCGAACTCTTCGAGATGCAACGCGAGGCGCTTGAGTAGCACTACTCGGCGGCAATCGCTTCGCTGGCGTCTCCATTCTCCTCGTCGAAGACCAGAATGTCGCCCGGCTGGCATTCCAGCTCCCGGCAGAGCGCTTCAAGCGTTGAAAAACGCACCGCCTTGGCTTTCCCCGTCTTCAGGATGGAGAGATTGGCAAGCGTCACCCCAACGCGCTCCGAGAGCTCTGTCAGGGACATGCGCCGGTCAAGCAGCACGCGGTCGAGGGTCACACGGATCGCCATTTCACCCTCCTAAATGGTCATTTTTTCTTCTTCGCGAAGGCGCGTGCCTTCACGGAAGACTTGCGACAGGATGAACAAGGCCGCCACGGCAGCCCAGACCACGAAATTGATACCCAGATTCGGCCGCGAGACGGCGTCCTCTGGGGTAATGAAGCTGCGCATGCAGAGAACAAACAGGATCGAGACCACCTCCATTACCGCAAGTGCCAAGGCAATCCGCGTCAGGCGCTGGGCGTTTTCCGGAACAAACGGGTCCCCTTCGGCCAGGGTGGTCAGGATACGCCGCAATTGCAGGCAGACATAGATGATACCCGGCAGGATCACCGCCAGCGTGGCCAGCGTGAATACGAAATTCAGTGGACTGATGTCGGCGACCGCATCGCCGCCCGGCAGGCTGAGCGCACCGGCGTTCATGCTGGTGAACAATCCGATGAGGAGCAGCACGAAAACGAGCGCGCCGATCACGACTGTCAGCCAGATGACAACGGTCATCAGAATGGACAGGGCCGCGGCCATGGAATTGCGGGGGCGCAATGTCATATCAATGTTCAATGTCCTTTCCGGTTTGGCTGTGCCCGACACCGGTGTGACCAGTCGAGTGTAACTTTACCGTTAAACGATATACTGCTTCATCGTAAAAGCAAGAAACCTGCCGCAGGAGCCAATGTCATGTCCCAGCGAAAGCTCGAGCCCGGCCGTCTCGTGGCTGCCACACACAACAAGGGGAAGGTGCGCGAGCTGAAGGACCTGTTCGAGCCACTTGGTTTCGAGGTTATCTCCGCCGGCGATCTTGGCCTCGCCGAGCCGAAGGAGACCGAGTTCACCTTCGCGGGAAACGCACTGATCAAGGCCCGGGCGGCCTGTGCTGCGACAGATGCTCCGGCGCTCTCCGATGACAGCGGGCTCAGCGTCGATGCGCTGGGTGGCCAGCCCGGTGTGTTCACCGCCGACTGGGCCGGCGAGCCGCGCGACTTCTACCGCGCCATGGAGAAGGTCGAGCGCGCCCTTCAGGATGTCGGCGCGTCCGACCGCAGCGCCCAGTTCAATTGCTGTCTGGCCGTGGTCTGGCCGGATGGCGAGGAAACGGTCTTTGAGGGCCTTGTTCGCGGCGAGCTCGTCTGGCCCCCGCGCGGCGAACGTGGTTTCGGCTTCGATCCGGTCTTTGTGGCCGAGGGCGAGAGCGAGACTTTCGGAGAGATGGACCCTGCGAAGAAGCACGCCATGAGCCACCGTGCCGATGCCTTCGCCAGGCTGAAGGCGGCGCTGCTTTGAAGGTCGCGAGCGCGGCCACAGGTGCGCAGTTCGGCTTCGGGATCTACATCCACTGGCCCTACTGCACGCGCATTTGCCCCTATTGCGACTTCAACGTCTACGCCGCGAAAGATCGCGACACCGGCCCGCTCGTCGACGCGATCTGCGCAGACCTTGGGGCCCAGCACGCCCGGTTCGGCGCGACCGCTGCGCTCGATACGGTGTATTTCGGCGGCGGGACGCCCTCACTCATTGGCGCGGCCGGGCTCGCGCGGATCCTTGGCCAGGTGGAGCGCCTGTTCGGCTGGCCCGGTCGGGGCATCACGCTTGAGGCCAATCCGCTGGATGTGTCCCTGCCGGCGCTGCTTGAGTGGAAAGCGCTTGGAATCAATCGGTTGTCCCTCGGTGTGCAATCGCTTTGTGATGACGCGCTGGCTTTCCTTGGCCGGGACCATTCGGCCCATGAGGCACGAAGGGCTGCCGGTGAGGCGCTGTCCGTGTTCGAAGCCACAAGCCTCGACCTGATTTATGCCCGGCCCGGCCAGAGCCCGGCGGACTGGGAGGGCGAACTGTCCGACACCCTCGCGCTCGGAGCGCCTCACCTGTCGCTATACGAGCTGACGATCGAAGAGCGCACGGCATTCGGGCGCCGCGCGGCACGGGGCGAGCTTGTCGCCATGGATGATGACAGCCAGGCCGACCTCTATGAGATCACCCAGACCGTATGCGAGACGGCGGGCCTGCCGGCCTATGAAGTCTCCAATCATGCCAGGGGCCCGGAATGGGAAAGCCACCACAACCATATCTACTGGTCCAATGGCGACTGGATCGGCGTTGGCCCGGGTGCCCATGGTCGATTGACGCGCGAGGGTGGGAGGATCGCAACGGAAGCTGCCAGGCGTCCGGCCGACTATATCGAAGCGGCAATGGCCGGTCGGCCAGCCGTTTCGGCCGAAACCCTCTCGGCGAAAGACGCATTGCGCGAGCTCGTTGCCATGGGCCTGCGCCCGGTCTCCGGCCTTGGCATCGGGCGCATTGAGGCTCTCGGAGGGCGTCTCGATAACGATATTGTTTCGGAACTGAGGCTGAATGGACTGCTGGAATCCAGCGGTGACAGGATTTCGCTGACAGCGACTGGTCGGCTGCTCGCAGATTATGTGACGCGGCAGGTTTTGCCCTGAAAAGAGAAGCGCCCAGGCGGCTGGGGGGGGACATCCGCCCGGGCGCTCGACTCACTACGCCACCGGGAGGGGAAGGGACCGGTGCGTCGTGAGGCGGGCGATCAGGTCGGTCGGGGTGGTCCGCCTGGGAGGTTTGCCTGCCTCACAGTGATAAAGATGTCACTTGCAGAAAAATATTCAAGGTTAACGGAGAGTATTTGCTTGGGTGTGGCAATCACGCTTTGGTGAATGCATGCCAGCGGCCTCTGCGAGAACGCCCGGCTTTCGAAACGACACCTGCAACGGCGAGAGCGCCCCCGGTCTTTTCGCTTTCGTAACCTTGTGGGATAACGTCACCAATCACGGAGATCGTCATGGCGAAACTTCTCTACAACATCGTGTTCCTGGCAATGGCCTTGTTTTTCCTCATCATGCTCCTGTTCAGGTTCACCGAGGGCTCCTTCGAGGCGGCTGGCGCGCGCATGGATGCGCTCATGGGTGTCGCGGCTGAACGCGGCGGCGAAGCGGCCCGGGACCTCGCAGACGACATTGAGACCATCGCAGATGACGTTGCCGACGGCCCTGACGAGAGAAACTAGAGAAACTCTGCGATCTCGGTGAGCGGTTTTTTCGCCAGCGCGTGCCGCGGCACCATGGCGTCGCTGGCTGGATGACCGGCGACCAGGATGATGAAGGGCTTCTCATTGGCCGGTCGCCCGCAAACCTCGCCCAGGAAGCCCATGGGATTGGGCGTGTGCACCAGCGTGGCCAGTCCGGCATTGTGGCAGGCTGCAATCAGCATGCCTGTGGCGATGCCCACGCTTTCGTGGATGTAGTAGTTTTTCTTGTCTTCGCCTGCGCGAATCCCGCCGCGGCGTTGGGCAAAGATGCAGATCAGCCAGGGCGCAGTTTCCAGGTAAGGCTTGCGCCAGTCCGTGCCGATCGGCGCGAGCGCATCCAGCCAGTCCTGGCCGGCCTTTCCGCCATAGAAGGCGCGCTCTTCGGCCTCTGCCGCCTCCCGGATGGCGCGTTTCCTTGCGGGTGATCCGACGCAGGCGAAGAACCAGGGCTGGTGGTTTGCGCCAGAGGGCGCGCCGCCGGCGGTGAGCACGCAATGCTCGATGATGGCGCGATCGACCGGTTTGTCCGAGAAGGCTCTCACCGAGCGGCGCGTGGCCATCTGCGCGTGGAAGGCCACTGCCCGCGCGCGCATCTCCTCCTCGCCATAGGCTGGAAACCCCTCGAGCGGGACGTGTGTTTCGCCGTCGGCGTTCACGGCGAGCTGCTGCGCAAAGGCAGGTATGCGGGCGGTTCGCCGGTGGATTTCTGTGGCCTGGGGTGCGCGTCAAAGCTGGGACCGTCAAGAAAGATGGACCGGTATCCGCGGCCGTTTTCCAGAGGTCGTCGGCCTTCGGCGCGCAGCTGCGCCACGTGAGTGCCAGGACAATCGGACGGACAGTTCAAAAAGGTCGCAGTCTCTTCAACCGGCGCACTGTCGAGGCCGTGCAGGGTCCAGTCGAGCAGGGTGGCCCGGATGTCCAGTTGGCCGACGCGATCCATGGCGGTGGGCGCAGGGCTTTCGAGTTGTCCCTCCAGGGCGACGAAAACCTGCGTGACCACCCAGGCGTCGCGCAATCGGACAACGCCAATGGCCATGTGCGTGGCGTGGGGTGAAAGGATGTTCTTCCGGTGGCCGGGACTGTTCATGAGCCCCTTGTGGAGGATCCCGGGCACGAAATCGGGATTGTAGTCCCCGCTGGCTTGGGCGACGTTCTCGGCTGAGAAACTCCGCAGAAGTGATCGGTCCAGTGCGGCGATCCGTTCTCCGGGAACACGCCCGGCCGCGCCGTCATGGCCAAAGGTGCCGTTCCAGATCTGGTCCAGGCTGTGGAAGCGCGCCGCTGGCAAAAGCTCGGTGCGCGCGGCGAGGGGCGCCAGGCCGGCGGCCTCTCGCGCGGCGTTGATGTTCGCGGCAAACTCCTCTTCTGCAGAAGGATCGACGCGGGCCGGTGAGGGCAGGTTGCCGAGGCAGGACGAGGCCAGCGCCATATAGCCAGACACAGTGGAGGGGCGCTCTGCCGGAGCCATGTTGCAGGCCAGCGCGGTCGGGGCCAGTGCAATGCACGCAAACAGGACAAGTAGGAATCTCGCCATGACCTAAACCTGATCCAGCACGCCTTCAGAGACAAGTCTTTCCAGGACCGGGGCCAGCATCCGCTCGATCGCCAGTGGCGTCGGCCGCAAGTGGCCGTAGGCTGGAAGGCCCTCGTCTGCAATCACCAGGTCGGCCTCGAACTTGGCCGGGAAAGTGTAGCGATAATGGGCGGCCCGCACCGTTGAAAGGTACTGGCCCAGGACATCCTCCACATCTCGCCCGCGCTCGCGGACATCCCTGCGCAAACGACGCGCCAGGCGCAGGTCATCCGGCGTATCAACGTATACGGATAAATCAATCAGCTCACGTATGACTGGCATGGACAGGGCGTGGATTCCCTCCAGCATGATCACGTCGCCGGGCTCTATACGCCGTGTGCGGACACTCCGATCGTGCAGGGCATAATCGTAGACCGGGGTGTCGACGCCATGGCCGGCTTTCAGGGCTTGCAGGTCCGCCCGCAGCCGGTCGGCTTCCTTGGCTTCGGGGCTGTCATAATTGATTGCCTCGACGATGGCCTGGCGCTGCTCTTGTGTGTCCGCCGGGCCATAGGACGACATGGGCTTGTAATAGGCGTCCTCGCCGATCAGTACGGCGCGGTCGGTGCCGATCCTCTGCAGCAGGGCCTCCGCCAGCGTCGATTTGCCTGAGCCAGAGCCGCCAGACAGGGCAATGAGGAAGGGCGCGCGTTTTGCCATGTCCCCGCCTATGGCAAAGCTGCCGGACATGGACAACTGCACTCAGGTGAAAAGGGTTAGATGCCCGGCCAGGTTTCGAGGGTGGCCGGGCATCCGGTTTTGCCAGCCAAACAGGGGGACGCTGGCTGGCAAACGGGTTGGCGGCTCAGTTCTCGATGGTGAAAACCGGCCCGTAGAAGGTGAATGTTCGTGCGCCAAGTGTCGCCTCGACCTCAAGGCCAGCATCGCCTTCACCCTGGCGCTCTGGCACAATATTGCGGGTGACGGATGTGGTCCTGCCGCTGTCGAGCGAAGCAAGGTGCAGGGCGTCCACCGCCAGGTTGTTGTCAGTGAGGGACACGGCTGTGGGGTGGGTCGAACCGACCAGCAGCGGCATCGGCACCTCCAAAAAGCCCTCGACGCTCACAAAGAGCTGGACAACGACCAGTGCGCCGTCCTCGGCCCGCGCCACACCCACGCCAAAATGACTGAAGTTTTCGCGGCGCAGGTTTTCGCTGTTCACGGGATCGGAGATGATCGTGTTGAGGGCTTCGAGCGCTGTGGTTCCTGCTTCGAAGATGCCAATATTGGCACCCATGGCACCAAATAGGGTTGAGCGGTCCAGTCTGCGCAGGCGATCGAGGTGGCCGAGACCTTCGGGGCTCTCATGGCTGGCATAGCCGCGCGCCGCCATGTCCATGGCATGGGCCCGGGCTGCAAGACGCAGGCTTGTCAGCGCAGGCTGTGGCTCAAGGCCGTACTGGGCCCTGTGGCGTTCGGATAGCGCAGCGATCTGGGCCTCGATGGCGATGGCACCCGTGTCGGGAACCTTGCCGATGCAGGTACCGACCTCTGCCACGAAGTCGGCCGGGTTGGACGCGTAGCCGTCAGACAATTCACAAGGGGCCGTGCCGGCGTCGAGAATGGCAGCACTGGCGGGCTGGCCCAGCGCCGCAAAAGCCAGCGCTGCAACCAGGGGGGTGTGAAAACTCACTTTGTCATAAAACTGTAACATAAGGCCGAAGCTGATCTTCAGCGCCGGCATTGTCAATGGACTTTCATCCGGGTCCGCCCTAAAAAATATTATTCGTATACACGCATATATGTCGGGTTCCGCAGTGTTTACGGGCTTGAGCGCGTTTTCTGCCTGGTCTGCGAAAATGTGAGAAAACCAATGAAAAAGGGCCGCCCGCGGGGGCGACCCTCTGAAATTCACGATAGTCTGTATAAGGACTATTCTTCCTCGTCGGTGGATTCCAGTTCCTTGCCGGTGTCCTGGTCGACCATTTTCATCGACAGGCGGACTTTCCCACGGTCATCGAAGCCCACGAGTTTCACGTAGACCGTGTCGCCTTCCTTTACGACATCCTTGGGGTGGCCAACGCGTTCATTGGCCATCTGGCTGACATGGACGAGGCCGTCCTTTGGGCCGAAGAAGTTCACGAATGCGCCGAAGTCCTTGATGGAGACCACTTTGCCTTCATAAATCTCACCCACTTCAGGCTCTGCCGTCAGTTCGCGAATGCGCTTGCGCGCGGCATCGATGGAGTCCTTGTCGAGCGCGGCCAGCTGCACTGTGCCGTCATCCTCGATGTTCACCTTGCAGCCCGTGGTGTCGACGATGTCGCGAATGGTCTTGCCGCCTGAGCCGATCACTTCGCGGATTTTGTCCACAGGCACCTGCATGACTTCCATCTGCGGGGCGTTGGCCGAAAGCTCCGAGCGCGAGCCGTCGAGGGCCTTGGCCATTTCGCCGAGGATGTGGGCTCGCCCGCCCTTGGCCTGCTCCAGCGCGGTTTCCATGATGTCGCGGGTGATGCCGGCGATCTTGATGTCCATCTGCAGCGAGGTGATGCCTTCGCTGGTGCCGGCGACCTTGAAGTCCATGTCGCCAAGATGGTCCTCGTCGCCGAGAATGTCTGACAAGACCGCCACGCCGTCTTCTTCCTTGATCAGGCCCATTGCGATGCCGGAGACCGGCCGCGTGATCGGCACGCCGGCATCCATCATGGCCAGGGCGCAGCCGCACACGGTGGCCATGGAGGAGGAGCCATTGGATTCGGTGATCTCAGACACCAGACGGATTGTGTAGGGGAATTCGTCAGCCTTGGGCAGAACGGCTTGGAGCGCACGCCAGGCCAGCTTGCCATGGCCGATCTCACGACGATTGGTGCCACCCATCCGGCCGGTCTCGCCCACCGAATAGGGAGGGAAGTTGTAGTGCAGCATAAATTTTTTCTTGCTGGTCCCATCAAGCCCGTCAATGAACTGCTCATCATCGCTGGTGCCGAGCGTGGCGACACATAGCGCCTGGGTCTCGCCGCGTGTGAACAGGGACGAGCCATGGGTGCGCGGCAGGACGCCGGCCTCAGCCACGATGGGGCGCACATCTGCGAGGCCCCGGCCATCGATGCGTTTCTTGGTCTTCAGGATCGATCCGCGCACCACAGCCGCCTCGGCCTGTTTGAAAGCGGACTTGAAGACCAGCGGAGGTATGCCGTCCGGGTTGTCTTCCGTGGCAACGAGTTTCTCGGCAGCTTTCTCGCGCGCTGCGCCGACGGCGTCCTGGCGGTCCAGCTTTTCGGTGATCGTGTAGGCTTTCTCGATGTCGTTGCCGACCAGATTCTGGATCGCGACAAGCTCTTCGGACAAGTCCTCGCCTTCGAAATCGAAGGGCGACTTGGCGGCTTTCTCAGCCAGGTCGATGATGGCATTGATCACCGGCTGCATGGCTTCATGGCCCGCCATGACAGCGCCCAGCATGACCTCTTCGGACAGTTCCATGGCTTCGGATTCGACCATCATCACGGCATCCTGCGTGCCGGCCACGACCAGGTCGAGATCGGACTCATCGAGTTCGTCCATGGTCGGGTTGATGATGTAATCGCCATCCTTGTAGCCGACGCGCGCCGCGCCAATCGGACCAAGGAAAGGCGCGCCGGACAAGACGAGGGCCGCAGACGCGCCAACCATGCCCAGAATGTCGGGATCGTTTTCCAGGTCATAGGAAATCGCGGTCAGCACGACCTGCACTTCATTCTTGAAGCCATTCACGAACAGTGGGCGGATCGGCCGGTCGATCAGGCGTGAGGTCAGCGTCTCCTTCTCCGTCGGGCGCCCTTCGCGTTTGAAGAAGCCGCCCGGAATACGGCCGGAGGCGTAGTATTTTTCCTGGTAGTTCACCGTCAGCGGGAAGAAGTCCTGGCCTTCCTTGGCAGACTTCTGGAAGACGGCCGTGGCGAGCACGGTTGTGTCGCCATAGGTAACAATAACAGCCCCATCGGCCTGGCGGGCCATGCGGCCCGTTTCAATCGTCAGCGTGCGGCCGGCCCATTCCAGCGACACAGTGTGTTTGTCGAACATTCGTTTGGTCTTTCGTAACATACAAAGAACCCGCCGGGCCCCATGCCGCGGCGGGTCTGGATTGCGGGCGCCCTAGCGGCGGATCCCCAATTCATTGATGAGGGTCTTGTAACGGCCCTCATCCTTGCGCCTGACATAGTCAAGCAGCTTGCGGCGTGTGGCCACCATGGTCAGCAGGCCGCGGCGCGAATGGTTGTCCTTCGCGTTGTCCTTGAAGTGTTCGGTCAGGTTCGAGATCCGCTCTGTAAGGATCGCAACCTGCACTTCGGGGCTGCCCGTATCATTCTCGTCGCGGGCGAATTTCTTGATCAGTTCGGCTTTACGCTCGGGTGTGATCGACATCGTGATTACGTCTTTCTGTTTTGCCTTTGCGGGCGGTGTGGGTTGAGGCCAACTGGCCAGGAACTGGGAGGGGATGCGCATTCGGCCCTGTCCGGGATGTCGTCCAGCACAGGCTATTGGCACCGCCCTGCCCAAGACGCGCCATATGGCAGATTTGAGTGGGGTTGGAAAGGGCGATCGGGCTCGGAAACTGTGTGCCAGTCCAGCCGACACTTTTGCCTCGGGGGGCTGGAAAGCCAAAGTGTATGCCGGCAACTGGCAAAATGCCCGCGGATGGCTCCGCGGGCGGTGTGGTTTATATGGAGGGCAGGCTCAGGCCGACTTTTTCTCGTCGCCATCGACTTCCTCGAATTCAGCGTCGACCACATCGGCATCCCCTGCCGCATCAGAGGCGGCGTCCGCATGGGCCGCTTCTTCCTGTTGCTGTGCGTAGATCGCTTCGCCAAGCTTCATGGCGGCAGCCATCAGGGCCTGGTGCTTTTCGGTGATCGCTCCGGCATCGTCGCCGTCCGCGGCCTCTTTCAGGTCTTTCACAGCCGCTTCGATTTCCGACTTCACCTCTTCTGAGACCTTGTCGCCATGTTCTTCGAGTTGCTTCTCGGTCTGGTGGGCCAGTGCCTCGGCATTGTTTTTCGCGTCAACCAGTTCGCGGCGCTGCTTGTCGGCCTCGGCATTGGCCTCGGCGTCGGCCATCATCTTCTTGATGTCCTCCTCCGAAAGCCCGCCATCGGCCTGGATGGTGATGCGCTGCTCCTTGCCAGTGGCCTTGTCCTTGGCCGAGACGTTCACGATGCCGTTGGCGTCGATGTCGAAGCTGACCTCGATCTGGGGCATGCCCCGCGGGGCCGGCGCGATGCCTTCCAGGTTGAACCGGCCGAGCAACTTATTGTCCTGCGCCATTTCGCGCTCGCCCTGGAACACGGCGATGGTCACGGCGGACTGGTTGTCCTCGGCGGTGGAGAAGACCTGGGATTTCTCGGTCGGGATGGTCGTGTTGCGGTCGATCAGGCGGGTGAACACCCCGCCCAGCGTCTCGATGCCCAGTGAAAGCGGGGTCACGTCGAGCAGGACCACATCCTTCACATCACCCTGCAAGACGCCGCCCTGAATGGCCGCGCCGATGGCGACCACTTCGTCCGGGTTGACGCCCTTGTGGGGTTCCTTGCCGAAGAAGTCCTTCACGGCGGCCTGCACGGCGGGCATGCGTGTCATGCCGCCCACGAGCACAACCTCGTCGATGTCGCTGGCTTTCTTGCCAGCGTCGCTGAGCGCTTTCTTGCAAGGCTCGATGGTGCGCTTGACGAGGTCTTCGACCAGGCTCTCGAACTTGGCGCGCGAGAGCTTGATGTTGAGATGTTTCGGGCCGGACGCATCGGCAGTGATGAAGGGCAGGTTCACTTCATAGGACGAGGCCGAACTCAGCTCCTTCTTGGCCTTCTCGGCCTCTTCCTTCAGGCGCTGGAGGGCCAGCTTGTCGCTCTTCAGGTCGATGCCCTGATCCTTTTTGAACTCCTCGGCAAGGTAATCGACGATCCGCAGGTCGAAGTCCTCACCGCCAAGGAAAGTGTCGCCATTGGTCGAGAGCACTTCGAATACGCCGTCGCCAATTTCGAGGATCGAGACGTCGAACGTGCCGCCGCCAAGGTCGTAGACCGCAATTGTCTTGCCGTCATCGGCCTTGTCCATGCCATAGGCGAGGGCGGCTGCGGTCGGCTCGTTGATGATGCGGCGCACTTCAAGTCCGGCGATCTTGCCGGCATCCTTTGTGGCCTGGCGCTGGCTGTCGGAGAAATAGGCCGGCACGGTGATGATGGCTTCGGTCACCGGCTCGCCAAGATAGGCCTCGGCGGTTTCCTTCATCTTGGTCAGAACAAAGGCGGATATTTCCTGCGGCGCGTAGTCCTTGTCGCGGCCCTTCACCCATGCCGAACCATTGGGTCCCTTGACGATGTCGAAGGGGGAGACCTCGATGTCCTTTTTCACGGTGGGATCATCGAAGGTGCGCCCGATGAGGCGCTTGATGGCGTAGAAGGTGAAATCCGGGTTGGTGACGGCCTGGCGGCGCGCCGGCATGCCGATCAGGCGCTCACCGCCCTCGGTGAAGGCGACCACGGACGGTGTGGTCCGTGCACCTTCGGAATTCTCGATGACCTTCGGGTCGCCGCCTTCCATGACGGCCACGCAGGAGTTGGTGGTCCCAAGGTCGATGCCAATGATCTTTCCCATAGTGTGATCCTCTTCTTTGTCGGCCGCCGCCGACACCTTTTATGTCTGGCCTGCAGGTGCAGCACCGGGTGATGGCGGCGCCATGGGGGATAGATTGTCCGGCCCGGACTTTGCTCAACCGGGCTTCGGTTTGCGATATGGTGAAACTTTCGCGCGCCTCAAGCACCCGGCTCACTTTCCTGTCAACCAAAGCGGCTGGAGAACACGCGGGCGAGTGCGATGGCGGCGGCTGTGGCCACATTCACACTGTCAAAATCCCCCGCCATCGGAATGCGCACCGGCGTTGCCGCGTCGATGATGGCATCGGGCAGGCCGGGGCCCTCAGCGCCGACCACAAGGGCGAGCCGGGCCGGTGGCTGGAGGTCCCAGAGATTCTGTGCAGCGGGACGCGGCGTCAGGGCCCAAAGCACATGACCGCTGGTGGCGAGTGCGTCCATGATTTCGCCTGCGGCGGGGCCGTGGACGAAGGGCAGCCAGAGCGCTCCGCCTGCAGAGACACGGATGGACTTGCGGTAAAGCGGGTCGCAGCTCTCACTGTCGAGAATGACACCGTCGGCGCCGAAAGCAGCGGCATTGCGAAAGAGCGCGCCGACATTGTCATGGTTCGACAGGCCCATGGCGACCACGAGAAGGTCCTGCCGGGCCATGGTTTCAAGCGAGACCGGCGCACCCTTGCGGGCGCAAGCGAGTATGCCCCTGTGCACCGGGAAGCCGGCAATGGCGTCGAAGACCTCGCCCGGCGCTGTATAGACGGGCGCGCGGTCGCCCAGCGCCTCCAGGCTTTCGGCTATAACGGCGAGCCTGTGCTCAGCTATGAAAACGCTCTCGATCTCGAAGCGCGACCGGCGCAACAACACGTCGAGTGTGACCTTTCCCTCGACGATGAAGCGTTCGCCGCGTCCGGTCAGGTCCTTCTCACGGATTGATGTGTAGGCCGCGATGCGCGGATCGGCCGGGTCCTGGATCGTGATTGCCGCCATCAGCCGGTCGGGGTGGCCCACCGCGCACCGCGCCGGAACTCGACCTGCCGGATCATGATGGAGCGTGTCTTGTCGGGCGTCACCGGCCGGATGGCGAGATAGTCCAGCGCGTTCTCGCCGGATTTGACCGGCACTTTGTAGGTGAAGCTGAATGTGTCCCAGTCGCGCTTGAGATCGAACACCTGCCAGCCGGACTCGCCGTCGCGGCCCGTGGAATAATTCACCTGCATCTGGGTGGCCCCGCGCGTGTCGCCAGGCCTCGCCGTGACGAGGATTTCGACCTCAAAGCCCGAAAACTGGACCTCCAGGTCAGCGGCCAGCACAAAATGAGGGCCGAATTGGGGGTTTTCCGACAGAGCGCCTGCCATGGTCACGATTTCGATGGCTGCTGCGCCGTCGGCGACCTCTACAAGCTTGACCTCTGCATCGCCGCCCGCTTCCATGCGGTTGAGTTCCATCCCCTCCACGGAAACGCGGTCATAATTCATGTCGCCTACACTGACCGGCCCACTGGGAAGCGCGCCGAACTGTGGCGAGAGGGCCAGCAGGACCAGGCCGCCGGCGAGCAGGATGATGAGCGGAAAGAAAAGCCTGTCGCCCATAAAGGTCCCCCGATCAGCCACCGATGGGCTGGCAAAGACGTCCAACGTGAACTAGCCCTCTTGCCTTCTGGTTCGGAAAGGCGGGCTTCTCACATGTCCTTAAAGGCTTTGCAGCGACGGGCAAGGGAGGCGCGGTATTGGCTGGGCCAGCGCGCCCTGCCGCTCTGGGCCGATGTGGGCTTTGTGCGCGAGGGTGGCGTGGTGGCTGCGCTGCAGCTGAACCACAGGCCGGCTGAGGACGCGGTGCCGGGCGACCGCGCTGCGCAGGAGGCCATGACAGACCTGCTTGCACTCGCGCCGCTGGTCGGTTTCGACCCCGAGCGCGCCGAGGCCCTGCAGCAGCGTGCGCTGAAGGCGGCAGATGAAATGGCGCAGGCCACCGCGCCGTCTGCCGGGCTGCCAGCCAGGAGCCTGAAGGCCGCATGTGACGAGTTGCGCCGCCGCCTCTTCAGCCTGGCCAGCGCGGAAGGCGAGGACGCGATCCTCGCCCGAATGGCCGCCAGCCGAGCCTTTGACACGCTGATGGATGATTTCCTGACGCCGGAAGGCGGCTGGATCGCCGGCTATGACGAAGCCGGACTGCCCGCCGCGACAGACATGCCCGCCTGGCTGGCCGGGCCGGTGTCTGCGGCGCTTGGCCCGCTCCTGCCTTTCGGAGAGGCTTGATTCTTGCTCGAAAGCGGGGGAACTCACCGCAAACGCACAAGACTTTGAGGACACCGCCCATGCCGAGCCTTGCCCTGATCCGCCACGGCCAGAGCCAGTGGAACCTGGAAAACCGCTTCACTGGCTGGTGGGACGCTGACCTGACAGAGAAGGGCGAGGCCGAAGCGCGCCGCGCCGGGCAGTTGCTGAAGGCCGAGGGCATCGACTTCCGCCGGGCCTATTCCAGCGTCCAGACCCGCGCGATCCGCACGCTCTGGCTGGCGCTGACGGAAATGGACCGGGCCTGGTTGCCGGTTGAAAAGCACTGGCGCCTGAATGAGCGCCACTATGGCGGCCTCACGGGCCTCGACAAGCAGGAAACCCGCGACCAGCATGGCGACGAGCAGGTCCATATCTGGCGGCGCAGCTATGACATCCCGCCGCCACCCATGGAGGCCGGCAGCGCATGGGACCTGGCGGGCGACCCGCGCTATGAGGGCGTGGACGTGCCCGCTGCCGAGAGTCTGAAACTGACCCTGGAACGCGTGTTGCCCTATTGGGAAGCCGAGATTGCGCCGGTCCTGGTATCGGGAACAAACACGATCATCGCCGCCCATGGCAATTCCCTGCGTGCGCTGGTCAAGCACCTCTTCCATGTCCCCGACGAGACGATCACCGAAGTGGAGATCCCAACGGGCAATCCGTTGATGATCGAGCTGGACGCCGGCCTGAAACCCACCGCCGCGCGCTATCTTGACGAGGGGCGGGCCAGGGACCTGCCTGACCTTCCGTGAGCTTGCGCGCCGATCGTCGCCGCATGGCTGAAGCCATGCGCCTGGCCGAGGCCGGGCATGGCCGCACCGGCGCCAATCCCAGCGTTGGATGCGTGATCTGTGACCGGGATGGAAACGTCATCGCCGCCGCGCGAACGGGCGATGGCGGCCGACCCCATGCCGAGGAGACAGCGCTTGGAAGCATTGGCGAGCGTGCAAGAGGTGGCACGGCCTATGTCACGCTTGAGCCTTGCCGGGAGCGCTCGACGGGCGAGCCCTCGTGCAGCGAGCGCTTTGTTGCAGCGGGTGTTTCCCGGGTCGTCGTCGCCATCGAGGATGAACATCCCAAGGGTGCGGGAGGCCACGACCGGCTACGCGCCCATGGCTTGCGGGTCGAGGTGGGCCTGAAGCGCGGCCGGGCCGCGCGCCTCTATCGCGCCTTCTTCGAACATGCCAAGACGCAGGGGTAAGTCCTGCCTAGCGCCATGCCAGCGAGAACCGTGACCGATACGCCAGACCTTTCCGTCCTGATCCCGTTCTACAATGAGGCCGGGAACGTTCTGCCCCTCATGGAGGAAGTGCACGAGGCGCTGGCCGGCCTCGCCTTTGAAGTGATCGCTGTGAACGATGCCTCAGGCGATGCCACCGGCGTGGAACTGGCCGAGGCCGCCGCGCGCTGGCCCGAAACAGTGCACGTCTTCACCCATGTGGAGCGGCGCGGGAAGTCTGCCGCTCTGTTCACCGGCCTGAAAGCCGTGCGCGGATCCTGGACACAGCTGCTCGATGGCGATGGCCAGAACGATGTGGCCGACACTCGCCGCCTCTGGGACGCGATCATCGCACCGGGCGCGCCGCCGCGCCTTGGCATCATTGCGGGTAAACGCAACAGCCGGAACGATAGCGGTTTCAAATGGCTGCAGTCGCGCGTGGCCAATGGCGTGCGGCGTTTCGTGCTGAAGGACGACGCCACAGACACGGGCTGCGGCTGGAAGCTGATCCGCACGCGTGCCTTCCGCGACCTGCCCTTCTTTGCCTCCATGCACCGTTTCCTGCCGGCGCTGATCAAGCGGGCCGGATGGGATGTGCGCGAGGAGCGTGTGAACGACCGCGCCCGGTGGCATGGGCAAAGCAAGTATGGCTTCCTGGGAAGGCTCGGCGCGGGAATTTTCGACCTGATCGGTATGTTCTGGCTGACCCGGCGGGGCGGCTATGGCATCGCGAGGGAATGGGACGACCCGCGGGCCAGAACCTGATTTTTGGTCTATTCTCCCTTGCAGGGCCTCTGAAGGCTTCTTACATATCGAATAACAATATGTTTCTTGAGGGGAGTAACCGTGTTCCTGGATATCGACAGCCCGTTCACAATGGTGGTTCTGATCGTGCTGATCGCCGTCGGCGCCGGGGTCATCAACAATTACTTCAAGATGAAGGCCGAGGCCAAGAGCAATGCCGCCGATGATTTGGAGCTTCAAAAGCTGCGCGGCGAGGTTGCGGAGCTGAAGCAGCGCATCTCGACGCTGGAGAGGCTCGCCGTCGACAAGGATGCGAGCCTCAGGGAGGAAATCTCGCGCCTGGCATGACGTTCCGGCGCAAGACAAGGTTAAAACAGGGAGAAGGAGACGACATGCACCCGTTTTTCGTGATTTTCATGGTGATGCTGATCAGCCTGGCCGTGGCCGTGTTCCAACTGGCCCGCAGTACGACGGCGCGGCGCAATGACGGGGAATCCGTGGATGATCTCCGCGCCCGAATCCGTGCCCTTGAAGCCATCATCACCGACCAGGACCGCAAGCTGCGCCGGGACTTTGACGGCCTCGCCTAAACCAGGGCACCGTCATCCTTGGCAAAGCGAGCCAGCAAATAGTCCTTCGTGTCTTCGATCTTTTCCAGTTCGCCGAAATCGAAGGCGCGCTTGTCGACGACCAGGTCGCTCGGCCGGATGGGGCGGGAGATTTCCAGCCCTTCGAGGCTTCGCGCCCTTGAGAAGGCGACATAGGCCTGGCCATGGGCAAACATGCCCCGGTCGAAATCGATGAAGACCTTTTCCAAGGTCAGCCCCTGGGCCTTGTGGATGGTCACGGCATAGGCCAGCCGGATGGGCACCTGCTTGAAGGTGCCGATCACTTCGCGCTTCACCTTGCCGGTCCCCGCGTCCAGGTCGTAGCGATACTTCTCCCACGCCTGAGGCTCGATCTCGTAGATCTTCCCGTCGATCTTCACCACGACAGAACTCTCGCCAAACCCTTCCACGCTGGCCAGCGTGCCATTCACCCAGCGCCCTTCAGGATCATTGCGCACCAGCATGACCCGCGCGCCAACCTTCAACTCAAGGTCTGCCTCTGTGGGGAAGCTCTTCTCCTCGAACTGGCCGTCCACATTGGCCGCAAAGGTGCGCGAGGGTGTGGTCAGCTCGTCCAGCCGGGCCTGATTGATGCGGAAGGCGTTGGCATTGTTCGGCGTCAGCACGACATGGGTCTCGCTGGCCTCGATGGCGTTGCGGGTGGAAACGCAGGGCTCCAGCAGCTCGGCATCGGGCAGGGTAAGGCGTCCCTGGCGCAGGGCACCGAGCAGGGCGAGGAATTTCGGGTCCGCCTGGCGGAAGACATGCTTGAGGGCGAGCAGTGTGAACTCGGCCTCGCGAAACGCCGGCGCGTTGAAGAAATACGCCCCGCCATAGCGCTCCTCCAGAATGTCGGCCTCCTCACCGCGCACCACAGGCGGCAACTGGTGCAGGTCGCCCGCAAGGATCATCCGCACACCGCCGAAGGGGCGCTTTGACTTGCGGTTGAGTTTCAGGGAACGGTCGATGGCATCGAGCATGTCGGCGCGGACCATGGAAATCTCGTCCACGATCATTGTGTCGATGGCCTTGACCAGCCGCGTATTGCGCAGGCGTCGGATATCGTTCGGTTCGATCATGCGAGGCGGGAACTTGAAGAAGGAATGCAGTGTCTGGCCGCCCGCATTCACCGCAGCGACGCCCGTGGGCGCCAGGATCAGGGATTTCTCGCCCGCCTCTGTCAGGAAGCGGCGCAGCAGCGTGGTCTTGCCCGTGCCGGCGCGCCCGGTCAGGAAGATGTTGCCCTGGGCGCCCGTACCGCTGGCGACCCATTCGGCGGGCCGGGCATAGACATCATTCGGGGCAGGCAGGTCAGGAGCGGACATGGGCCTCTGGTAGCAGGGGGCAGGCGGGCCGCACAGCTCTGCCGGGGCTTGGCCGGCCTGGCAAGGGCGATGACAGCGGCCGGAGGGCGCGATAAACCGCGACATGGCCGTTCACGACCCCCTCACCCGTCACAAGCGCCACCTGTTGCTCAAAGAGATTGGCGGGCCTGGCCTGAAAAAGCTGGCCGCCGCCCATGTGACCCTGATTGGTGCCGGCGCCCTGGGCGGGCCCTGCGCGCTGTACCTTGCCGCGGCCGGCGTTGGTCGCATCACGATCTATGACGGTGACGTGGTCGATCTGTCCAATCTCCAGCGCCAGGTGCAGTTCAGCGAAAACGAAATCGGCCAGAACAAGGCGGCATGCCTGGCCCGACGCCTGCGCGCGCTTAATAGCGACATTGAAGTCGATGGCCGGGAAGTGATGTTTGGGCGCCACACACCCCTTCAGGGCGATCTGGTCATCGACGCCACGGACAGCTTTGCCGCGCGCTTTGATGTCAACGCAGCGGCCCGCGACCATGGCGCGATCCTCGTGTCGGGCGCGGCGATTGGCTGGGTCGGCCAGGTGGGCCTGTTCTCCCCCGGGCAACCCCGGGCAGGGCCTTGTTATCGCTGTTTTGTTCCCGAAGACCCCCAGCAGGAGGAGGATTGCGCCACCGTCGGTGTGGTCGGCGCGGTCACCGGCATCACCGGCGCGCGCATGGCACTTGAGGCCCTGAAGTGGATCACGGGCGCGGGAACGGCCAGTCTCGGGCAGCTGTGGTGTTTCGACGGGCTGACCGGTCAATCGAGAATTGTCCGCATTCTTCCGGACCCGGAATGTTCCCACTGCAATTGAGGAATCTTTCCTTTGACAGCGGCGCAAATGACGGTTTTACGAAGGTGACAGTGAAGTGACAATTGGCAGGTGTGCCCATGCGGCGATTGATGGCGGTGGTTCTCACCTTTGTAGCAATTTTTGGCGCAGGATGGCTCTCCCTGCGTCGCCCGGCCATTCCCTTCGACACGCTGGAGAGCGCCTATGCCTCGCCGGATTCGCGCTACCTCGTGACGGGCGAGGCCGAGAAAATCCATTACCGGGACCAGGGCAATCGCGATGGCGATGTGCTGGTCATGGTCCATGGTTTTTCCGCCTCCCTCCACACCTGGGAGCCTTGGGTTCGCGAACTCGGGCAGGAATACCGGATCATCACACTGGACCTGCCAGGACATGGGCTGACCCGCGGTTTTGAAACCGAGGATTATGACACAGACGGTTTCGGCGACGCTATTCACCAGGTCGTCGACGCGCTGTCCATAGACCGCTTCACCCTTGTGGGCAGTTCCATGGGGGGGCACACGGCCTGGACCTATGCGCTCGACCGCCCAGGCCAGATTGAGGCGCTCGTTCTCGTCGCCTCGGCCGGCTGGCCCCCGTCGGAGGAAGACGAACAGGACACGCCATTTGTCTTCCGCATGCTGGACAATGCGCTCGTGCGCGTGATCGTAAAGGATCTCGACAACAGCGCGATGATCGAATCGGGCCTGAAGGACAGCTTTGCAGACCCCTCCCTGGTCACCGAGGACATGGTGCAGCGTTATGCGGCGCTGAACCGGGCGCCGGGCCATCGCGACGCCATCCTTCACATCATTTCAAGCCGCGACGCGCGTCGTGTGGCGACGCCGCAATCGCTCGCCGCGCTCACCATGCCCACCCTCGTCATGCATGGCCGGCAGGACAAGCTGGTGCCATTCAGCCATGGTGAGAACTTCGCGGCCGTGATCCCGGACGCGCAATTGGTGGCCTACGACAGCGTCGGCCACATCCCCCAGGAAGAAATTGCCAGGCGCAGCGCAACCGACCTGGACAGTTGGCTCGACGGACTGGAGTCCGGGCAGAGGCAGATCAGCGAGGATGAGGCACTGCCGGAAGGGGCTCAATAGCGCCCGTTGGGGGAGCCGGTCTCCTGCCGGCATTCCGGTCAGAGTTCCTCGGGCCGGAACAGACCCACTTTCATGTCCTGGGCCGTGTAGACGCGTTTTTCATCGGAAAAGACGCGGCCATCGGCAATCCCGAGCACGAGCTTGCCCCGCTTGACCCGCTTCATTTCGATCTCATAGCGCACAAGCTTCACATCGGGTGTGATCTGGCCGGTGAACTTCACCTCACCCACACCGAGGGCGCGGCCCTTGCCAGGCGAACCCGACCATCCCAGCCAGTAGCCCACCGCCTGCCACATGGCATCCAGTCCCAGGCATCCTGGCATCACAGGGTCGCCGGGAAAGTGGCATTCGAAAAACCAGAGATCCGGATTGATATCCAGCTCACCGATCACGTGGCCCTTTTCAAACGGGCCCCCATCCATCGAGATCTCGACGATGCGGTCCATCATCAGCATCGGCGGCGTCGGCAATTGCGCATTTCCCGGACCGAAGAGTTCACCGGCACCTGAGACCAGCAGGTCGTCCTTGTCATAGCTCGGTTTCGGAGTGTGATATTCGTGGGGGCCTGGCACGTTTACGCCTTTCTGTCTGGCTCAGTTGCGTTAAATCTATCGCCGCACACGTCAGGTCAACACAAACTTCGCAAAGGCAGGGATGGTTCAGTCGCCGGCGCGCGAACCCGCTGGCGTGTCCAAGCCCGCACCCCAGAGCATGTCCATGGGCGCCCAGCCGCCATGGGGGCCGGACGAGACGTGGCAGAAGCCGCCATCGCATCGGCCAAGCGAAACCAGCGCCCCGGCTTCAATCCTGGCCTGGGGCGGGGCGGTTGCACGGGGGGCGGACACGAGCGTGGCATCTTCCAGCGCCATGGCCATCGCGGTGCCCGTCAGTGTGCGCTCATGCATCCAGACCTCGTCACCGCCGGGGTCGCGCACAAACCGCCAGCCACGGGTTTCCTTGAGGACCAGAACCGGCAGGCCCGCTCGCTGGTAGCGCCAGGCGATGGGATGGTCCTGAGAGGGGCCCGTGCGGCCATTGACCGCTTCAAAGCGCAGGGCCTCGAACCGCGGCACGGGCTTTCCCGACACGTGGCTGATCGTGACCTCATTGGGGTTCGTCGGGCCAGTCTCGGCACTCGCCACATGGGCCGTCAGGCCGGCGAAGAGCAACACAATCCAGGTTTTGCCGCAACGCAGCATGACGCCTCCGAACGAATTGAGATGCGGCTTTCGGCGCCGCCGACCCGGACACCAAACATGCAAGCTGTGAATGCCGCGTAAAACCAAGGGCGTTGGCACCCTCGTATCGCTCTGCTATCTGAAAAAAAGCGGCGCTCGTCCGCTTCACTTCAGGGAGCCTTCATGTCGGCCAAAAAGCTCAAGGTTGTTGTCACGCGCAAGCTTCCGGACCCGGTTGAGCTGCGCCTGAAAGAGCTTTTCGACGCTGAACTGAACCCCGATGACCACGCCTTCACCAATGCCGAACTGGCCGATGCGCTGGCGCGTGCGGATGTGCTGGTGCCCACCGTCACCGACAAGATAACGGCCGGCCTGATGGCCCGCGCCGGCGACAAGCTGCGGCTGATCGCCCAGTTTGGCGCGGGCATTGATAATATCGATGTGGAAAGCGCGGTCCAGCGCGGCATCACGGTGACGAACACGCCGGGCGTGCTGACCGACGACACGGCCGATGTGGCGATGGCGCTGATCCTGGCTGTGCCCCGGCGCCTCCATGAAGGCGTCCAGGTGATGGAGCGCGGCGAGTTTCAGGGCTGGACCCCCACATGGATGATGGGCCGGCGCCTCGCGGGCAAACGGCTGGGCATCATCGGCATGGGCCGGATTGGACAGGCCGTGGCCCGGCGCGCCCGCGCCTTCGGACTCCAGATCCATTATCACAATCGTAAACCGGTCAGTTCCCGCATCGAGGAATTGCTTGACGCCACTTATTGGGACAGCCTCGACCAGATGCTGGCTCGCATGGACATTGTCTCGGTAAATTGCCCCCACACACCTGCCACCTTCCACCTGCTGAATGCCCGCAGGATCGATCTGATGAAGCCGGACTCCTATGTCGTGAACACCGCGCGCGGCGAAGTGATCGACGAGGCAGCCCTTGCGCGCGCCATCGAGTCCGGGCGGATCGCCGGGGCAGGCCTTGATGTTTTCGAGCGCGAACCGGCCGTGAACCCGAAACTGAAGGACCTGCCGAACGTCGTCCTCCTCCCGCACATGGGCTCGGCCACGGTCGAGGGCCGCGTGGAAATGGGGGAGAAGGTCATCATCAACATCAAGACATTCGCCGACGGCCACAAGCCGCCAGACCGGGTGGTGCCGGCGCTGTTGTGAGGCGCGGGGGCCGTGTCAGGCCATGGCCTCACTGTTGTCATCAGGTCCTTCATATAACAGACCAAGGTCACCCGGTTCGCCAATGATGGCCAGCAGATCGTCCTGGCGCAGCTCTTCCTTGGGCTGGGCGATGATCAGGCGGCCTTCGCGCTCTATCATCACGATCAGGCAGGAAGCTGGCAAGTCGATTTCGGCGATGGACTTGCCGACCTGGTCTGAGAGGTAGGACAGCTCGCTGACCTGCGCGTGGATGAAGTGATCGTCGCGCATGAGGATCTCGTTCATCGCCTTTTCGTCCGCCGCTGACAGCCAGCGCGTGATGAAGCCATCGCCCTGGGCGACTTCCGCAAGGTGACCGACTATGCGCAGGTCGAGGCCGGCCGGCTTGGGCGGGGTGACCAGGAACATCAGTGTGTGGGCCTGTTCCTGTCCGTCGACATTCAGCGTCGTGCCGCGGCCAAAGCGGAACACGAACAGCGCTGGGCTCTTCAGGCGCGAATCGGCGCGATAGGCGATGGCGATGCCCTCCTGCAGGAGCTGGAACGAGAGGGGCTTGTCGGCAAATTGCTGGGTGATAATGGCCTCCTCCACGTCAAACCGTTCCACGGCCAGCTCGCCCATCATTTCGATCAGCCTGGCGAGGTCGTACTGTCCAAAGGGCAGATCGCGCATGGCGGACTGGGCCACCACGGTCTCATAGGAGAGGTTCTGGGCCTGGGTGCGGTCATGCACAATGGTCATCAATTCGTGCTCGATGCCTTCATAGCGCTGGCGACCCAGGCGCTCATGGATGTGGAAGATCGCGCCGCGCCGCTGGGTGACCGAGGCGGCATAGAACTGGTACCAGAGCACGCAGCCGATCAGCAGCATCCCGGTGAACGCGATCGACAGGATGCCCATCTCGATGATGAGCCAGAAGGCGATGAGGATGCCGGCAATGGGAGTCCATGGGTAGAGGGGCACCTTGAAGCCGGGCTTGTAGGTGTCGATCCGCGCCTCGCGCATCACGATCACCGCAATCGCCACCAGGCCGAACAGCAGGAGCTGGAACGCACTGGCGAGCTTGGCGACGGAGGCGACGTCAAAGATCAGCAGCACGGCGATCATGGCCAGTGTCGTGACGATGATGGCAAAGGATGGGGTGCCAAAACGGCCAACCTTGCTGAAAGCCTCCGGCAAGAGCTTGTCCTTGGCCATGGCGAAGGGATAGCGCGACGCCGACATGATGCCTGCATTGCCAGTGGAGGCGAAAGCGGCCACGGCTGAAATGACGATCAGGACGACCCCAAGGTCCCAGGGCGCCCAGCCCAGGAAATAGCGGCCCGCATCGGCGACCGGTGTCAGGCTCTTGAACAGTTCCTGTGGTGGCATGACGGTTACGAGTATGAGCGTGCCAAGCGTGTAGATGGCCGTGGCCGTGATCAGGGACAGGGTCATGCCGAGCGGGATGTTGCGCTCCGGGTTCTGGATTTCCTCCGCCACGCTGGCCACTTTAGTCAGGCCCGCATAGGAGACGAAAACCAGTCCAATCGTGGAGATGAAACCGACAAGCCCGTTGGAGAAAAAGTCGCCATAGGCGGGGTCTGGCCGTAGCACGCGTTCAGGCCCCACATTGATCAGTCCGATCAGGCAGAAAGCCGAGAGGATCACCACCAGCACCGTCACGAGAATGCGCTGCAGGAGGGTGGTTTCCTTGGCTCCGAACAGGTTTACCGCGCCAAACACCAGTGTCAGGAACACTGCGGTCACCAGTATCGGCACGTCGAGGTAGAGCCCGAGATAGGCCCCCATGCCAACAAGCGCAAAAGCGCTCTTGAACACCACGGCCACCCAGGATCCGAGCCCGCCAATGGTGCCCATCATGGGGCCGAGGCTGCGGTCGAGAAAGAAATATGTCCCGCCCGATTTCGGCATCGCGGTGGAGAGTTCTGCCATGCAGAACATGGCCGGCAGGATCAGCACGCCGGCGATCATGTAGGCCAAGTAGACCGAGTTGCCCGTGTAGGAGGCGGCAATGCCGGGAAGGAGAAAGAGGCCCGAGGAGAACATCGCGCCCGTGGCCATTGCATAAACATCGAAAAGCTTGAGGGATTTTTCGAGTTTTTGGGGCGCGGCCTGATCAAGGTCTGACATGGACAGGTCACCGTCACTGCTGCACTTGCATACTGCCCGCGCATAGTTAGCGCAATTCGAAACTGGAGCGAGCCCTTTCAGAGTGTTGTCACTTGAAAGGCCTGTTGTTCTGGCGGCTTGCCACCGGTTTACACTTGGTGGACGCATGTCGGGCCTGCCCGGTCAGGCTTATTGCTCCCAGGTGTCCTGTCGCCCGCGGGCCCTGCTGCGCGGCACGCCGTTCACCAGGTCCGTTTCAATTTCATAGACTGTCGAGCGCAGGCGCGGCGAAAACCCAGCGGGCTTCACATAACCTGTCACCTCATAGCCCTGCTCGCGCCAGTATCGCTGAATACGTTCCAGCAATGCGATGGCCTCGGCCTCGCTGTCGTGTTTTGTTCCCATTTGCCCTTCCCATTCCAGCCCTGGTGTTGTCACAGGCCAGATGAATGCACCTTGAGCGCGGGATGAACTGAAACTGAAAGGGCCTTAAGGGCGCACCTCGGCGCGTTGGCGGATGCGATCACGCACGGCCAGTGCCTCGGCGGGGTGATCGGTGAAAACGCCATCGATACCGATATTGAAAGCCTGTTCCAGTTCGGCCTCGAAGCTCTCGGCATAGGGCGCGACATCGTCGGCGCGAAACGTGTAGGCATGGACAAACAGGCCAGCCTCCCGCGCCTGGCTGATATAGTTGAGCGGGCCGCCGCGCGATTGCATCACGATCTGTTTCCAGGGGCCGACGCCATCGGCGTATTCGGCGATGAGCTGTGGAGACAGCCGCTCTGCGCTGGTGGCAGGCAAGAGCTGGACGAGGGTGTAATCGGAGCGAGCGTCGAGGTTGCGCAGCGTGTCCGGCTCGAAACACTGGATGATGACCGGCACGCCGGCCTCCCCGATGCCGGCGCTGTCCAGCGCCTCCAGCAACGCCCCCTCCATGTCGAACCCCAGGGCGTTGAAGAAACCCGGCTCCTTGAGTTCGGGATAGATGCCCACCGGCGTGCCGGGACCGTTGCCGATGGCCACAAGGCCCAGAATCTCCGTGAGCGTCGGAATGGCGAACTGGTCGTCATGGGCCTTGCTGCGACCCGCGCGGGGCTGGCGCGCCCGCAATGTCTTCAGTTCGGCCAGTGTGAAATCCTCCACGAACCAGTCCTCTCGCGGCGAGCCATAGACGTCCTTGACCGCCAGCCGGTCTGCGAATTCCGGCTTGTCGGAGACATTCGTGCTTTCGGAGAGGTATCGCTCATGGCGCGCGACGAGCACCCCGTCCCGCGTCATCACAAGATCCGGCTCGATGAAGTCAGCGCCCATGTCCATTGCCGCGCCATAGGCTTCCAGCGTGTGCTCGGGATAGGTGCCCGAGGCCCCGCGATGGGCGATGATCAGCGGCTGGCCGACCGGGCGCGCCTGCGGTGCCTCCAAGGCCTGGGTTTCGGGTGTGGCACTTTCGGGTTGCGAGCACGCAACGAGTGCGGCACTCGCCAGAAGGGCAAGATGTCGAATTGGTCGCATGGGGCTGGGGCTCCGGCGTCGTCTCCTGCGCACCAAATACGCTTTCCGCTTCATGTCATAGTGACTATATCGCAATCATGACATCACGAGAGCGCATCCGGAACTTTTCGATCATCGCCCATATCGACCATGGCAAATCGACCCTGGCCGACAGGCTCATCCAGCTGACGGGCGGGCTGACCGACCGGGAAATGTCCGAGCAGGTGCTCGACAATATGGACATCGAGAAGGAACGGGGCATCACCATCAAGGCCCAGACGGTGCGCCTGAACTACACCGCGCGCGATGGCGAGGCGTATGTCCTCAACCTGATGGACACGCCGGGGCATGTCGACTTTTCCTATGAGGTCTCGCGCTGCCTGGCCGCCTGCGAGGGCTCACTGCTGGTGGTGGACGCTTCGCAAGGGGTCGAGGCCCAGACGCTGGCCAACGTCTACCAGGCCATCGACCAGGACCATGAGATCGTGCCCGTCCTTAACAAGATCGACCTGCCGGCCGCCGATATAGAGCGCGTCAGCGAGCAGATCGAGGACGTGATCGGGCTGGACGCCTCGGATGCGCTGCAGATCAGCGCCAAGACCGGGCTTGGCATCGAGGAAGTGCTTGAGGCGATCGTCACACGCCTGCCCGCCCCGCCAGAAGGCGATGCCGAAAAGCCGCTGAAGGCCTCCCTCGTGGACGCCTATTACGACCCCTATCTCGGCGTGGTCGTGATTGTCCGCGTCATTGATGGCGTGCTGCGCAAGAAGCAGAAAATCCGCATGATGCGGGCCAAGAAGACCTATGAGATCGACAAGGTTGGCGTCTTCGCGCCCAAGCTGACCGATGTGGACGAGCTTGGGCCTGGCGAGGTCGGCTTCATCACCGCTTCGATCAAGGAAGTGGGTGAGACGGCCGTCGGTGACACGATCACCGAGGAAAAACGCCCCACCGGAGAAGCGCTGCCGGGCTACAAGGACGTTGTGCCCGTGGTGTTCTGCGGCCTCTTCCCCGTGGATGCAGGAGACTTTGACGATCTGCGCGCCGCCATGGGCAAGCTGCGCCTGAATGATGCCAGCTTCACCTGGGAGATGGAGACATCTGCCGCGCTCGGCATGGGCTTCCGCTGCGGCTTCCTTGGCCTGTTGCACCTGGAGATCATCCAGGAGCGCCTCTCGCGCGAATTCGACCTGGACCTCATCGCCACCGCGCCTTCGGTGGTGTATCAGCTGACCATGACCGACGGGACGGAAATGTCCCTCCACAACCCCGCCGACATGCCCGACGTGGTGAAGGTCAGTGAAATCCGCGAGCCCTGGATCACCGCGACGATCTACACCCCCGACGAATATCTCGGCCCCATACTCAAGCTCTGCCAGGACCGGCGCGGCATCCAGAAGGAGCTGACCTATGTCGGCGGGCGCGCCATGGTGAGGTATGAGCTGCCCCTCAATGAGGTGGTGTTCGACTTCTATGACCGGCTCAAATCCATTTCCCGCGGCTATGCCAGCTTCGATTATGAGATCATCGGCCACCGGGCGGAAAACCTCGTCAAGATGAACATTCTGGTGAATGATGAGCCGGTGGATGCCCTGGCCATGCTGGTCCACCGCGACCGGGCCGAAGGGCGCGGGCGCCAGATGTGCGAGCGGCTGAAAGACCTCATCCCCCGCCAGATGTTCAAGATCCCGGTTCAGGCCGCCATTGGCGGCAAGGTCATTGCTCGCGAGACCATCTCCGCCCTGCGCAAGGACGTGACCGCCAAATGCTATGGCGGCGACGCGACCCGCAAGCGCAAGCTGCTCGACAAGCAGGCCGCCGGCAAGAAGCGCATGCGCCAGTTCGGGAAAGTGGAGATACCACAAGAGGCCTTCGTCGCCGCGCTGCGGATGGATGGGGATTGATCGGTCAAGTTTCGCGGTAGGAAGCTGTGCGCGGCTCTGATAGTCTTCAAACGTCCCAGCGGGAGGTTTGGAGATGGTGTATCGTAGTGGATTGAAGCTAGCGACATTGATCGGCGTGATTGCCGCGCTGAGCCTTGGAACAGCCGCGTGCAGCGCGCCGATTGGAGATGGTGCGCCGACCACAGCTCCGCCGCCTCCGCCTCCGCCCCCTCCTCCGCCACCACCGCCGCCGCCTCCACCGCCACCGCCGATCAGGCCCGGATCAGAACCGCCAAGCCGTGGTCCCGACAGACCGGACGATGAGATACGTGAGGCGGCAACACCGAACGAGCCCCAGGCCATGATCTTGGGCTGCGACCCCAACGCCCTTCCCAATGACCTGGACTGGCCGCCTCCCGCGCCATCGACCTTCGTGGCGTTGCCCCGGCCGCTCCTGACCACGGGCCTTGGCCCCACGCCCTCGCTGAACGACGTCGGCAGGCGGGTGGACAACGCCCTTGATGCGGCGGGGTATACCGAAAAAGCCTACTTCACCGTGGGCTGCGATGGCTGGGCCATCATCACCCGCCTTGAGCGCATCGGCGTCGATGGCACGCCCGTGGAAGGCCAGCGTTTTGATCCGCCCGAGGCTGGCGAGAAGTGGTCGCTGGGAAGCTATATCTCGCGGCTCTTCTACGCCCCGCCAGGCTATTACCGCCAGATCATCTTCGTAGCGACGCCGCGCGAGGTCGATCCAGACGAGATGGCCACACTGGAAGGGCGCGAGCAGATCGAGGAGATCGCCGAGGAAGGCGCCGATGAAATGATCCAGCTGGACCCGGAAACCACCTTCACCAGCGGCCACAAGCTCTATGCGCTCATCTATGAGTTCCGGGCGGAGGATGAGGACACCGTGGAAGTGCGCCGGCCCTCACCTGTTGGGGCGACCGATCACTTGGCGCGGTCGGGCATCTATCCACGGTTGGGCGAGCAGGACTAGGTCTGCATGCGTGTCTTCCTGAGTTACCGGCGCGCCGATGCGGAAGCGGCGGCGCGTTCGCTGGAGCAACGCCTCTTGCAGATGCCCGACATCAAGCGGGTGTTCCTGGACCATGAGGCCATCCCCAAGGGCGCAGACTTCACCGAGGCCATCCGCAAGGCGATCCGCAAGGCTGGCGTGGTCGTCGTGCTGATGGGACCCGACTGGCGCGGCCAGCGCGGCGATGGCTCGGCCCGTATCCTTGAGGACAATGATTTCGTGCGCCTTGAAGTGAGCGAGGCGCTGGCCAGCAAGCGGCCGGTGATTCCCGTCCTGCTCGATGAAACGCAGATGCCCGCGGCGAGCGAACTGCCCGGGGAACTCGCAGGCCTCACCCGCATCAATGCCGCGCGCATTCGCATGGAGGACTTCGAAGAGGATGTGGACGACCTGCTGGATGTGATTTTTGGGGCTCGCCACCGGGTGTCGCGCTGGATGGTGCCGCGCATGACATGGTTCCGGGCCGTTCGGCTGACGATCTATGGTGTCCTGACCGCGGCGCTGTTCACGCTGATCTTTGCCATCATCAACCAGAGCGTGACCGGTGGCGGAGACATTGTCGGACTGCTGGAGACCATATTTGGCAAGAGCGAGGACCCGCTAGAGGATCGCGGCTATCTCATCCTGATGATTCACATCCTGATCGATGTCGCCATCATCGGCGCGCTGACCCCTTTCTTCCTGCGCAGTCTCAAGCGCATGCGGCGTCGACGGTGAGGCAGCCGTGCGGCGCACCCGGGGTTTTGCCGGCCGCACTTCTTGATAACCACAGCGCGCGACCCGTATCGTTATTCAATAAGAATTGCGAGAAGGAATAGCTGTCATGGAACCCGGCGGCCCGGTTCGCGGCCCGCTTTTTTGTGCCGGAAGATAGGGCCCCGCTCGGCCAGTCGGGGAGGGAGGGCGGGCGGCCGAGCGGGGCGTTCAGATGGCGGGATGGGGAGGGGGGAGGGGTCCCACCATCTGGAAACGGGACGCGCGGAGAGCCTGCAGGTTCCGTGCGTGCGGAAAAAAAGATTTAGCCGGCAAACAGGCTGCCACCGGGTGCCAGCGCCAGGACGAGCGCGGCGATGGCCACCAGTCCCAGGAAAGCCGTGGAGAGGGTGCGGCCCAAAGCGTTTGTCTGTGTCATTCCAGTGTCCTCCAGGGGCCTTGGCGTGTCTGCTGTCTTGACAGGCAATTGGTGCGTTGTGGCCCTTGGTTCGACTGTGGTCTCGGAATAAGCGCCATGCGCGGCATGCATGGGGCAATTTCCGGGCACTTGATGACTCCGGGTTGAGGTTGCTTGCGCACGCCTGCCGCCCGCGCTAGCCAGACGGGTCGAAGGAGGGTGTGCCCATGCAAAGCGTGAAAGACTTCCTGAAGGTCTACTGGCCCTTCATCGCGATTGCTTTGCTGGGGGTGATCCTGGCGCTGCGCTTTGTCGAGCCGCCCCCGCCACGCACGATCACCATGGCAGGCGGATCGCCCGGCGGCGCTTATGCTGCCTATGCCGAACGCTATGCCAACCTTCTTTCCGAGCACGATGTCACCGTCGAGCTTGTCTCAACCGAGGGCAGCCTGGACAATCTGCGCCTGCTCAGTGTGGGCGATGCGGATGTGGCGCTGGTCCAGGGGGGGCTGACACGGCCGGAAGATGGAGAAACCCTGCGCACCCTGGGCGGGGTATTTTACGAGCCGCTCTGGGTCTTTGTCCGTTCTGACCTGGGCGTCAGCCGGTTTGAGAACCTGCGCAGCGCGCGCATCGCCATAGGCGCTGAAGGATCGGGCACGCGCGCCCTCGCCCTTCATGTGCGCCGGGAGTTTGGCGGCGAGTGGGGCGCCAACACCGATCTCGCCCTGGGCGGACAGGCGGCGGCGAATGCGCTACTGGCCGGCCAGGTCGATGCCGCGGTCTTTGCGGCCGGCTACACAGCGCCCTATGTGCGCCAGTTGGTCGATGCCGAGGGCATCATGCTGCTGAGCTTTCCGCGCGCGCCGGCCCTGGCCCAGCGCCAGCCCGCCCTCGCCCATATCACCCTCCTGCGCGGCGTGATGGGAGTGGGCGAGGATCTGCCGCCATCCGATGTCCACCTGATTGCACCCGTCGCCCAGATGGTGGTGCGTGGAGACCTGCACCCAGCGATCCATGCCATCCTTCTGGAGGCCGCCGATGACATCCATTCGGCCCCGTCCTTGTTGGCCGAGCCCGGACAGTTCCCGGAAGGGGCACGAACCGACCTGCCCCTTTCGAAGGAGGCCCAGCGCTATTACCGCGATGGCCCGTCGGCCCTGCGGCGGTATTTCTCATTCGGGATGGCGAACTTCCTCGAACGCGCCTGGGTCCTGCTCATTCCGCTGGTGACCCTGCTGATCCCACTCGTCCGTGTGGCCCCGCCGATCTATCGCTGGCGCGTGCGGCGCAAGATCTACATCTGGTATGATGACCTGCGGGAACTGGAGGCCAGAGGCCGCGCCGCCAGTACCGAGGAGGACCGCGAGACGGTCCGCGATGAGTTGCGGGACCTGCAGGAGGAGATCGGCAAACTTGAAGTGCCGCTGTCCTATACCGACGATGTCTACCGCCTGCGCAGTCATGTGGCCTTCGTCAACCAGTTGCTGGGCGGCATGAACTCCAAGGACGCGCTGGCACCTGTGATCACCGCCTGACCTCAGATCAGGCCCGCTTCCCGCACGGCTTTCTGGTAGGTGCGCGAGACGGGCGCGGCACCGCCGGATTTCAGTTTCAGGACAGGCTTTCCACTGCTGCGCTCGACATCCTGCACTCCGGCATTGGCCACCCACCAGGACCGGTGGACCTGCAGCCCGCCCGCGCCTTCAAGCAGGTCTACTGCGTCAGCCAGGCGCATCAGGATCAGCTCCTCGCCCAGGCTCGTGTGGACCCTGAGATAATGGTCCTCAGAAGAGACGGCGTAGAGTTCTGCGCCGCGATACTTGGGGGGCAGCCGCTCCATGAACTTCGTGGTGGGGTCCGCGAAAAGCGCCGCGCCGCCGGCCGACGCGGCCTCGCTGGTCCTGGCTTCGGTGTTGGTCTGCAACAGGTATCCGCCAACCGTGATGATCTGCGAGATGACGTAGACATAGAGGAACTGCATCGGCCAGTACCGCGCCGGCATCACGCGGCCATCGCTCGCCTCCACAAGAATGATTGCGACCGTGACCGGCAGGGCGATGACCAAACCGGCCACCAGGAGTTGCAGGACAAGTGGCCAGGACGCGCAGGGCTCGCGCTCGAACACCATGGGCGAGATCCAGAGTGAAGAGATTGCGCCCACTCCGATCGTGAACAGCCACATCAGAAAGCCGTAGTGAAACGGCATCTCGTTGGTGCCGTAGACGCCAAGGAAGGTGAACACCATTGCGAGCGTGACAATGATCGCCGCCCCGCGGGCATGGCGCACAACGAATTCAGGCATGCCTTTCCCCTGCATTTCACGTTTCGCGAAGTGAAATTGCCTGCAATTCGCGAAGGAGACCAGTGGTTTCATGGAAATCGGCTCGCATCGACCCGGCCCCGCACGGCAACTTGGCGTCACCGGCAAACACGCCGGACCCAACAGCCCACGGGAGATACACATGATCCGCACCGCCCTTCACCTCTCCGCCCTCGTCGCAGGCGCCCTCTTGTCCAGCTGCGCCACCACGGCCGATGCGGAAAGCCCGGCATCTGCCGGGACCGCAAGCCTCACGATCACACTCGAGGACATCGCCAACGCACAGGGCACCATCCGCCTCGGCGTGTTTGCCGGGGAAGCCGACTATGAGAATGGCGGCGGCGTCCGCGGCGCGAATGTTATGGTCGGTGGCGAAACTGAGACCGTGACTCTGGAAGGGCTGAAGCCCGGCGCGTACGCCATCAAGCTCTACCACGACGTCAATGATGACGGTGAGATGGACACCAACCCGTTCGGCATGCCCACCGAGCCCTTCGGCTTCTCCAACAATGCCCGCGGCCGGTTCGGCCCGGCGAAATGGGACGCCGCCCGGTTCGAAGTGACTGCCGGGGAGAACACCCACGCCATCACCGTCGGCGGCTAGTCGCGCGCCTTCACGCCCAACCGGAGACCAGACCCATGGACATGACCCGTCGTTCCCTCCTCGCAGCCCTTGGCGTTTCAGCCGGCGCTGCAACCCTTGCCGGCCCTGCCCTGGCCACCGGGCCGGACATGCCCGCCTGGCAGGTCGGCTATGCCAACGCGCCGGCTGGCGGCTTCGCCCCTGGCCCGATGGATCTGATCTCTGGCCGGTTGCCGGATGGCCTGCGCGGCAGCCTTTACCGCAACGGGCCCGGCTGGTTCCGGTATGGCGATGAGGTGCTCGGCCACTGGTTCGATGGCGACGGCATGGTCCAGCGCATTGCTTTCGCAGACGGCAAGGCCGTCCATTCCGGCCGGTTTGTCCAGACTAACAAGCATGTCAGTGAGCAGGCGGCAGGGCGTTTCCTTGCGCCCGGCTTCGGCTCGGCGGGCGATCCCACATTCCCGGTCATGTCGAGCGATGAGGTGAATGCGGCCAACACGTCGGTTTTGAAGGTGGGCGGCGAATTGCTGGCCCTCTGGGAGGGCGGTTCGCCCTTTGCCATGGATGCCGAAACGCTTCAGACGCGTGGCGTGCACGTCCTGCGCGATGACCTGAAGGGCATGCCCTTCCTGGCCCATCCAAAGGTCGAGCCCGATGGCACGATCTGGAATCTCGGCGTCGCCGGCAGCCGCGCCATCATCTACAAATTGGCGGCAACTGGCGCGGTCGAAGCCACCGAGATGATCGACATCGGCCGGGCCTCCTACATCCACGACTGGGCGATGACCGAGCGCCACCTCATCATCATCGCCCAGCCCTGGATCATGACGCGGAACATTCCGCCTTTCGTGAACTCGCTGGAGTGGCGTCCGGAGGAAGGTCTCGAACTGATCATCATCGACAAGGACGACATGGCGAAGCGCCGGCGCGCCACAGTCGACTCCCACGCCTTCTACCATACGGGTGCGGCCTGGGAGGACAAGGCGGGCACGATCCACATCGACATTGCGCTCTATGACAAACCCTTCCTTGGCGAAGGCGGCGCGACCAACCTCATGAGGGGCGAATTCGATCCCCTCGAGGACACGGGCACAAGTTGCCTGTCGCGCATCATCGTGCCGGCCAGCGCCCCTGCCAGGATCGAGAAGACCGATGTGGATGGCGAGTTCCCGGTGGTGCATCCGCAGTTTCACGGGCTGGAACGGCGACTGACGGCACTGGTCGGAGGACACGCGACCGGCCGGCCCGGTGCGCGCCGCGTCACACTGATGGACTGGGGCGCGGGCACGGCTCGCCATTTCGATTATGGCGAGACCCGCATTCCCGAGGAGCACCTTTTCGTGGCCAAGCCGGGCGGGCGTGGTGAGGCCGATGCCTGGCTTGTCGGCACGGCGCTGAACATCACCACCGGGCGCAGTGAGGTGCATGTTTTCGATGTGGCCGACATCACCGCCGGCCCGGTGGCCAGTTTCACCGCGCGCCATGCCTGGCCGCTCGGTTTCCACGGCACATTCGCCCCGGCCTGAGCTCGACTTTGTACGTTTTGGATCAGGCCAAGGTCCATGCGATCTGCACCCTTGGCGCGCTGGCGCTCGGCCTCTCGCTCTACAC
>CAZVES010000002.1:43860-54639 GCA_964625835.1 uncultured Hyphomonadaceae bacterium
CTTGGCGCGCTGGCGCTCGGCCTCTCGCTCTACACGGTCACGCGCGGTCGAACGGCCCATCGGACCCTTGGTATCGCCATGGCCGGACAGGGCCTGGTGTTCGGTGCCCTGCTCATCCCGGCGATCTTTGCACGGGTGCCGGGCCGCCTCATTCATCGTGTATTCTTCGGGTGAGCGCCATTTCGTCGTGAAACTGTCAGACGCATTGTGCTAGCACTCATTTCATCCGGAATCATCGCAAAGCTGGAGAACAGACATGCGCCTCACCGTCGCTTCGACACTCGCCCTCCTCGCCCTTTCAGCCTGCACCACGACCATTGTGGAGGAACCGGTTGTCACGGTTGAGGTGGCTGAGCCGCCAGCCTCGGCTCAGGAGGCGCTTTCGGCCTATTACGCAACGATTCCCGCCAGCGCTCTGCCGCGCATGCCCAAGGGGGCCCCCATGCCCGGCGAAAGCGACGTCATCACGCGCATCCTGGTCGGTTCGTGCAACGATGAAGAACAGGAAAGCCAGACGCTCGCGACGATTGCCGAGACCGAGGCCGACCTGTTCCTGATGGTGGGCGACAATGTCTATGGCGACCGAGACGGGCGCTATTATCGCAACAATCAGCCCGACCTTGATGAGTTGCGAGAGAGCTTTGCGGACCTGGCTGCGCGACCGGAATTCCAGGCCGTGGTGGCGCGCCACCCGATCATGTCGGCCTGGGACGACCATGATTTCGGCGCCAATGATGCCGGTCGGGAGTTCCCCTTCCGGGACCTCGCCGAACGCGTGCACGAAACCTTCTGGCGGCTCGACGATGAGGATGTCGGCCAGTGGCCGGGGACCTATTATGCCCGCACCTTCGGCCCTGAGGGCCAGCGCACCCAAGTGATCATGCTGGACACGCGCTACTTCCGCTCGGGGCTGGTGCCCACCGACGAGTGGAATGCCCCGGGCAAGCAGCGCTACATTCCCCACCAACGCGGCGCCATGCAGGACATGCTTGGTGCCGAGCAATGGACCTGGCTGGAAAACCAACTCCAGGAACCGGCCGACGTGCGCATCATCGCCTCGTCCATCCAGGTGCTGACCACGGACGGGCATGGCTTTGAACACTGGGCCAACATGCCCGACGAACGCGATCGCCTGATGGACCTGATCCGCTCCACGGGTGCCAATGGTGTGGTGTTTGTCTCCGGCGACCGCCACAGTGCCTTCCTCTACCGCAAGACGGGCTTTGCGGAGTATCCGCTCCATGAACTCACCGCATCCGCGCTCAACCTGTCGTTCCGGGACGAGACCGCTGAGCGCGACAGTGCCCAGCTTGGCCAAGGCGTGGCGGCGGAGAATTTCGGCGCGGTCAACATCGACTGGGATGCGGGAACCGTGACGCTGGAGATCCTCTCCAATGGCGGCAACCGCTTGCGCGCCACCACGTTCCCGATCCCCGGCTGAGGGCTGCATCCCGGACTCGCCAGTCGTGATCGCCCTTTGGTCCCGGGGGATTGTTCGTCTTTTCAGCACTGTTCAGCCTTGCCCTGATCGTCGCCATGGTCTGGCGGCGTGAGGCCCGAACACGTGTGCCTGAAGCCGACCTCGAGAACTGGGAAATGGCCCGGCCCACCTCGCTGACCGGCAAGGACATCGACCCGCGCACGGACACGGAGTGATGCCAGCGCCACGGCGCCAGAAACAGCGCCCTATCTGGGTTCGCCAAGTGCACTCAAATGCGTCACTTACGCCTTTGGGATGTGTTGCGGCCCATACGCTGGCTGTTATAACGCGCGCAGAGTTCGGCGAGGCGGCAGTCAGTCGCACCGCCAGAGAGGCCCATTGAGCGCGAGGCACCCCATGAACATTCACGAATACCAGGCCAAGGCCCTTCTGAAATCCTTCGGCGCGCCGGTGGCCAATGGCGCACCCGTACTGTCCACCGCAGACATTGAAAGCGCAGTGGACAGCCTGCCCGGGCCGCTCTGGGTCGTGAAAAGCCAGATCCATGCGGGCGGGCGCGGCAAGGGCAAGTTCGTTGAGGCCGAGGCCGGTGAGAAGGGCGGTGTGCGCTTGGCCTTTTCCCGCGACGAGGCGATCGCCCATGCGCGCCAGATGTTCGGCAAGACCTTGGTGACGGCCCAGACCGGTGATGCCGGCAAGCAGGTCAACCGCCTCTACATCGAAGACGGCGCCGACATCGAGAGCGAGCTTTACCTCTCCCTTCTGGTCGACCGCTCCACCGGCAGCGTGGCTTTTGTTGCCTCGACCGAAGGCGGCATGGACATCGAGCAGGTCGCCCATGACACGCCCGACAAGATCCACACCATCAATGTCGCGCCCCTGGCGGGCATGACTGACGCGGATGCGGCCAGGGTTTGCGACGCGCTTGCCCTGACGGGCGCGGGCCGCGAGGACGGCATGAAACTCTTCCCCACGCTCTACAAGGCCTTCACCGAGAAGGACATGGCGATGCTGGAGATCAACCCGCTCATCGTGATGAAGGACGGTCATCTGCGCGTGCTCGATGCCAAGGTCAGCTTTGATGGCAACGCCCTGTTCCGCCACCCGGACGTGATGGAACTGCGCGACACCACCGAGGAAGACGAAAAAGAGATCGAGGCCAGCGAATGGGACCTCGCCTATATCGCCCTCGACGGCACGATCGGCTGCATGGTCAACGGCGCGGGCCTTGCCATGGCGACCATGGACATCATCAAGCTCTATGGCGAGGAACCGGCCAATTTCTGCGATGTGGGCGGCGGCGCCAGCGCGGAGAAGGTGGCTGCCGCCTTCAAGATCATCATGAAGGATCCGAAGGTGGAGGGCATCCTTGTGAACATTTTCGGCGGCATCATGAAGTGTGACGTCATCGCCGAGGGCGTGCTGGCCGCCGTGAAGGAGACCAATCTTTCGGTCCCGCTCGTCGTGCGCCTCGAAGGCACCAATGTCGACGCCGGCAAGGCGATCATTGCGGGTTCCGGCCTCAACGTCATCCCCGCCGACGATCTGGATGACGCGGCACAGAAAATCGTGGCCGCGGTCCGCGGCTAGGGGCACCTCTACTTGCGGAACACGTCTACACATAATATGTGTTCCACAGGATAAGTGGAGCATAGGGTATGGCTACCAAGAACATCACCCTCGCCATTGACGAAGCCCTGCTGGAGCAAGCGAGGCGTGTGGCCCTGGAAGAGAAGACGTCTGTTAACGCCATTGTCCGCGACCTGCTCGTTCAGAAGGTCGCCAACTCAACGACGGCTCATCGTCGTCGCGAGGCGGCCAGACAGCTTGTGGAACTGAGCAAGAACTCAAAGACGATCATGCCCAAGGGGTGGAAATTTGATCGCGAGGCCCTTTATGGCGAACGCTTTTCTCGACACGAACATTCTGATTTACGCGGCAACGACCCAGAATGACGGGAAGGCCGAAATCGCCCGGGGAATTGTTGCCGAAGCTGACTTCTGCCTGTCAGTGCAGGTGTTGCATGAGTTTTATGTCAACATGAAGAAGCCGGTTTTCGGGGTGTCCGACGATGTATTGAATGTCTGGATCGCGCACCTGCTCGAGTTCGAGTGCGCTGTGATCGACACCGAAATCTTCTTCACGGCCAAACGACTCTCTGAGCGCTACGAAACGCACTATTACGATGCCGCAATGATCGCCGCTGCGAAACGGCTCGGTGCGAAGTCGATCTACACTGAAGACCTGAACCATGGTCAGGACTATTCCGGTGTGCGCGCCATCAACCCCTTCATCGAACTCTGACATCTCATCTGAGGAATCCCATGTCCATTCTCGTCAACAAAGACACCAAGGTCATCGTCCAGGGCCTGACCGGCAAGACCGGCTCGTTCCACACCAACCAGGCGCTGGAATACTATGGCACCCAGATGGTCGCTGGCACGCATCCGAAGAAAGCCGGCACTGAGTGGGAGGCCGAGAACGGCGCCAAGCTCCCGATCTTCGCCACCGCAGGTGATGCGCGCGAAGCCACAGGCGCGAATGCGTCCGTGGTCTATGTTCCGCCCGTGGGCGCGGCTGCCGCGATCGAGGAAGCCATCGAGGCCGGCATCGAACTCATCATCTGCATCACCGAGGGCGTGCCCGTGCAGGACATGGTCCGCGTGAAGGCGAAACTGGACAAGTCCAATTCCCGCCTGATCGGGCCGAACTGCCCGGGCGTGCTGACGCCTGAGGAGTGCAAGATCGGCATCATGCCGGGCAAGATCTTCAAGAAGGGCAATGTCGGCATCGTCTCGCGCTCTGGCACGCTGACCTATGAGGCTGTGTTCCAGACCACCCAGGAGGGCCTTGGCCAGTCCACCGCCGTGGGCATTGGCGGCGACCCGGTGAAGGGCACCGAATTCATCGACATGCTGGAAATGTTCCTGGCCGACGACGCCACCGAATCCATCATCATGATCGGCGAGATCGGCGGCAGCGCCGAGGAAGACGCCGCCCAGTTCATCAAGGACGAGGCCGCAAAGGGCCGCAAGAAGCCCATGGCCGGCTTCATCGCGGGCCGCACAGCGCCTCCGGGCCGCACAATGGGCCATGCCGGCGCCATCGTCTCCGGCGGCGAGGGCGGGGCTGAGTCCAAGATCGAGGCCATGGAGAGCGCGGGCATCAAAGTGTCACCCTCCCCTGCACGCCTCGGCACGACCATGGTAGAAGTTCTCAAGGGCTAGGACGGCCCTTATATGGAAATACCGGGAACGCCAGAGAGCTGTTCGCGCTCCCGCGCGTGACCCGGAAACAAGGCAAGGGAGCCTGCCCGCCAGGCTCCTGAAAGGATGACGGTTCCATGGCAGATGATGCCCGCCCGGTTGATGACCACTCCCGCAGCGACGCCAACGCCGCGATGCTCGACACACTTTTCCTCTATGGCGGCAACGCGACCTATGTCGAACAGATGCAGGCGGCCTATGCCCGCGATCCCGCCTCTGTGCCCGCCAGTTGGCAGGCCTTCTTCCAGGAACTGGGTGACGGTGCAGCGGACGCCAGGGCGAATGCCGATGGCGCCAGCTGGGCCCGAGACACCTGGCCCGCGCAGGATGACGAGGCCGTCGCTGTGTTCGACGGCAACTGGTCGGCCCTCGAGCCGAAGCTTGAACAGAAGATCAAGGCCCGCGCCGAGGCCGCCGACCCGGAGGAGATTTCCCGTTCGGTGAAGGATTCCATCCGGGCGCTGATGATGATCCGTGCGTATCGTATTCGCGGACACCTGGCGGCCAACCTGGACCCTCTGGGCCTGGAAGAGCCCGGCTACCAGCCCGAACTCGACCCGAAGAATTACGGCTTTGAAGACGCCGACATGGACCGACAGATCTTCATCGACCATGTGCTCGGCCTGGAATACGCCACCGTGCACGAAATGCTGGAGATCCTGAAACGGACCTACTGCTCCACCATCGGCATCCAGTTCATGCACATCTCCGACCCCGAGGAGAAAGGCTGGCTGCAAGAGCGGATTGAGGGCAAGGACAAGGGCGTCCAGTTCACCCCTGAAGGCAAGAAAGCCATTTTCGCCAAGCTGGTGGAGTCGGAAGGTTTCGAGAAATTCCTCCAGAAGCGCTATCCTGGCACCAAGCGCTTCGGCCTGGATGGCGGCGAGGCGGCCGTGCCCGCCCTGGAACAGATCATTAAGCGCGGCGGCGCACTGGGCGTGCAGGAAATCGTGATCGGCATGGCCCACAGGGGGCGGCTGAACATGCTGGCCGCGGTGATGGGCAAGCCCTATGAGAAGATTTTCCACGAGTTCCAGGGCGGTTCCACCCAGGGTGCGGAAGACTTTGGCTCGGGCGATGTGAAGTATCACCTCGGTGCCTCCTCTGACCGTGAGTTCGACGGCAACAAGGTCCACCTGTCCATGAATGCCAACCCGTCCCATCTGGAAGCGGTTGACCCCGTTGTGCTCGGCCGGGCGCGCGCGAAACAGGCCATGGAACACCGCGACACGGGCACGCTGGACCGTCACAAGGTGCTGCCGCTGCTTCTGCACGGCGATGCCGCCTTTGCCGGCCAGGGCGTGGTGTCGGAGTGTTTCGCCCTGTCCGGGCTGCAGGGTTATCGCACCGGCGGCACCATCCATTTCATCATCAACAACCAGATCGGCTTCACCACGAGCCCGATGTATTCGCGCTCATCGCCCTATCCGTCCGATGTGGCGCTGCAGGTGGAGGCCCCGATCTTCCATGTGAATGGTGATGACCCAGAAGCTGTCACCTACGCCGCGAAGATCGCCACTGAGTTCCGCCAGAAGTTTGGCAAGGACGTGGTGATCGACATGTTCTGCTACCGCCGGTTCGGGCACAATGAGGGCGATGAGCCCATGTTCACCCAGCCGCTCATGTATAAGAAGATCAAGGACCACCCCTCGGTGTGGAAGATCTATTCGCGCAGGCTGATTCAAGAGGGGCTTCTGACGCGCGAGGAGATCAACACGGAAAACGAGGATTTTGAAGCCTTCCTGGATCGCGAGTTCGAGGCGGGCAAGTCCCTGGAGCCGCAAAAGCCCGACTGGCTCGACGGGGAATGGTCCGGTTTCCGCCTGCCCGATGATGATGAGCGGCGCGGCGTGACCGGGGTGTCGGCCGACCGGTTGCTGAAACTGGGCAAGGCCATGACCACGATCCCGAATGGCGTGACCCCCCACAAGACCCTGAAACGCGTCATCGATGCGCGCGCCAGGGTGATCGAGGAAGGCCGCAACATGGACTGGGCCACGGCGGAACACCTGGCCTTTGCCACCCTGCTTGACGAGGGCTATCCCGTGCGCCTGTCCGGCCAGGATTCCGGCCGCGGCACCTTCTCCCAACGCCACAGTCACATTGTCGACCAGGACACTGGCGAGCGATACACGCCGCTCAACCGCCTGGGGGACAAACAGGCCCCCTATGAGGTGATTGACTCCCTGCTCTCGGAAGAAGCCGTACTGGGTTATGAGTATGGCTATTCCCTGGCGGATCCGAACACGCTGACCCTGTGGGAGGCCCAGTTCGGCGACTTCGCCAATGGCGCCCAGGTCTTCTTCGACCAGTTCATCTCCTCGGCCGAGCGCAAGTGGCTGCGAATGTCAGGCCTCGTCTGCCTCTTGCCCCATGGCTATGAAGGCCAGGGGCCGGAGCATTCATCGGCCCGGCTGGAGCGCTTCCTGCAGATGTGCGCTGAGGACAACATGCAGGTGTGCAACCTCACCACCCCGGCCAACTATTTCCACGCCCTGCGGCGCCAGATCCACCGCGAGTTCCGCAAGCCGCTAATTATCATGACGCCAAAATCGCTGCTGCGCCACAAGCTGGCCGTTTCCAGTATCGAAGACATGGGGGCCGAAAGTTCCTTCCACCGCATTCTCTGGGACGATGCGGAGACGCCGGGCCGCGAGGGCACTGTGAAATTGGCTGCCGATGACAAGATCCGCCGGGTCGTGCTCTGCTCGGGCAAGGTGTATTACGACCTCTTCGAAGAGCGCGAAAAGCGCGGTGTCAATGACGTGTACCTGCTGCGCATGGAGCAGTTCTATCCCGTGCCACGAAAGGCGCTGGTCCATGAGTTCAAGCGCTTCAAGAATGCCGAGATGGTCTGGTGCCAGGAAGAGCCGAGGAATATGGGCGGCTGGGCCTTCATTCGCGACGAGATCGAGTGGTGCGCGGGCAAGGCCAAGGTCAGTGCACCGCGGCCGAAATATGCTGGCCGCCCGCCATCGGCCTCCACCGCGACCGGGCTGATGTCGCGCCACATCGAGGAACGCGACAACCTCCTTGAGGCCGCGCTCGGAGAGAAACCTGTCAGTGACAACATCGTTGTTGCCTGACGCATCATGAGACGATGAGAAACGAGACACGCACATGACCGACATCACGGTGCCCACGCTGGGCGAAAGCGTCACTGAAGCCACAGTGGGCCACTGGCTCAAATCCGCAGGCGACAGCGTTGCCAAGGACGAGGTCCTGGTCGAACTGGAGACCGACAAGGTCTCGGTCGAGGTTCCCGCGCCCGAGGCGGGCACCCTGTCTGAAATCGTCGCAAAGGAGGGTGACACGGTCGAAATCGGCGCGCTGCTCGCCAAGCTTGGCGCGGGATCCGGCGCGGGTGCTGCCAATGGCGGCAATGGCGCGGCTGCGCCGGCGTCCCAGGCCCTTCCAGACCATGGCGGCCCGGGCGAGGCCGGTGAGGTGTCCGACGATGCCAGCCTCATGGATGTGGTGGTCCCCGACATGGGCGAAAGCGTGGCCGAGGGCACCCTGGGCAGCTTCTCGAAAGCCCCGGGCGACGCGGTCGAGAAAGATGAGATCATCGCGGAGATCGAGACCGACAAGGTCGCCCTGGAGGTCGCCGCGCCCGCATCGGGCGTGCTGGCCGAATTGCACGCGGCTGAAGGCGACAGCGTCACACCCGGACAGTTGATCGCACGCATCTCCGGTGGTGGCGGAGCGGCCCAGGCAACAAGCACCAAACCTGCCGCCCAACCCGCACCGGCGCCATCGGCCAGCGGCGCGGGAACCCAGCGCCCGGTCTCCCCGGCCGTGCGCCGCGTCACGAGCGAGGCCGGCGTTGACCCGACCGACATTCCCGGCTCCGGCAAGGCGGGCCGCGTGACAAAGGGCGATGCGCTGGAATTCATCAACAAGGGCGGATCAGCCCCCGCAGCCAGCGCGCCTGCAGTCGCACGCGCGCCGCGCGACCTCGGCCCGCGCGAGGAGCGGGTGAAAATGACCCGCCTGCGCCAGACCATTGCCCGGCGCCTGAAGGAGGCCCAGGACACCGCCGCCATGCTCACCACATTCAACGATGTGGACATGACCGCGGTGATGGATTTGCGCAAGAAATACAAGGAAAGCTTCGAAAAGCGCCATGGCGTGAAGCTCGGCTTCATGGGCTTTTTCGTGAAGGCCTGTGTCAGCGCCCTGAAGGAAATCCCGGCCGTGAACGCCGAGATCGATGGCACTGACATCATCTACAAGAATTTCTATGACATCGGCGTCGCCGTCGGCACGCCCAAGGGCCTCGTCGTGCCCGTGGTGCGCGATTGTGACGGGCTCTCCCTGGCAGGTGTCGAGGCAGAGATCGGCAATCTTGGCCGCAAGGCGCGCGATGGTGATCTTGCCATCGAAGACATGCAGGGCGGCACGTTCACCATCTCCAATGGCGGGGTTTACGGCTCGCTCATGTCCACCCCGATCCTGAACCCGCCCCAGTCCGGCGTGCTCGGCATGCACCGGATTGAGCAGCGCCCCGTGGCGATCAATGGCGAGGTGAAGATCCGCCCGATGATGTACCTGGCGCTGAGCTATGACCACCGCATCGTGGACGGCAAGGAAGCGGTGACCTTCCTGGTGCGCGTGAAGGAAAACCTGGAGGATCCCGAGCGCCTCCTGCTGGACGTGTAATGGCGCTTGCCCTCAGCGAAGTGCGGCGTCGACCAGTTCGGCCATTGTGGCGGCGAACAGGTCGCGCCCCCCCGGTGACCAGCCCAGCCCGGCGAGCCGGGCCGTGTCCATCGCGTTGACCTGCCCGGCATCGCCCGGCGCGGGCAGGGGGTGCGAGCAACCTGTGGCCGCCTTAAGCGGTGCAAGCACATCGCGCCGGTCAATCACAAGGTCGGACACGTTGAACACCAACCCCGCCACCAGCCCGGCCGGCGCGTCCAGCACACGGCAGACCGCCTGCGCCACGTCGCGGCCATGGACCTCGGTGCCCACGCGCGGGGCGATCGGGCAGGCCTTGAGATAGTCGTCGAACAGGGCGCTCCATTTGTGGGGCTGGCCCGGCGCGGCCGCTCCGTAAACGCCGGTCACGCGCAGGCTCGTGCCGACAAACCCCGGCGCGCCCAGCGTGATGAGGGCCCGTTCGCCTTCCAGTTTCACCTCGCCATAGAGCGTATCCGGATCGGGCGGGGTGGTCTCGAAAAGCCGTTCGCCGGGTCGCTGGCGTCCATAGACTGCGCGGCTGGACAGGAACACGACCCGGCCCACGCCTGCGTCCTTGGCTGCTGTGAAAAGATGCTGCGTGCCAGTCAGGTTGCGGGCCCTGAAGCCGGCCGGGTCATCGCCTTCCCCGCCGCGATAACGGCCCGGCACATGGTCGAACCCGGCATGGACAAGAGCCGTGATCCCATCGAAAAGCCCCGGCGGTGGTCCTTCAGGCGAAAGCGGCGCCTCGCGGAAATCGACAGGGCGGGAAAACTGGCCCCGGCGCGGCGCTCTGCGCCCGGCAATGCTGACCCCGTGTCCCGCATCCATGAGCGCTTCGACGATGAAACGGCCGACATAGCCCGATCCGCCGGTGACGAGGACGTGGCTCATGGCACCGTGCGGGCACCGGGCGGGCCTGCCAGCGCGCCGATGTCGGGCACCGGTGCGCCGTCATGGAAAGCCGTCCAGAGGTCGATCAGGGGGGCGAGCGCATCGCGCTTGGGATGGTCGGTCTCCCAGGGCTTTTCATACTGGTAGTGGATCAGGTGGATCGCGCCCCAGTCCCAGAGCCCGGGCAGGTTGAACCAGACATATTGCAGCATGTTGTAGAATATGGGCAGGCCATGCCAGTCGGGGAAGAACGCCTGCAGAAAGGTCTGGTCTGTGCGCCGCCAGAAGATGTCGGGCTGGTCGAGGCGGTCCATCATCGCCCGGAAGGTCGCTTCGCTGGGGCGGGCGGTGAAGACACCCGAATTCAGTCGGTGGAAGTCCGACAGCGTCTCGTAGACATTCGGCGCACCGCAGAACTCCGGATAGGCGAACAGCTTGTCCATGCTGCGCAGCATGATCGTGTCGGCATCCAGGAAGACGCAGGCATCATATTCC
>CAZVES010000003.1:0-28396 GCA_964625835.1 uncultured Hyphomonadaceae bacterium
CGCCGCTTCGCCTGCTTGGCGTGGTTTTCATGGGCGCAGGTGTCTACCTGATCCGCCGGTTCTGAGGGATGGCCGCGCCTTGTCCCGCCGGGGGCAGGGGGAAAAGCGCTGTGGCGACGGGGCTTTGCGACAGAGCTATCCGACGGGGGTCGTGCCTGTGGCAGGCTCTTGCCCATGAACACTGCCTCTCCCCTTGCCCGCTGGCGGGAGATCGTCCACCCGATCTTCTGGCCGCTCTTCTTCTGGAACCTTCGCGGCTTCCTGCGACTGGTCCGGCGCTTGCGCGAGGACCACCCGCAGGATGGGCAGATCGCCTATGCCGTGACCTGGTGGGGCGGCATTCATGTGGAGTGGGTGTTTGCGAACGATGTTGCGCCGGCTGAGAGCTGGAATGCGCCTTTGGAGCGCTGCACCCACCGCATACGCCTCGCCACACTCGATGAGTTCAATCCCTATCTCACCCCCCTTCCGCAGATCCCTGCGCAGGCAGGTATCCATGGGTCAGTCTCTGATCCGGGAGCGCTGATGGCAAGGATCGTCCATGGGTTCCTGCCTGCGCAGGAACCTGCGGCGCTTGGGGCGGGCGCTTTCCCACAGCCGGGCCATCTCAATACAAGCTGAGCCACGCGCGAACCAGCAGCCCTCATGGTGAGCGGAGACGAACCAGAGGGCGGGCGCGACGCTCCATGGTTCGTCTCCGCTCACCATGAGAGTTCGTCTCCGCTCATCATGAGATTTGTCTGGGTGTCGCCGCCTCCGAGTTGTATCCACAATCGCCGCGCTCCACTGGAGCTGCGGACGCGGGTGCTGGGCCCACATTCCCGGGGCTTTCCCCGATGCGCCTTGAGGCGTACTCTCCGCGCCACGCCAGTCGGGAGATGCGCCATGGCCTATGACAGCGGGGGCGAGACTGAGCCGATCAAGGTGTTCCTGTCCTATTCGCGGGCCGATACCGGCTTTGCACTGGAACTCGTCAATGCGCTCCAGGCCTGCGGGTTCGAGGCCTTCATCGACCAGGAGGACATCGCCCCCGGAGAGCCCTGGGAACAGCGCCTGCGCGGCCTGATCGAGAGCGCCGACACGGTGGTCTACATCCTCTCGCCCGACAGCCTGACATCGGTACATTGCAGCTGGGAGGTGACCGAGACCCTGCGCCTGAACAAGCGGCTCATCCCCGTGGTCTGGCGCCCTGTGCCAGACGGCCAGGTGCCCGAAGAACTTTCCCAGCTCAATTATGTCTTCTTCGATGGGGAGAAGTCCTTCGCGGCCGGCCTGAAAGACCTCTCATCGGCGCTGCGCGTGGACCACAAGTGGATCCGCGAGCACACGCGGCTCGGCGCACTGGCCCGGCGCTGGGACGGGCGCGGGCGCACCGAGGCCCTGCTCCTGCGCGGGGACGAGCTGGAGGCGGCCGCTGACTGGATGGCGAGCCGACCCCATGGCGCGCCGCAGGTCTCCGACGACCAGATGGACTTCATCGCCGCCAGCAAGGCCGCCGCCGATGCCGCCGAGCGGGCCGCACGAAACCGCCGCCGGGGCTTGCTGATCGGGGTGTCCGCCGTGGCCGTCGCCATGGCTGGGCTGGCTGGTTTTTCCGGGCTTCAATGGTATGCCGCGCTGCAGTCGAAACAGGCGGCGCTGGCCTCGGCCGAAGCCGCTGAGGTCGCCCGGCGCGCCGAAGCGGTCACCAACCGGGAATTGCAGGCGGCCAATCTGCGCCTGTCCTCGGACATCGCCCTGCGCGCGCCCTCGACCGGCAATGCCCCTTTCGAGACAAGGGGTGGCTGGTTCCCGGTGGCGGCCAACTATGCCGGCGGCGTGGTGCGCCTCCAGCAGGGTCGACAGATCGTGACGGGCATCCTGATCGATGGCGCCATGGTGCATCCTGACTGGGCCGGCAGCCCCTATGTCCTGACGCCGCGCTTCAGGGGCGAAGAGGAACTGATCGAGGAAGACCGCCGGCTGAACGAATTCCTCGCCGCCACCAATGCCGCGGGCGCTGCCGGGGCCGAGGAATTTGACGGCGAGAGCTTTTCCAGGGCGTTCATGGGCGAGACCCGCCAGGGCGGTCCTCCGCCGGGCATCCTCGAGCAGAGCCATGTCAGTGACGCGGGCCCCGGGATTCCCGTCCTGCCGCCCGAGGGAAATCTCGCGGATGACACGATCGACCACGCCGTCATGGAGCAGCGCTACCTCACGCCCGAGGAATTGATGCCCGAAGGGACGGCAGGTTCATCTGTCTCCGAGGGGCCGCTCGATCCGATCCTGGCGACTTTCCCCACTCTGCGGGACGCGCCCACCCTGGAACTTGCAGCCAAGCCCCGTTGGCGCACGCCGCTTGAACTGGCCGCCGACCCGGTCTTCTTCATCCACGCGCTGGAGGGGGCGTTGCCGTTTGGCGCGCGGCCACTGGAGCCCGGCGACATTGATTGCGAGCGCGATCCCTGGGGGCCAAGCGGTGATGGCCGTTTTGCCCTCTTCGGCATTGACGGGCTGGCCGCTGATGAGGGCGCGCGCGAGGAGCTGACACTGCTGGTGACGTCCGGCCTCGACGTGGCCGGTAGTGGGGGCGTCACCTATCGCCATGCCACGCTGAAAGGGGCATTCGGCGCACCGGTGTTTGACCTTGAAAGCCGGAAAGTCATTGCGATCCACCAGGGCGTCGACGCCAACCGCATGAGCGCCGATGGCCGGGTGGGTTTCGCCGAGCCGATCGTGCCGCTCCTGGAAATGATCCGCGAAGACATCTCGATTGATCGCGGCGACGAGATGCGCACGCGACCGCTGTGTGATCCTGCCGGCTGAGCCGGGGCGTTTCGCCCCTCTGGCCTAAAGCTGCGCCGACATGGCCCTGAGGCTTTGCTGGAGCCGCTCGGCGCGCATGGCATTTGCGGGTTCCATCTGCCTGTCCAGCGTTCCGAGCTGCGTGGCCCAGGCATCAAGGCTTGCCGCCAGCCCTTCCGCCTCGCCTGACGCCATGGCTCGTTCGGCCGCCTCGATCGCACCGCGCAGGGAGGCGGCATCTCCGTCGGGCAGCGCGTCCTCGCGCACGAGCTGGTCAAGATAGGCCATCGCGACGGCAGGCATGGCAGCAGGCCAGGTGACAGCGAATTGCTGTTGCGGGTTGAACAATTCGCCCTGGTCGGCTGCCTCCGCCGCAGCGATCTCATGCGGGCTCATGGCGTCGCTGGCGGCCAGCTCGAACACGTCGAGGCCGCGCACGATCTCGGTGCCGTAAATGCGCCCGTCATACCAGTAGCTCGACCAGTATCCGCCCAGCACCAGTTTCTCCTCGTGGATCGGGCCGCGGTCGAAATAGCCGATCTCGACCACATTCGCGCTGTCGGTGAAGTCGATCAGCGAAACACCGCCCTGGTACCACGACTGGATGAAGATATCCCGGCCCGGCACGGGAACGATGGAGCCATTGTGGGCGACGCAATTCTCTTCCTCGCTCTGGGGCGCAGGGATCTTGAAGTAGCTGCGGAATTCCAGCTTGCCGTCGACGATGTCGAAGATGGCGTTCGCCCCCCAGTCCATCGGGTCTGAGGCCCGGCAGCGCGGGCGACTGCCGCCGCCCCATTCATCTGTGAAGAGCACCTTGGTGCCGTCATTGTTGAAGGTGGCCGAATGCCAGTAGGCAAACTTCTCGTCCACCACCGCATCCATGCGCTTCGGTTTGTAGGGGTCGGAGATGTCGAAGATCACACCATTGCCCGAGCAGGCGCCGGCCGCGATCTGCATTTCAGGAAACACGGTGATGTCGTGGCAGTGGTCGGTCCGCGCACTACGCTGGGTCTCCTCGCCATGGTCACCGCCCTGCCAGAGGCCGGCGATCTGGCCGGTCTCGTCATCGGCAAAGACGGTCGGGCTGTCGACGATGCGTGCCTCGCCCGGATTGTCGACCGGAATTTCGATCACGTCGATGCGGAACAGCGCGGTGCGGTTGTCGCCGGCAACAGCGCCGACACAGCCTTCAAGCTCTTCGCCCTTGCGAATAGAGGCCGTGCCGGAATTGTAGACCACGATCTTGCCGTCAGCGTCAGGGCCCGACACCACCGAATGGGTGTGTGAGCCGCGGCAGGTCTGCACCTGGCCCACCTGTAGGGGGCGCCTGGGATCGGAGATATCGAAGATCCGAAGGCCCCTGAAGCGCTCCTCGCTGACTTCTTCGGCAATGCCCTGGCGCCCGCAATCGACTCGCCCGCGGGTCTGCTCAACGGACATGACGAGAAGGTCACCAACGATCGACACATCGCCCTGGCCGCCGGGACACACCACCGAACTGATCAACTCAGGCTCGGGATCGTCGCTCAGCGTGTAGATGTTGAAGCCGTGATAATTGCCAACCACCAGCAGATTGCCCGAGAAGGCCATATCCGTGTTCGAGAAGCTGAGGAGCGGGGACCGCTCGCCCCATTCCGTGCCCTCATTGGACTGCTCATCGCCGGCCTCGGGATCGACAGGAGTCGCGTCAGCTTCGCCTGATGCCATGTCCATGCCATGGTCGCCATGGTCTCCATGGTCCATGTCTCCATGGTCCATATCGGCATGGGGATCGGCGTCGCCCTCATCGCCCTCTTCGGGCTCGGCGGGGATCACGGGGGGAAGGCCCGCGGGGTTTTGCGGATCGAAGAAGCCCGGCGGCTTGGGCAGGGAGGCCACCTTGGTCAGGTTCGAGATCGCCTCGCCGGCATCGCGAAACCCTGCGGCGAGTCCGGCCCGCGGATCACCAGACAAGCTGGCAAGCAGCACGTTCATCCGTTCGATTTCGGCTGTCTGGTCGCTGACAATGTCGTTGACGAACTCGAACAGGACCGGGTCGTAAGCCGAACCTGGCTGGTCCAGAAGGTCGTCGACCATGGTCAGCGCCCCGTCATGGTGCGTGATCATCAGGGTCAGGAAGAGCTCGTCAAAGGCCACGCCTTCGGTGTTGGCGAGTTCTGCCATCTGCTCGGGCGTGGCCATGCCCATCATCTCGTGGGACATGTGTGTGGAATGGCCGGCATGGGCAGTGGGCGCCATCTCCCCGCGCTCGGTCAGCCAGCCCGCCATGAATTTGATCTCGTCGGCCTGTGACGCCATGATCCGCTCGGCGATATCAGTGACCGCCTCACTATTGGTGCGCTCGGCCACGAGCACCGCCATGTCCACCGCCTGCTGGTGATGGGGGATCATGTCTTGCATGAAGCGGACATCATCCTCGGAATAGCTGTTGTTGGCGATCGTGGCTGCTTCGTCCGCACTCAGGGCCTGGCTGGGCTGGCCTGGCGCGCCCGGCTGAACAATCGCCACGTCCTGGGCCAGGGCGCCCCCGGCTGCGAGTATCAGGACACTTGCACTCGCGGCCGTCCTTGCAATCCATCGTGCGTGTGCGGCGTGTTTGAACAAATCCATTCCAGTGACCAACCCTTTTTGTTTACTCGATACAGTATTGTGCGCACGGCCCTTTTGGCAATCGCAATTCGCGGTGGGCATCGTGCCAGCGTCCGTGGCGTGCAAAAAAGGCCCGGATCGCTCCGGGCCTTTCTCATGTTTCAGGCTGGGCCTTGGGCTTACATCATGCCGCCCATTCCACCCATTCCGCCCATGCCGCCCATGTCAGGCATCGCGGGGGCGTCTTCTTTTGGCGCTTCGGCGATGGCAGCTTCCGTGGTGATCAGGATCGCAGCGACCGAGCCAGCATTCTGCAGGGCCGAGCGCACCACTTTCACCGGGTCGATCACGCCCATTTTCACCAGGTCGCCATACTCTTCCGTCTGGGCGTTGAAGCCATAGGAACGCGACTTGTCAGCCAGCACTGTGGAGACCACGACCGAGCCTTCGACGCCGGAGTTTTCTGCGATCTGGCGGGCAGGGGCTTCTAATGCCTTGCGAACAATGTCGATGCCCGCCTGCTCGTCGTCGTTTTCACCCTTGACTTCGATATTGCGTGAGGCGCGCAACAGGGCAATGCCGCCGCCGGGCACGATGCCTTCTTCGACAGCCGCGCGGGTAGCGTTCAGGGCGTCGTCGACGCGGTCCTTGCGCTCTTTCACTTCCACTTCCGTGGCGCCGCCGACCTTGATGACGGCCACGCCGCCGGCCAGCTTGGCGAGACGCTCTTGCAGCTTCTCGCGGTCATAGTCGGAGGTGGTGTCCTCGATCTGCTTTCGGATCTGGGACACGCGCGCTTCGATCTCGGACTTGGCGCCAACACCGTCAACGATGGTCGTGTCATCCTTGGTGATGTTCACGCGCTTGGCCGTGCCGAGCATGTCCATCGTGACATTCTCGAGCTTGATGCCGAGGTCTTCGGAAATCACCGTGGCACCGGTCAGGATCGCGATGTCCTGCAGCATGGCCTTGCGACGGTCGCCGAAGCCGGGGGCTTTCACGGCCGCCACTTTGAGGCCGCCACGCAGCTTGTTGACCACCAGAGTGGCAAGCGCTTCTCCGTCCACGTCCTCAGCGATGATCACCAGGGGGCGCTGGGACTGAACCACCTGTTCGAGGATCGGGAGCATGGGCTGCAGGGAAGAGAGTTTCTTCTCGTGCAGGAGGATGATCGGGTCCTCAAGCTCGGTGATCATCTTGTCGGCGTTGGTGATGAAGTAGGGCGAGAGGTAGCCGCGGTCGAACTGCATGCCTTCGACGACTTCCAGCTCGGTTTCGAGGGACTTGGCTTCCTCAACCGTGATCACGCCTTCATTGCCGACCTTGTCCATGGCCTCGGCGATCATGGCGCCGATCTCGGTCTCGCCATTGGCCGAAATGGTGCCGACCTGGGAGATCTCGTCGTTGGTTTTCACCTTCTTGGAGTGGTGGGCAAGGTCGCTGACGACTTCGGCCACGGCCTTATAGATGCCGCGGCGCAGGTCCATCGGGTTCATTCCAGCGGCGACGCGCTTCATGCCTTCGCGCACGATGGCCTGGGCGAGCACCGTGGCGGTCGTGGTGCCGTCACCGGCCACGTCATTGGCCTTGGAGGCCACTTCGCGCAGCATCTGGGCGCCCATGTTCTGGAACTTGTCTTCCAGCTCGATTTCCTTGGCAACGGTGACGCCGTCCTTGGTGGTGCGCGGTGCGCCGAAGGACTTTTCGATGACCACGTTGCGGCCTTTCGGGCCAAGCGTGACCTTGACGGCGTTGGCGAGAATGTCGACGCCGCGGAGCATCTGTTCGCGGGCCTCAGGGCCAAATTGTACAATTTTGGCAGCCATGTGTGTCTACCTTTCTGATTGGGGTTTGTAGTCGTGTGAAGCGAAACTGGCGCAGTTACTCGATGATTCCGAGAATGTCGCTTTCCTTCATGATCAGCAGCTCTTCACCATCGACGGTGACTTCGGAGCCGGACCATTTCCCGAAAAGAATGCGGTCGCCGGTTTTTACATCGAGCGCGACACGCTCATTGTCGTCGCCAATGGCGCCATTGCCCACGGCGATGACCTCGCCTTCCTGGGGCTTTTCCTTGGCCGTATCGGGAATGATAATCCCGCCGGCGGTCTTTTCGCTTTCTTCGATGCGGCGGACCAGTACACGGTCGTGGAGCGGACGGAATGCCATGTGCCCTCTTCCTTATTTGCTAAGGGTTTCTGTCTTTCCTGCCAGCCGCGTCCGGTGGGAGTTGGCACTCGTAATCGGAGACTGCTAGCAGTGGCTTGGAGTTAACCAGCACGCCTTGCATCGTCAATGGGCGCGCTCACACTTTTTTGACGAATGGCATCGGTCGGGCGAGACCGCCGCGCCCGAGATGTGAATTCCCACTGCCAAAGCCCGGTACCTTTGCTATAGAAAACGGGGTGGGAGATCGAAGTGCCGGTGCCAATTGCGCCCGGACAGGAATATGGGGTGTGCGCAATGGGCAATCTCGTTTGGTGGATCCTGCCGTCCATTACGGGCGTCATCGGCCTGATGCTGGGATTTGGCGGACTGGGTCGGCTGTTCGGCGCACAAGTGTTCGCCGGCCTGACCCGGCTGGTCTTCGGCATGGGTTTTCTCGGCCTGTCCGGGATTGTCGCCATGGCAGGCCTCAACCTGCAGACCTACCAGCGCCTCACCTATGAGCGTGACGTGCTCACCATAAGCTTTGAAGACGCCGGCGCACCGGACCAGTACGTGGCCAGGCTCATCTATGAGGGTGGGGAGACCGAGACCTACAACCTCATTGGGGATGAATGGCAGGTCCGTGCCCGGATCATCCGGTTCAATCCAATGTCAAACATGCTCGGCTATGATAGCGTCTACCGGCTCGACAGGCTCTCGGGTGGTTTTGAGGATGCCGAAGGCGAGACCACGGTGATCGTCCACCGGCTGAGCGAGAATCCGGGCCTTGATGTCCAGGCACTGGCCGAGGCCGAGGGCTGGCGTCTGGGCCTGTCGACCCAAGCCTATGGATCCGGTGTCTACAACCCCCTGGGCCATGGCCTGTCCTATCGCGTGAAGATGGCCCAGACCGGACTTGTCATGGAGGCCGGCAATGCGGCCACCGCCGCGCGCATTGGCAAGCCGAACGATTCTACGACTGCGGGCACGAGAAGCTGATGGGCATCTGGGAGCGTTATGTTGTCCCGCCGCTGGTTTCGGCGGCCTGTTCAAGCAAGCCGATCATGAAGCAGCGCGAGAAAGTGGTCCCCCAGGCGACGGGCAGGGTGCTCGAACTGGGCTGCGGTTCGGGAACCAATTTCAGCTATTATGATGGCGACAAGGTCGAGCGTCTCTATGCCCTTGAACCCTCCGCGGGGATGATCCGCAGGGCCCGCGGGGCGGTTTCGGCCTCCCGTGTTGCCGACAAGACCGAGTTTCTGGAGGTTGGCGCCGAGGCGGTGCCGCTGGAGGATGACAGCATTGACACTGCGGTCATCACGTTTGTCCTTTGCACCATTCCCGACTGGCAGGCCGCGCTGGACGAGGTGCGCCGCGTGGTGAAGCCCGGTGGGCAGGTCCTGTTTTCAGAGCACGGCCTGGCCCCCGACGAAGGTATCGCCAGGTGGCAGCGCCGGATCGAGCCGGTCTGGAAGCGGCTGGCCGGCGGCTGCCACCTGACCCGCGACACCGGCAAACTGTTGCGCGAAGGCGGCTTCCGGCTGGAGCAGGTCGAGACGATGTACCTGCCCTCGACGCCGAAGATCGCGGGCTTTGCCTGCTGGGGGCAGGCCCGCCCGGTCTGACCGGATGGCCCCGTGTTGCATCGCGCGCCAGCGCGTCCCATCTTTGCGCCAGCAAAACAGAGGACAACGCACGCCATGGATATTCTCGGCGACAAGAGTTCAGCAGGCGCGCCAGGCGACCTGGTCAAGGACAGCACCGACCAGGCCTTCATGGCCGACGTGATTGAAGCTTCAGGCGACGTGCCTGTCCTGGTTGATTTCTGGGCGCCCTGGTGCGGCCCCTGCAAGACGCTGGGCCCCATCATCGAAAAGGCGGTCAGGGCCAGGACGGGCAAGGTCAGGCTGGTGAAGATCAACATCGATGAGAATCCGGGCGTGGCCGGCCAAATGGGTGTGAGGTCCATTCCGGCCGTGTTCGCCTTTGCCAAGGGACAGCCGGTTGACGGCTTCATGGGCGCGCTTCCCGAAGGCCAGATCAACCAGTTCATCGACAAGCTCCTGTCGGGCACCGATGATGGCAAGGCGATTGCCGAGGCGCTGGAGGCGGCCGACCAGTTGCTCGTTGAAGGCGATGTGGGCGGGGCGGCCCAGACCTATGCGCAAATCATAAATGTCGATCCTTCACGCACCGAGGCAATAGCAGGCCTGGCGCGGTGCTACCTCGCCAATGGCGATGTGGAACGCGCCCGGGAGACGCTGGAGATTGCAGGTGAAGACCAGCGCGGGGAGGCCGCCTGGACCAGCGCCTTCAAGGCGGTTGAAATGGCTGAAGGAGCCCCCGACGCCAATGAATTTGCCGAGGCCCTGGCCAGCGTGGAGGCCGCGCCGGGCGACCATTCCGCACGGTTTGCGCTGGCGGAAAAACTGGCCGCGGCCGGGCGCAACAAGGATGCGGTCGACCATCTGATCGCGATCCTTTCCGATGATATCTCCTGGCAGGATGGAAAGGCGCGTGACAAGCTGCTGGAAATCTTTGAGGCCGCCGGCCCCAAAGACCCGGCTACGATTGAGGGCCGCCGGCGCCTTGCGTCCCTGACATTTGCCTAGTGCGGCGTTGCCAACCGGCGCCAGGGGCTCGACGCGTGGCCCATGCGCCCCATGTCAGAGGCGTGAGTTGATGGAGGCCTCGCCACATGAGTATGCAATCCTACAGGCGTGCCACTGACCTGCCGTCGCAAATGGCAGTGTTTCCACTGTCCGGGGCGCTTCTGTTTCCCCGCTGGACGCTGTCGCTCAACATATTTGAGCCGCGATATCTGAACATGATTGACGACGCCATGTCCGGAACGCGCATTCTCGGCATGGTCCAGACAACGGGCGGGTCAAAGGCGTTGCCCAGCCTCGCGAGTGTGGGATGCGCGGGGCGTGTGACGTCATATTCAGAGGCCGATGACGGGCGCTATCTGATTGTGCTGACCGGGCTTTGCCGTTTCAGGTTCGAGGAGATTGCGAAGGCTGGAACGCCATATCGGCAGGTTCGCCCGGACTGGACCCCCTTCGAAGCCGACCTGCAGGCGCCCAACATCGCTGACCTGCCCAGCCGTGAAAGGCTCATCAATGCTTTGCGAGCCTATGTGGCCCGCAATGAAATGCAGGCGGACTGGTCCGCTGTGGAAGATGCGCCGATCGAGACACTGGTGAACGCGCTGTGTGCCGGCTGCCCCTTCGAAACAGTCGAGAAGCAGGCCCTTCTGGAAGCCGCGACCCTCAGGGAGCGCGCGGACACGTTGATTGCGCTTCTGGAGATGGATGTGCCTGGCGGAGCGGGCAACCTGCAATGAGTGACGAGGATGCCACCAGTCCGGACCCCGGGCGATCGTCAGGCGTCGATCCCAGAGTGCTCGAACTCCTCATATGCCCGTTCACGCGCCAGCCCCTTGAATATAGCAGGCATACCCACGAGCTTGTGTCCCGCAAGGCGGGGCTGGCCTTCCCGATCCGGAATGGGCTGCCATTGCTGACAGAGAAACACGCGCGCGAGCTTGACGGGGAAGAGGAATGAACGAAGCCGCAAGGCGCGCCTGGCCGCTCAAGCTGAGGTTCTCCACCGGCGAGGCGAGGCTGCGGGTGCGATTCGATGACGGCGAAGAAGGTGAAATCGATTACCGGACGCTGCGAGCTAACAGTCCATCGGCTGAAGTGCGCGGCCATGGTGCCGGCCCGGCCCCGCCGCAGCCGCCGATTCCCGAGGACATTTCAGTGACCCGGGCCGAACCGGTCGGGCGCTATGCCGTGCGCATCCACTTCAGCGATGGCCATTCCAGCGGGCTCTACACCTGGCCGCTGCTTTATCGCCTCGCCACCGGCGAGGCGGGCCTGGCTTAACACCCGGCAACGCCTGGCTGGCGGCCCGTTCATCTTTGCCCTGCTAACCGACGCCTCAGGAACGGCGGGGATCGCCCAGTCGCATGCGTGCGACCTATGCGATGCAAGCCTGCTGACTTTCCAGAGGAACTCCAGCAATTGAGGGCTGAAATGAACGCTTTTTTCGAGAATCTCGATATCAATTCCTATGTGCCGATCGCGATCCAGTGGGGCACCAATATCCTTTTGGCGATCGCAATATACATCATTGGCGCGTTCATAGCCGGCCGGGTCGGAAAGCTCGTGACAGGGCTCGGCGCGCGGCATGAAAATCTCGACGGCACTCTGTTCAATTTCCTAGGGAGTGTCGCCAAATACCTCGTCCTGGCTTTCGTGTTCATTGCGGTCCTGAACGTGTTCGGGGTCCAGACCACGTCGATCATCGCCGTGCTCGGCGCCGCTTCACTGGCCGTGGGACTGGCCCTGCAGGGCGCCCTGTCCAATCTCGCCGCAGGCGTGATGCTGATGGTGTTCCGCCCGTTCAAGGTGGGCGACTTCATCGACGCAGCCGGCCGTTTCGGACATGTCGATGACATCAATCTGTTCACGACAATCCTGTCGACCTTCGACCGCCAGCACATCATCGTGCCCAATGGCCAGATCTGGGGTGAGCAGATCGTCAACCATTCCCACCATGCCGTGCGGGGTGTCGATATGACCTTTGGCATTTCCTATGACAGTGACATCGACACGGCGCGCAAGGCGATCGAGGAGGTCTTCGCCGACCATCCCCATATCCTCAAGGATCCCAAGCCGTTTATCGAAATCTCTACGCTGAACGACTCCTCGGTGGATTTCATCACCCGCCCGTTCGTGAACGGCGAGCATTATTTCGATGTGCTCTACTCGGTGCCGGAACTGGTGAAGAAGAAGCTCGACAGCGTGGGCGTGGAAATCCCGTTCCCGCACCAGAAAGTGATCCTGTTCCACGGAGACAAGGCCGAGGCCTAGGGGGCTGGCGCCTCAGCCTGCCGGGTCCTTCATCAGGTCCGGCAGGTGGCCTTGTGCGGCGCTGGCCTGTCGGGCCAGCGCCGTCCTGACCGGGGCGGCCCGCTCGGCGAATGCCAGCGCCAGGCCGCGCAGCGGTTTAAGAGCCATATTGTCATTGGAAAAGACCCTGTCGATCAGGTCCATCCCCAGCGCGGTGCCGTTGGCGTCCAGACGTCGCCAGCGCTGGTATGTCTCAAGCGCCAGGCTGTTGCCGGGGTCGAGCCCCGCCCGGACCTGGCCGGCGGCGACCTCAGCCAGGGCCGCCACGTCCTTGAAGCCGAGGTTCAGGCCCTGGCCAGCCAGGGGGTTGATGCGTCGGGCGGCATCGCCGACCAGCGCCACGCGTTCAGCAATCATCGAATTGGCGACCTGCAGGACAAGCGGATAGGCGCGCACGGGCCCGTCAATGCGCATCTCTCCGGCAAAATCTGCAAAGCGTGCATTCAGTTCCGCTTCCTGCTGCGCTGTCGAGCGCTGCGCCAGCGCTTCGGCGGCGCCCTCCTTCATGTACCAAGCCAGGTTTGCACGATCTCCCTTCAGCGGCAGTGTCGCGAACGGGCCTTCGGGCGTGAAGAGCTGGCGCGCAATGCCGCCATGGGGGCGCGAAAGGCTGACATCTGCAGCGAAGACGGACTTCCCATAGTGCCGCCCCTCCGTGGTGATCCCCGCTGCATTCCGCACCGGCGAGTTCAGTCCGTCACACCCGGCAACAAGGCGGGCATCCAGATGCCCTCCGCCTTCAAGGTGGGCCCGAACCGCCCCGTCAACCTGTTCCAGACGGTTGAACAGGGATGGTGCGAGGTGCGTGATGTGATCGTCGCGCGCGACGGCTTCATCGATGGCGGCCTGCAGCTTTTCCGCCTCGACCATGTGGCCGAGCAGGCCGTCTTCCACCCCTGCGCCCAGGTCATCGCCAGTGAACAGGGCCGTGGGCGCACCCAGCAAGTGAGGCGCGCCATCGGTGGCCTCAAGCCCGCGCAGGGGTTCGCTGTCGGCCTCGAGCGCGTCGGCCAGGCCGCAGAAGTTCAGGAGGTTCCAGCTGCCGCGCACGATGGCAAAGTTGCGCGTGTCGGTCGACCTGGCCGCGTCAGGGTCGCGCGCGTCCACAAGCGCCACATCCAGGCCGAGGCGCGAGGCTGCCAGCGCCAGGGTTCCGCCCGCGGGCCCGGCGCCGATCACGGTGATGTCAAATCTGCGGGTATGTGTGCCTTTTGCCATACGATGTAGGTAAGCCTGACGGCGATTCTGGTCCACCAGTGGCGCGGGATTGGGCGAACGTGCCGCACTGTGCACAGCGATTAACCACTGTGCAGTCTTCTGCCCATCCATTCCTCGACTTCCCTGCCAAGAGACTAACGCAACTGCAACATAGCCGTGACGGGATCGTACGCGAAGGCGGCCGCTATTCGCGCTTTGATGATGGGAGAGACCAGTCTATGACATTGTTTATTCGTAATTTTGGCCGAATGGCGGGAGTGGCGGGCACCAGTATACTTGCCGCTGGCACGGCCTGGGCACAGGAAGTTGATCCGGAGCTTCTGGCCCGGATTGAGGCGCTTGAGGGTAGCTCCAGCAGCTATGTGGACAACACGTACCTGTTCCTGATCGGCGGGCTGATCGTGATGTTCATGGCCGCCGGCTTCCTTTGCCTCGAAACGGGGCTGGTTAGGTCCAAGAACGCATCCATGCAGGCCCTGAAAAATGTGTCTCTGTTCTCTGTGTCGGGCCTGATGTTCTGGCTGATCGGATACAACATTGCCTATCCGGCCTCCACGGCCCTTGGCGGCATCATTGGTTTTCCAAGTGGCATTCCGTGGGTCGGCGTGGAAGACATCGAGGTCGGTTATGCTGCCCATTCGGACTGGTTCTTCCAGATGGTGTTTGTCGCCACGGCCGCATCCATCGTGTCGGGCACGGTGGCCGAGCGCGCGAACCTCTGGGGCTTTCTGGCCTTCACGGCGCTTCTGGCGGCGATCATTTATCCAACGGTGGTGTCTTGGGAGTGGGGCGGTGGCTACCTCGACAGCGCCTGGGACTTTTCCGACTTCGCCGGTTCCACTCTGGTGCACTCAACAGGCGGCTGGGCTGCGCTGCTCGGTGCCATCATCATCGGCCCGCGCGTCGGCAAATATGTCAATGGCGGCGTAAACCCGATGCCGGGGTCCAATATTCCCCTGGCGGCCCTTGGCACATTTATCCTCTGGTTCGGCTGGTTTGGCTTCAATGGTGCATCGCAGCTGGCAGCAGGCACTTTTGACGACATCAACTCCGTCGCCAAGATCTTCGCCAACACCAACATGGCAGCCGTTGGCGGCGTGCTGGCCGCGATGATCACGACGGCGATCCTATACAAGGGCAAAGTCGACCCAACCATGGCGTTCAACGGCGCGATTGGCGGGCTTGTCTCGATCACGGCAGAGCCGCTGGCGCCGTCCATGGGCTTGGCCGTCCTGATCGGCGCGATTGGCGGCGTCCTGGTGGTTCTCACCGTGCCGCTTCTCGACAAGTTCAAGATCGACGATGTGGTCGGCGCCATCCCGGCCCACCTGGTCTGCGGCATCTGGGGCACGATGGTGGTGCCGGTGTCCTACACCTTCGCTGTCATGCCGAACGAGGCGGGCGACCCTAACTTCGTTGGCCAGCTTGTCGGTGTCGTACTGACCGGTGTTGTCGTCAGTGTGCTGTCGGGGATCGTCTGGTCCATCATCAAGGCGGTGGGTATTGCCCGGATCAGTGAAGAGGAAGAGCAACTCGGCCTCGACAAGTCCGAAACCGGTGTTGAGGCCTATCCGGAATTCGCAAGCTAGGCGGGTTGCGAGCCATCACCCAGCACCTTTCAGCTCCCTCATACTGAACGGCGCATAGAGAAGCCCCCGGAGACCCGCCGGGGGCTTTTTTCATTTGAGCACTCGGTCGATTTCCTTTCAAATTCGACAGTTTCTGTTGGCATTTGCGCCCTGTTAAGCCCCGTCTTGCTAGCTTTCATGATCCAAGAGCGCGCAGCTGAAAGCCAGGGCCAGCCGATGACCGAAATCGCGATAACAGACGCTTCCAGGCGCGCGGCCAGTGATCCGGTCTGGCGGATTGTCACCGGCACAGTCCTGTTCGGGATCGGTGTCTTCATCTGTGGCAGCGTGGCGTCCTATTCCCCCTCTGACCCCAGCTGGAATTCAGCGACGGGCGCAGAGCCGGTGAACCTGTTCGGACACATGGGCGCGGTGTTCGCCGACTTGGCGCGCCAGACACTGGGCTGGTCGAGCTGGGTCGGTGGAATTGGACTTATGGTGGGCGGGGCCATGCGCGCAGTCCTTATCGGTCGCCCGCAGCGCCGGCGCTGGCTGGTCGGCGCGGCCGCCATTCCACTTTCGGCAGCCTGCTTTGCCGCCTGGCCCGTCCCGGCGAGCTGGCCCCTGGCCTCCGGGCTTGGGGGCATGGTGGGCGACGCCCTGTTCGACATCGCCATCATGCCCTTCAAGGCGCTGCTCTTGCCGGCACCTGAAGTCCTTTGCGGTGCCCTGATGGGCATACTGGCGCTGTTCTGCGGATTGACAGCGCTCGGGTTCGGGAGGCGCGATGCGAATGCCCTGAAACGTGCGGCGGCAAGCTCCAGCCTGGATGCCGCCCGCAAGGCCAGCGGGGCCGGGCGCGCAGCGAGCCGTGGGCTTCGCGGCGTCTGGCAGCGCTGGAAGGTGCGGCGCTATGAGCGCGGCCTGGCCGACACGGACTATATGGCAGAGGCCGCGCGCGCCGACGCCAGTCGATTCGTCATGCCCGATCTCGGCGAAGACGCCGACGAAGGAGCGCAACCGTACGATGGCATGGAAACTGATGGGGACGACACCAGTGACCTGCCCGCTCTGAAACCCATGAGCGCCGCGCCGGTCCAGTCGCCCTCGCCAAAGGTGCGCGCGCGGCGCAAGGCGGCCAGGGCCAGCGAAAAACTGCCGCCCATAGACCTGCTCGCCGAGCCACCAGCTGACTCGCGCGATGTGGACGAGGAAGCCCTGATCGCCCGCGCGGGCCAACTTGGCGAAGTGCTGAAGGAGTTCGGCGTGCGCGGCCGGATCAAGGAAGTGCGCCCCGGCCCGGTCGTCACCCTGTTCGAGCTTGAGCCGGCGGCCGGTGTGAAATCGGCCCGTGTCATCTCCCTGGCCGACGATATTGCGCGCTCCATGTCGGCCGCCTCGGCCCGCGTGGCCGTGGTGCCCGGCAAGAACGCGATCGGGATCGAACTGCCCAATGAGGGCCGCGAGACGGTTTACCTGCGCACATTGCTGGAAGCGCCCGCCTACCAGCAGACCAAGGCGAAACTGCCCATGGCGCTGGGCTCTGACATTGGCGGTGCACCCACCGTGGTAGAACTGGCCAAGATGCCCCACCTGCTGATCGCAGGCACGACGGGTTCGGGCAAGTCGGTCGGGGTGAACGCGATGATCCTGTCGCTGATGTACAAGCTGACTCCGGCCCAGTGCCGCTTCATCATGATCGACCCGAAGATGCTGGAACTGTCCATCTATGAGGGCATTCCGCACTTGCTCGCGCCGGTCGTCACCGATCCGTCCAAGGCCGTGAACGCCCTGAAATGGACCGTGCGCGAGATGGAAGGGCGCTACGAACTCATGTCCAAGGCCGGCGTGCGCAACCTTGCAGGCTTCAACGAAAAGGCCGAGAAGTATCGCACTCGCGGCGAGCCGATGACCCGCAAGGTCCAGACCGGCTTTGATGAAAATGGCAAGCCGATCCACGAGACCGAGCACCTGCCGACCGACCACATTCCCAACATCGTCGTCGTGATCGACGAGATGGCGGACCTGATGATGGTCGCCGGCAAGGAGATCGAGGGCTGCGTCCAGCGGCTGGCGCAAATGGCCCGCGCGGCCGGCATCCACCTGATCACCGCCACACAGCGCCCGTCCGTGGACGTCATCACGGGCACGATCAAGGCCAACTTCCCGACCCGTATCTCCTATATGGTCACCACCAAGATCGACAGCCGCACCATCCTCGGCGAGCAGGGCGCCGAACAGCTCCTCGGCATGGGCGACCTTCTCTACCAGGCCTCTGGAAAGCGCCCCCAGCGCCTGCACGGGCCCTTTGTGTCGGATGAGGAGGTCGAGGCCGTGGTCGAATGGCTGCGCGAGCAGGGCGAGCCGAACTATGTCACCGAAATCCTGGAAGAGCCCGAAGACACATCACCGATCATGGACGCCATGCTGGGCACCTCAACCGGTGATGCGGACGAGGACCTCTACGCCCAGGCCATGGCCGTGGTGATCCGCGACAACCGCGCCTCCACCAGCTATATCCAGCGTCGCCTCAAGGTCGGCTACAACAAGGCCGCCAGCCTGATCGAGCGCCTCGAAGAAGAGGGCGTCGTCTCAGCGCCCAACCATGCCGGCAAGCGCGAGGTCATCGCCAAGCGCGATCCTGAGGCGGAGTAGGCGCAGGCCCAGCCGTCTGCAACGCTCCCCTCAGCCGCCAAGGCCGAAGAAGCTCGGCATCTCGCCATAGGCCGCAAAGGGCATGCCGATGGCCAGGGCGACAGAGATCACAAGGCCGATGGTGGCGCGGAAAGCGTCCGTTCCCACATCGAAGGCGGCAGCGCCGCGCGTGCGCAGGTCGGTGACGAAGGCGATGGCCAGTTCGCGGCCCGCCAGCAGGCCAAGGAAAACCCAGGTCGTGCTCATCGGCACATCGTTCAGTTCCTTGAAGTAGTAGAGCACGATCGCATAGATCAGGTCGACGACCGTTGCCGCGCGCACGTCCACAGTGTGGGTTTTCGACAGAACGATCTTCTGGATCTCGCCGCCGCGTGTTGCGAAGATATAGGCCATCATCGCCGCCATGATCGTGGCCCCGGCCATAACGACATAGGGTGAAAACACCATCATCTGCACGCTGCCATCGTCTGCCAGCACGGCCTCGCGCGGCATGAAGACGAAGATGTTGGCAAAGTCCTGCTGCAGCCAGGTGAACCAGAGAAAGCCCGTGGTCAGCCACTGGGCGACGCTCCAGGCGGGATGGCTGTGCTCGCCATGGTCTGTGCGCCCGACCCAGGTTTCCCATAGCCGCGAGATCAGCAGCCAGATCACCGCACCAGCCGCAAAGGCGACCAGATAGCCGATCACCGACTTGATCAGCATGCTCTCCATCACGCCCTCGGTTTCGCGCCCGCCCGTCAGCGCAAACACTGTGAGCACAAGGAATGTGGTCGAGACCGGGATGCCGAAGCGGGTCAGGAGCAAAAGCGCGATGGGCGGAAGCGCGTGATACCACTGGATGCCGTTCTCGGGATACGGGATCGAATTCAGTTTGCCGTCGGCCACGCCGCCATCGAAACCGGCGAAGAAATCGGCAAGCGGCGCGGCGCCCATCTCCCTGGACGCGGCCGATATCTGCAGGCCGAACTGGTTTGTCAGCAGGGCCGCGACCATGATGCTGGCCGCGAAGATCCACAGCACCCACCAGGGCCGGTGCGAGTTTGAGGCCAGGAATGTCCCCAAAGTCTGGATGGAATCGTTGGCGATCACCGCATAGGCGGCAAACAGGAAGCCAACAATGGCAAGAATCTCAAAGCCGCCAATGGACATGGGCCGCTCCCCCTGAATTGAACTGTGCTGCAGACCGCTCCGGCGGCCCTCCCTCGAAGATTTCCCGGTAGCAAGTGAACGGCGTAAAGGCGAGGGGTTTCGCTGCAACACTTTGCGACAAGGCCAAAGCGGGCCTATGGGTGAGCCATGGCCAAGGGCGGTGAACACTTGCAGCGGGTGGAGGTAGCGTGAAGCGCAAACTCGTTGTCGGCGCCGGGCGCCCGCTTGGGGCGGGGATCGCCCTGCGCCTGCTGGAGGCGGGCCATGGCGTGACTGCCACGCGGTTCCAGCGGACAGATCACGACAGGGAAATGGAGGCGGCCGGGGCCGATCTCGCGACGCTCGACCTGCGCGACCTCGACGCCGTGGCCAGCCTCGCCGCCGGCCATGACGCAGCGGTCCTCGTTCCCATCCTTTCGCTGTCCGGCCCGGCAGCGAAGGTGCTGGCGGGGGCCGGGGTGGAGCGCGGCGTGGCCTTCTCCTCCAACAATGTCGCCATCGCGCCGGAAGCGCCGGTCTACAAGGCGCTTGCATCAGCTGAGCGCGAACTGATGAACCATGCGCCGGGCTGGGCCCTCCTGCGGCCCACCATGATCTATGGCCACATGGGCGCCGATGCGATTGCCGACCTGATGCGGCGCGCGGCCCGCTGGCCCGTCCTGCCGGTTCCCGGGAGCGGAAAAGCCCTGCAGCAGCCGGTCCATATTGACGACCTCGCAGGTATCGTCCTTGGCCTAGTCTCGGGCGCATGGCCCGCCAGCGGCGTCCTGTCGGTTGGTGGGGCGCAGGTGCTCAGTCAGGCTGAACTTATTGACAGGGTTTACCTCGCACTCGGCCGCCAGTCCCGCATTGCAAGGCTGCCCCTCGGTCCGGTCCGGCTCGCCGCACGCATTGGCTTGCCGCTGCCGCTGGACCGCTACCAGCTGGCGCGCATCGAGCGCGACAAGCATGTCTCCGAGCCCGTCGACATTCCGCAAGTCTGCCGCCCGCGCACCGATCTCGATGCAGCCCTCGCCGACATGGCGCTGCGGCTCGGCCTTACTCCACCAGGTCGCTGACGGGCTGGCGCGCCGCCCTGCGCGTCCTGAAGCGGTGTTCGAATGCCACCATCAGGCAAGCGCCAATGATGATCACCGCGCCCACATAGAGCTGCCAGCCGGGCACTTCGCCGAAGATGACCCAGCCGAACAGGGCGCTCCAGATCAGGGCCGTATACTCCAGCGGTGCCAGCCTTTGTGCCGGTGCGCGGCCATAGGCGATGGTGAACATCCACCAGATGCCCAGGCCGAAGAAGCCGAGAAGTGCGAGCACTGGATACTGCACCAGTGTCGGGCTGTCGCCGACAGCAAAAAGGATGGGAACTCCAATGAAGGCGGGCAGGACGTTGGACATCATCACAATGGTGATGGTGTCTTCCTTCTGGGCGCGCATGCGCAGGAGCACGATCGACGTTGCATAGGTCACCGCAGAGACCATCACCGCCGCTGCGCCCAGGGCCCTGTTGCCATCCACCGGACCGCCGCCCGTTTCGCCTGAAAGGGTGATCGCCGCGCCGGCAAAGCCCACAAGGGCCGCCGCTAAGCTGACGGGGCCGAACTTTTCCCCCAGGAGGATCCGCGCAATCGGTGCGATCATCAGCGCGGCGGTGAAGCCCATCACGGTGGCTTCCGCAAGGCCCAGCTGGGTCAGCGCGTAAAAGAAAGTCATCGCCGCCGTCAGGTGAATGGCCCCCCGCATGGTATGGAACCGCCAGGCTTCCCAGCGGGGCCATGCCCGGCGCAATGCGAGGAAAAGCCCGAACGCATAGACCCCGCCAAAGATGAAGCGCCAGACTGTCAGGACGAACACATTGATGTCGGCGGCGAGGTATTTCACGCAGACATCGACCAGACACCCCGACAGCACGCCGATGGCGGCAATCAGGAGCGGGGACGTCTGGTCCCAGCCGGGTTGGTCTGGCTGTTTCATGACCACCGCTTCCGTCGCAATGGCGACGAGGTCAAGCCGTGTCGGCCTCAACCTCGGGCGAGGCATCGGTGGAGTGTCGACCTTGGTCTTATAGAGCGGGGCCCGTTTGCGTGTTAGGCTTTTAGCGTCGGGAAATGCGAACAGCGCTTGCAGCAATGCCAGAATGTCCCGGCCTGGTCAGGCCTGCGTGACAGAACGTATTGTCCGGCAGCGACCTGGCTCCACAAAAGGAGAGGACCCGTCATGGCCGACACCGCATACAAACCTTCAATCGATACTGTTTCACCCTTCAAGACTCGCTACGACAATTATATCGGCGGCGCTTTCACCCCGCCCGTGAACGGGCGCTATTTCGACAACATCACCCCGATCGACGGATCGGTGGTGTGCCAGGTCGCCCGCTCGGACGGCGCCGATGTGGAGCGGGCGCTCGACGCAGCCCATGGCGCGAAGACCGCCTGGGGCCAGACCGCTGCTGCCGAGCGCGCAAACGTGCTCCTGAAGATCGCTGACCGGATCGAGGCCAATCTGGATATCCTCGCCAAGGCCGAGACCTGGGACAATGGCAAGCCAATTCGCGAGACGACCGCCGCCGACATTCCCCTCAGCGCGGACCATTTCCGCTATTTCGCGGGCGTCTTGCGCGGCCAGGAAGGCACCATGTCGGAGATCGACAATGATACGGTGGCCTATCACTATCATGAGCCCCTCGGCGTGGTGGGCCAGATCATCCCGTGGAACTTTTCCATCCTGATGGCGGCCTGGAAGCTCGCCCCGGCGCTGGCAGCCGGCAACTGCGTGGTGCTGAAGCCCGCCGAGCAGACCCCGGCGGCCATCATGGTCTTCGCCGAACTGATCGGCGACCTTCTCCCCGATGGCGTGCTCAACATCGTCAACGGCTATGGCGCAGAGGTCGGCGCGCCGCTGGCAAAGTCACCGCGCATCGCCAAGATCGCCTTCACGGGATCGACCGCGACGGGCCGCATGATCATGCAATATGCCACCGAGAACCTGATCCCGGTGACGCTGGAACTGGGCGGCAAGTCGCCCAACATCTTCTTCTCCGACATCATGGCCGCCGACGACGCCTTTCTCGACAAGGCGGTCGAGGGCTTTGTCCTGTTTGCCTTCAATCAGGGTGAGGTCTGCACCTGCCCAAGCCGGGCGCTGATCGCGGAAGACATCTATGAGCCCTTCATGGAGCGCTGCCTGCAGCGCGTGCGGGCGATCAAGCAGGGCGATCCGCGCGATTCCGAAACCATGGTCGGTGCCCAGGCCAGCGCCGAGCAGCAGGAGAAGATCCTCTCCTATTTCCAGATCGGCGCGCAGGAAGGGGCCGAGGTCCTCACAGGCGGCAAAGCGGCCAGCGTCGGCGACTATCTCTCCGGCGGCTATTACATCGAGCCGACCGTCCTGAAGGGCCACAACAAGATGCGCGTCTTCCAGGAGGAAATCTTCGGGCCGGTGGTCTCGGTCACGACCTTCAGGACACCCGATGAGGCCCTGGAGATTGCCAATGACACGCTTTACGGCCTCGGCGCCGGGGTCTGGTCGCGTGACATGAACACCTGCTATCGCTTTGGCCGCGCCATTGAGGCCGGCCGCGTCTGGGTGAACAATTACCACGCCTATCCTGCCCATGCGGCCTTTGGTGGCTACAAGCAGTCGGGCATCGGGCGGGAAAACCACGCCATGATGCTCAGACACTATCAGCAGACGAAGAACATGCTGGTGAGCTACAATCCCAACAAGCTCGGCTTCTTCTAGGACTTTGCTGGTCCAGACCGAGTTTGAGGAACTCCGGCGTCTTCGGGTGCCGGAGTTTTTCGTCAGGTCCGCTCACGAAATGTGTCGGCTTGGCATGCGGGTGTGAATTGAGCGCCCTGAAAAAGCCGTCTAACGACGCTGCAATTGCGAAATGCGCGTTGGGGGGCGAGCAGAGTTTCAGGAGTAGCGGCCCATGTGCGGTATTGTCGGAATTGCGGGAAACACGGGCGTCGCGGACCGCCTCCTGCGTGGGCTCACCCGTTTGGAGTATCGCGGCTATGACAGCGCCGGCATCGCCGTCCTCGCCGACGGCACCATCGAGCGGCGCAGGGCGCTCGGCAAGATCGCGGCACTCAAAGAGGCCATGGCGACTGATCCGGTGGACGGCATGCTCGGCATCGCCCACACTCGCTGGGCGACCCATGGCGCACCCAGCGTCGCCAATGCCCACCCCCATCGCTCGGCCCATGTCGCCATCGTCCACAATGGCATCATCGAGAACTACCAGGATCTGCGCGAGGGCCTCCGGGCCGATGGCTATACCTTCGAATCCGAGACAGACAGCGAGGTCATCGCCCACCTCATCGACCGGGAACTGGGCGAGGGCACGGCCCCGCGCGATGTCCTCGGCGAGGTCCTGCCACGGCTCAAGGGTGCCTTCGCCATCGCGGCTCTTTTCGAGGGCGCGGGCGGTCTCATGGTCGGTGCGCGCAGGGGCTCTCCACTGGTGGTGGGCTATGGCCAGGGCGAGATGTTCCTCGGCTCGGATGCCATTGCGCTGGCGCCCTTCACCCGCCAGGTGAGCTATCTGGAAGAAGGCGACTGGGTCGTCGTCACCCCGGCTGGCGCAGAGGTGTTCGATGCCACCAACACGCCTGTCGAGCGACCGGTCGTGACCAGCGCGGCGAGCGCCGCCATGGGAGAGAAGGGCGAGTATGCCCACTTCATGCACAAGGAAATCCACGAGCAGGCCGAGAGCGTCTCGCGCTCCTTTGCGCCCTACCTCGACACCGCCAATGCCCGCCTCAGGCCCAACGCCGCCATTGCCAGCCTGTTTGCCGATGCAGACCGCGCCGTCGCCATCGGATGCGGCACCGCCTACTATGCCGCCGCCACGGCGAAATACTGGTTCGAGGGCCTCGCGCGCCTGCCCTTCGAGACCGACATCGCATCGGAGTTCCGCTATCGCAGTCCCGTCTTGCCCTCCACCGGCCCGGCCCTGTTCATCAGCCAGTCCGGGGAGACCGCAGACACGCTCGCAGCCCTGCGCCATTGCGCCGAGGGCGGCGTGGCGACGCTGGGCGTGGTCAATGTGCCGGAAAGCTCCATTGCCCGCGAAGTGACCGCCATGGCGCCCACCGCTGCGGGCACGGAGATCGGCGTGGCCTCGACCAAGGCCTTCACCGCCCAGCTCTGCGTGCTGGCCGCCCTCGCCGTGGCGGCGGGCAAGGCGCGCGGCACGCTGGATGCGGCCGCCGAGGAGGCCCATGTGCGCGACCTTCTCGCCCTGCCGCGACTGATCACCGAAGGCCTGGCCCGCGAGGCCGATGCCAGGGCCATCGCCCCGCACCTGACCGGCGCCAGGCAGATTTTCTATCTCGGCCGCGGACCCTTCTTCCCGATCGCCCTGGAGGGCGCCCTGAAGCTGAAGGAGATCAGCTACATCCCGACTGAGGGCTTTGCCGCCGGTGAGCTGAAGCACGGCCCCATCGCCCTGATAGAGGAGGGAACGCCAGTCGTCGTCGTGGCGCCGAACGATCACCTCCTGGAAAAGACAGTCTCCAACATGCAGGAGGTGCGTGCGCGGGGCGCAGACGTGACCCTGATCACCGACGAAGCCGGGGCGCAGGTCGCCGCCAGCGCGGCCGGGCGCACTCTTGTCATGCCGGCGGGCGGCATCCTCTCGGCCCCCGTCTTGATGACGCTCGCGGTTCAGATGATCGCCTACCACACGGCGCTTGCCTGCGGCACCGATGTGGACCAGCCGCGCAACCTCGCCAAATCCGTCACGGTGGAGTAGGGCGGGGAAAAGCCCGAACTGGAGGCGCCCCTTGCGCACCCTCATCGTCGTTCCCGCCCGCTACGGCTCCACGCGCTTTCCCGGAAAGCCGCTGCACATGATCGCGGGCCACACCCTGCTCGAGCGGGTCTACCGCATCGCGGCTACCGTGGCGCGGGGCTCGGGCGATGTCAGCGCCGTGGTCGCCACAGACGATACGCGCATTCTTGACCATTGCGCGGCCCTCGGCGCACCTGCCGTGATGACCGATTCTGAGCTGCCCTCGGGCACGGACCGGGCGCTGGCGGCGGCCCGGATGCAGGACGCCCCGCCGGATTTCGTGGTCAACCTCCAGGGCGACGCCCCATTCACCCCACCCGGCCAGGTCAGAGCACTCATCTCGGCTGCCGAAGAGACCGGCGCCCCGGTCGTCACGCCCGTGGTGCGCCTCAGCTGGGAGGCCCTCGACACGGTTCGCGAGCAGAAAAAGGCCCAGCCCTTCAGTGGCACAAGCTGTGTGCGCGGGGCCGATGGGCGCGCCTTCTGGTTTTCCAAGACCGTCCTGCCGGCGATCCGCAAGGAGGACGCGCTCCGCGCCGCCGGACCCGTCTCGCCGGTCTTCCGCCATATCGGGCTTTACGGCTATACGCTCGCCGCGCTTGAGATGTTCTCCTCTGCCCCGGTCGGCCAATATGAGGCCCTTGAGGGGCTGGAACAGCTCCGCTTCCTGGAGAATGGCGTGGCCATCCAGACCATCGAGGTCGAACCCACCAGCCAGTCCATGTGGGGCGTGGATACGCCAGAGGATGCGGCCTATGCTGAGCAACTGATCGCCGAACATGGCGACCCGCTAGAGGCCCTCTGAGACCATGCAGACCCTCTATATTGTTCGCCATGGGAACACATTCGATGCCGGAGACACGATACGGCGGGTGGGCGGGCGCACCGACCTGCCGCTTTCGAATTCCGGAGAGCTCCAGGCCACCGCGCTGGGCATTCATTTCGCGGTCCAGCAGGTACGCCCCGTCCGCCTGCTTGTCGGCCCGCTGATGCGCACGCGTCAGACCGCGCAGGCCATTTGCGCCTCCATCAACGGGCCGGCGCCGGAGATTGACGAGCGCCTGCGCGAGATCGACTACGGCCCCGATGAAGGCAAGCCGGAGGATGAGGTCATTGCAAGGCTCGGACGCGAGGCCCTGGCGGCCTGGGAGCGCGAGGCCCGTGTGCCGCAGGGATGGCAGGTGGAGACCGCGGCGCTGGAGAGAGCCTGGAAGGACATCATCGCCGACATGGCCGCCCATGACGGAGACGTGATGGCGGTGACCAGCAATGGCGTGGCCCGGTTTGCCCTGTCAGCCATCGGCGTGCCGCCGGGCACGCCGCTGAAGCTGTCCACCGGCGCCTATGGCGTCATCACGGTGAGAGGGTTTGACCTGGAACTCGTCGCGTGGAACGTGCGCCCGCAAGATCATGCCAATGCCCCCTGAAAGAGGACCCATGCCCGCCACACTCACACTGAAATCCCATCCTGTTTCCATTGGTGCGGGCCAGCCGCTCTGTGTCATGGCCGGGCTCAACGTTCTGGAAAGCCGCGACCTGGCGCTCCGCGTGGGAGAGCAATTGCAGGCGACCTGCGCAGACCTGGGCTTGCCCTATGTCTTCAAGGCGAGTTTCGACAAGGCCAACCGCTCGTCCATCAAGTCCTATCGCGGTCCCGGCCTGGATGAAGGTCTGGAGATACTTGCCACGATCAAAGCCACCCTCGGCGTGCCGATCGTGACCGACTATCACACCGCCGGACAGGCCGTGCCCGTGGCCGAGGTCGCCGACATCATACAAGTGCCCGCTTTTCTGTGCCGACAAACCGATCTTGTTGTGGCCGGGGCCAGGGCGGCCGAAGCGCGTGGGGGCTGGCTGCACGTGAAGAAGGCCCAGTTCCTGGCGCCCTGGGATTGCAAGAACATCGTCTCCAAGGTCGGTGAGGTGACCCAGGATAATCCCACAATCCTGTGCGAGCGTGGCACCAGCTTTGGCTACAATAACCTCACCGTCGACATGCTGGGCATTCCAGCCATGAAGGCGCTGGGCGTGCCCGTCACCATCGATGCGACCCATGCGGTGCAGTTGCCCGGCGCCGATCCTCGCACCTCCGGTGGCTCAACCGGGGGGCGGCGCGAAGGCGTGGCCGTCATCGCGGCTGCGGCCGTCACAAGCGGAGCGGATGGGGTCTTCCTGGAGTTCCATCCCGAACCCGACAAGGCCCTTTGCGACGGGCCCAGTTGCCTGCCTCTGACTGCGGCCCGGCCTCTGCTGGAGCGTTGCAAGCGCCTGCATGAAATCGCAGCCGAAGGGGCTATTCAGGTCTAGTCCCGCTCCGCCCAGGCCTTGAGTATGTGGTGGGCCACGGCCATGGGCGGGGGACAGAAGAAGCGCTCATGTCGCTCGGCCAGCATGGCGCGCACCTCCTCGCGGCTGACCCAGTAGGCCGCTTCCAGTTCATCCTGTTCGACGGAGATTTCCTCGCTGTCGGCTGGAATGAGAATGCCGACCATCAGCGAGGACGGGAAGGGCCAGGGCTGGCAGAACAGGTATTCCGCCCGGGCCGGGTCGGACTTGATGCCCGCCTCTTCCTCCAGTTCGCGGCTTGCGGCCTGCTCTACGGTTTCGCCCGGCTCCACAAATCCTGCCAGGGCCGAGACAAAGCCTTCTGGCCAGCCAGGATTTCGCGCCACAAGGCATTTGTCGCCGCGATGGGCCAGCATGATCGCGACAGGGTCCGTACGCGGGAAATGTTCGGCCCCGCAGGCCGGGCACTCGCGTTTCCAGCCCGCTTCGACCACATCGCTTTTCGCACCGCAATTGGAACAGAAGCCATGGCGGCGATGCCATTCGAACAGGGACCGCGCAGTTGAGGCCAGGTTCGCCTCCAGCGCGCCCAGAACACTGGCTGAGCCGCGCATGTCCTCAAAACTGGCAAGTCCAGCCATGGGCGAGGCGGCAAGGTCCCAGTCGGCCGCCATGTCCAGCGCGAAGATGGGCGTTTCATTCGTGTCCACACCCATGAAGACCTCGCCGGCATGCCCGAGCCCGAACGCTTCCGGCCCCATCCAGAAGAGCGGACGCGATGGCCCATGGTGGCCCTTGCCAAAGCCGGGCACGGTGCCCTCGCCATCGAGGAGCGGATCGCCCCCGCGCATGAGGAAGACCAGCACGTCCTTGTTCTCGCGTGCGTGTGCCAGCCAGTTCGGGTCGGTGCGCCTCAGCGCGGCGCGGTCGACAGGCCGGGCGGCCAGCGGGAGGTCGTTCGAAGTCGCCATGATCCAGCCATGTCCGCAGATGGCAGGCGGGGTCAACCCACCCCTTGCGTCAGGCGGCGCAAGCGTCGATATAGATCGCTGGAGGCTGGCGGCGGACGAGCCGCTCGCCAACCGGGTCAGGTCCGGAAGGAAGCAGCCCTAACGAGTTACGCTCGGGTCGTTGTCCAGTCTCCTCTTCCTCTCTAATCGCCCGCTTCGGCTTCGCCTCCGCGATGGGGCTCGTCCATGACCACGGCTCGCGGGCGCTTCCCTTTCCGGCGAAACTGTTCCACGCTGCCCGGAACAAGAAAAACAATTCCCCGGGAGGCCCCC
>CAZVES010000003.1:28496-53155 GCA_964625835.1 uncultured Hyphomonadaceae bacterium
GCGAAACTGTTCCACGCTGCCCGGAACAAGAAAAACAATTCCCCGGGAGGCCCCCAATATGAGCGATGTGCCCATTTCGCCAGACGTGCCGGCGCAGGCCAAGGCGACCACAACACCGCCAGGCGCCAGCGACCTTGGTGGCGCCCTCGATCGGCCAGGGCTGGGCTGGGCCATCTTCGAGTGGGCGCGCAACCCCTATTACATCCTGATCATCATCTATGTGTTTGCGCCCTATTTCGGCAGCGTGATTGGCGCGAGCATGACAGCAGAGGGTGCCTTCGACCACCTGCCTGCCGATGAAGCGGCGGCGGCGGCTGGCGCGGCGGGCCTGGCCACCATTGCATCGGTCACCAAGTGGGCTGGCTTTGTGGCTGCACTGACAGCGCCCTTCATTGGCGCGGCCCTGGACAGGGGCGGGCGGCGAAAGCCCCTGCTGGTCTTCTTCCTGGGTGTGCTTGCACTGGCATCCTGGCAGCTCTGGTATGCCGCGCCTGACGGCTCAGGCCACTCCATACCCGTCGTGATGGGCATTCTGGTGATCGCTTCGGTCGCCTACACCTACAGTGAGGTCACGCATAACTCCATGCTGGCTGTCGCAGGACGCCCGGCTTCCCTGCCGATGATTTCAGGGTTCGGGCTGGCGCTCGGAAACCTGGCAGCCACGGTATTGCTGGTGGCCATTGTCTTTCTTTTCGCCATGCCGGACCAGCTTGGCTGGCCGCTGGCCGAGCCGGCCTTCGGCATCGACACAAGCTCCGGCGAACACTATCGTCTTGCGGGTCCAGTCACCGCGATCTGGCTGGTTGTCTTCATCCTTCCTTTCTTCCTGTGGACACGCGACGGCGGCACACGGGGGGCAAGCTGGTCCAAGGCGCTGCAAAACGGTGCTGGTGGACTGTGGAATACATTCCGGCGGGCTTCGGAAAACAGGAACATCCTGAAGTTCCTTGGCGCGCGGATGCTTTACGCAGACGGCATGGCGGCGCTTCTGGCGCTGGGTGCGACCTATATCGCCCTCTTCCTTGGCTGGAACCTTATCGAGCTGACGGCCTATGCCATTCTCGCATCGGCCTTTGCGTTCCTCGGCGGTATTGTCGGCGGCATGCTGGACAATGCGTTCGGGCCCAAGCGCGCCCTGATCATCGAGATCTCCGGCATGCTCGCGACGCTGGCGTTCCAGCTTTCCATAACCAATGAAACCCTGTTCTTCGGCCTTATGGAGAATCAGGCGGTCTGGGACGGACCGGTCTTCAATTCGGTGTCTGACCTGGTCTATCTCGGCACGGCGGCCTTCCTTGCGGTCACGGCGACGGCCAGCATTTCCTCCTCGCGATCGATGCTGGTCTTCCTTGCTCCGGCGAGGCGCGTGGGCGAGTTTTTCGGTCTCTACGCAATTGCCGGAACTGTGACGGTCTGGCTCGGCCCGCTGCTTGTCGAAGTTTTCGCAACCACCTTCAACAGCCAGCGCATCGGCATGTCGGCCATTGGCATGCTTTTCGTCGCGGGCCTGATTGTGCTGTGTTTTGTCGAGCCTAAAGGTCCTGACGAGGATGAGGACTTTCAGGCCACGACCGGCAGCACGTCGCCATAGACGATGAAGTGGGGATTGTCATAGCCGCGATGGGTCTTGCCGTAGAGCAATGGTGCCCCGTTCTCCAGCAGCACCTGGGCGCCCGCCGACTCGGCCACGGCCTGCCCGGCGGCGGTGTCCCATTCCATGGTGCGGCCAAGGCGCGGATAGAGGTCGGCTTCACCCGCGGCGACGAGGCAGAACTTCAGGCTTGACCCGGCCGATATGATCTCGGCGGTGTTGAACTTCTCCAGGAAGGCATCGGTCTCCGGCGAACGGTGCGACTTCGATGCGATCGCCGTCAGGCCGGCCTCGGGGCACGGGCGCACATTGAGGGGGCTGCGCCCTTCAGGCGGCGGAACCGGCGCGCCGGGCGACACCTGCGCTTCCCAGGCCTGACCCTTGCCCTCGCCGACAAACAGGCGCGACAGGGCCGGGGCATAGACCACGCCCATAACAGGACGGCCCATCTCGATGATGGCAATGTTGACCGTGAATTCGCCGCGCTTGTTGATGAACTCTTTCGTGCCATCCAGCGGATCAACGAGCGCGAAGCGGTGTCCGTGCTCGGGAATGCGCCCGGCCGCAACGCTTTCCTCTGCTATGACGGGCAGGGCTGGATCGGCTTCGCCAAGGGCGCTGAGGATCAGTTGCTCGGCCTTCTCGTCGGCCTCCGTGACCGGCGTGCTGTCTGTCTTGGTGTCCACTTCGAAATCGGAATTGTAAACCTCCATAATAAGCGCGCCAGCCTGGATCGCAATCTCACAGAGTTTATCGGCGGTGATGGCCATGGCCTGTCTCCCTTCCCGTGACAGTGATTACTGGACCTCAAGAACGTCCATGAGTTCGACCTCGAAATTCAGGTCGGAATTGGGTGGGATTGGGCCACCCGGCGTGCCGGATTCGCCATAGGCAAGGTCCGCTGGCACATGGATGAGCCAGCGTTCGCCGCGCTTCATCATGGCCAGGGCTTCAACCCAGCCGGGGATCAGGCGCCCGGCCGGGAAAATGGCCGGCTCGCCGCGCTTGAAGGCGCTGTCGAAGACCTCCCCGGTGGCGTCGAGACGGCCCTCATAGAACACGACGACCCGGTCTTCGGGGTTCGGGGACGGGCCTTCCTCCACGGCCTCTAGGACGACGTATTCCAAACCGCTGTCGGCTTTCTGAACGCCTTCGCGCGATGAGTCCCAGGGCGTATAAGTGTCCCAGGCCTCTGTATCGACGTCCTTTGGTGGCGGGGCGGGAAACACCTTGTTCAGCTCAACCCGGAAGACGAGGTCATCGCCGGGCTGGATGAGCCCGCCTGGGCGGGGGTTCTCGCCATAGGCCAGGTCAGAGGGGATGTAGAACACCGCCTCACCGCCTTCCGCGAGATATTGCAGCCCCTCTGTCCAGCCGGCGATCACGCCATTGAGGGGAAAGCTGATGCGCTCTCCGCGCTCATAGGAGCTGTCAAACGTTTCGCCATTGCGCGCGAGGCGTCCTTCATAGTGGACCTCGACCGTGTCGCGCTCTACTGGGCTGAGGCCACCTTCGTTGCCTTCCGAAATGATCACGTATTCCAGCCCGCTCTCGGTTTTCACAACGCCATCACGTTCGGAGTCCCACGGGATATGATCAGCGAAAAAGGCGTCCATGGGTGTCTCCGCGGCGGCTTCGGTCAGGGTTTCAGCGTCCGGTGCCGCAGCGTCCGGGTCAACGCTTGCCGGTGTCGAAGGACTGCAGGCGGCGATAAGGGCGGCAAACGCGCCGAGTGGCGCGATGTGTTTCAGGGCCATGGGCGGAGCTCCATTCTGGGCGTCATCTGCCCGCCCGCTTAGGGAGTTTCCACGACCGTGTCACCCACCCCGATGCGATTTCGGCGCGCTGGCCTCAGTCGGCAGCCGCTGTGGGACGCCCGATGGATGTGTAGTCGAAGCCGCGCCGCGCCATGTCTTCGGGATCGTAGATGTTGCGCAGGTCGACCACGACATTGCCCTTCATGGTCGATTTGACACGCGCCATGTCGAGGGCGCGGAACTGGTGCCATTCGGTTATGATGACGAGGATGTCGGCCCCCTCGATGGCGTCCCAGGGCGTGCGCGTGTACAAGATGTCGGGCATCAGTTCCTTGGCTCCGTGCATGGACTCCGGGTCATAGGCCTTCACCCGGGCGCCGGCAGCCGTCAGGGCCGGAATGATGTCGAGGCTCGGCGCGTCGCGCATGTCATCGGTGTTCGGCTTGAAGGCGAGGCCGAGGACGGCAATCGTCTTGCCATCCACGCTGCCGCCCGCCGCCGTCATCACTTTGTCGGCCATCGCTTTCTTGCGCGCGGCATTCACCTCGACCACCGTGTCGATGATGCGCACGGGGCTGCCATGGTCATTGGCTGTCTTGGTAAGGGCGAGCGTGTCCTTGGGAAAGCATGACCCGCCATAGCCCGGCCCGGCATTCAGGAACTTCCTGCCGATCCGCCCGTCGAGGCCGATCCCGCGTGAGACTTCCTGCACGTTCGCACCGACTTGTTCGCACAGGTCTGCAATCTCGTTGATGAAGGTGATCTTCAGGGCGAGGAAGGCGTTGGCGGCATACTTGATCAGCTCGGAGGTGCGCCGTTCGGTGAACAGTATCGGCGTCTCATTGAGAAAAAGCGGGCGGTAGAGCTCGTTCATGACCCCGCGCGCGCGCTCATCCTCAACGCCGACAACGACGCGGTCCGGGATCATGAAATCCTTGATGGCGGCGCCCTCGCGCAGGAATTCCGGGTTTGAGGCGACGGCGAAATCGGCCGCCGGGTTCGTCTTGCGAATGATCGCCTCGACCTCGTCTCCCGTGCCGACAGGAACCGTGGATTTGTTCACGACGACCGTGAAGCCGTCCATCAGCCCCGCGATCTCCTCGGCGGCTGCATAGACATATTGCAGGTCCGCATGGCCATCGCCGCGCCGCGAAGGCGTGCCCACAGCGATGAACACCGCATCGGCATCGGCTATGGCGTCGGCCGGGTCGGTGGTGAAGAAGAGGCGCTCTTCCTTGACATTCTTTGCCACGAGATCTTCCAGCCCCGGCTCGAAGATCGGGATCTCGCCGCGATTGAGCCGCTCGATCTTGTTGGCATCCTTGTCCACGCAGGTGACCACATGGCCGAAATCGGCAAAACACGCCCCGGATACCAGGCCGACATACCCGGTGCCGATCATTGTCACTCGCATCGCAGTTACTCCATGTCGGGCGCGGCCCGTTGTCTGATTGTCTTGCCGCGAGCCATGCGTGGCGCGGGCGAACCGGTCAAGCTTCCGGCCAATTCAACCGCCGTGCCAAGCCAGGCCAAACACCCTCATCAAGACACGGCGCTAGATCTCTTGGTTGTAGGCACCGATCTCGTCATACCTGGCCAGGCGCGGCTTCACCTCCTCGCGGAACAGCGCGCGCATGTCGTCCTCGCTCTGCATGCTCTCGACCACGACGACCAGTTCCGGCTTGTTGGAAGAGGCTCGCACCAGCACCCAGGAACCATCCTCCAGCGTCACGCGCACACCATTGACCGTGTTGATCTCGACAATCGCGCGGCCGAGGATTTCGCCGCCTTCCAGCGCCGTGTACTCGGCCACGATGCGCTCGAGCACATCGTACTTGATCTCGTCGGCGCAGTGGGGGCTCATGGTCAGCGAGGTGTAGGCCACTTCAAGCTCGCCCTTGAGGTCCGCCATGGACTTGCCAGGGTTCCGGTCGAGCATCTCAAGGATCGCCTTGGCCGCCGTCAGGCCACAATCATAGCCAAGCCCGATCGGCTGGCGGAAGAAAAAGTGGCCGGACTTCTCGAAGCCTGCCAGCGCATCCAGGTCCGTTGTGCGACGTTTGATATAGGAGTGGCCGGTCTTGTAGTAGTCGACGGTCGAGCCGTTTTCCTTGAGCACCGGATCGGTCTTGTAGAGGCCGGTGGACTTCACATCGACGACAAACTTCGCGCCGGGAAATTCGCGGGAGAGGTCACGCGCCAGCATCAGCCCGATCTTGTCGGCGAAGATCTCATCGCCCGTATTGTCCACCACGCCGCAGCGGTCGCCATCGCCATCGAAGCCGAGCGCCACGTCGGCGCCATGGGCTTTCACGGCGTCTGCCATGGCGTGCAGCATCTCGGTGTCTTCGGGGTTGGGATTGTATTTCGGGAAGGTCCAGTCGAGGTCGCAGTCCATCTCGATGACGTCCACCCCCATGGCGCGCAGGGCTGCAGGCGCGAATACGCCCGCCGTGCCGTTGCCGCAGGCCGCTATGACCTTGAGCGGACGCTCAATCTTCACACCGGCCGACACGCTCTCGATGTAGCGGTCGATCATGCCGTCAACGCGGTAGTGCCCGCCGCCATCACGGGGCTGGAAGTCTCCGGCCAGGACAATCTCCTTCAGCCGGCCCATCTCGTCGGGTCCGAAGGTCAGCGGACGGTCTGCGCCCATCTTCACGCCAGTCCAGCCATTCTCATTGTGGGACGCCGTCACCATGCCGCAGCAGGGCGCATCCAGCTCGAACTGGGCCCAGTATACCATCGGGGAGAGGGCAAGACCGATGTCGAGCACTTCCGCCCCGCCCTGGACGAGGCCCAGGATCAGCGCGTTCTTGATGCCGCCCGAGATGGAGCGGAAATCGTGGCCGACGACGATTTTCGGTTCGACGCCAAGCTCGTGGAACAGGGTCGCCATGCCGAGGCCGAGGGCCTTCACGCCCTCAAGGTTCAGCTCCGGTGCCTTTTCGTGGCCGATGCCGTTGAACCACCAGCGCGCGTCATATTCGCGAAAGCCGGTCGGCTTCACCAGCGGAAAGATTTCAAAGTCGAGGGTGTTCGGCGCAATGTCAGCGCGTGGTTTCGGCATCATGGTCTCTATCCCCTTGGATGTTTCGTTTTCGTTGCGACCCGTCGCATGACGCGGCGCGGCGGCAACAGGATGGTTGGGCTCTAAAGGCGTTCGGCGCGCTTGTCGGCCTTCAACTGGTTGACGATGGTCTTGACGTCCTGGGCGCGTTCCTTCGGTGCGACCAGCACGGCGCCCTCATGGGCCACCACGAGCAGGTCCGACACGCCGACAACGGCCAGGAGCGTTTCCCCGTCGCTGCGAACGTAACAATCGCTCGTGTCGACGCATATCGCATCGCCCACCGTGTCGATCTCAGCCAGGTCGGCAATGGCGCTCCAGGATCCGATGTCGCTCCAGCCACACTCCAGCGGACCATAGACCGCCCCGCGCTGTGTCTTTTCCATGACCGCATAGTCGATCGAATCTTCTTCAACCGTGCCGAACAGCGCCGGGTCCAGGATCACGGCATCGCCTTCGCGCCGACCTGCCTCCAGGGCCGCCAGGGTCTGTGTCTGGATCTCGCCGGCATAATGGGAAAGCTCCTCAGCCATCAGGCCGGCGGGAAACAGGAAGATGCCCGCATTCCAGCTGTACGCACCGTCGGCGACATAGGCCTTCGCGGTCTCCACGTCGGGCTTTTCCTTGAAGGCATTGAAGGCGTAGGTCTGTGGCGCAATTTCATCGCCGCGATGGATGTAGCCATATCCCGTCTCCGGCGTCCGCGCGGCAATCCCGAACGTGGTGACATAGCCTTTGGCAGCCGTGTCTGCGGCGGCGCCAACGGCGTCGCGAAAAGCCTGGGGTTCGGAAATGAAATGGTCCGAAGGCAGCAGCAGGACGAGGGCGTCCGGGTCATCGGGCACGGCGGCTGCCATGGCGGCGACGGCGGCGGTGTTGCGCCCGAGAGGCTCAAGGATCACCTTGTGCGCTGACGCACCGATCTCGGCCACCTGCTCGGCAATCAGCCCGGCAAATTTCTCGCCGCCGATCACGGAGGGCGGGGCGAAGTCGTGGGCACCGGCCTTTCCGCTGACCCGGCGCAGCGTCTCCTGGAACATGGAGCGCTCGCCCAGCATTTTCTGAAACTGCTTGGGATGGTGGGCGCGCGAGACCGGCCAGAGGCGGGTGCCGGACCCTCCTGCCATGATCACGGGATAGATCGTCGCCATGCCTGAATGCTCCTTCCTGGATGCGCTGCGTGATGGCAGCACTGATTGCAAGCCTTGCGCCTATATCGAAATGCCTGTTGGCTCAATTGCGCGCGCGAACACTTGCTGGCCCTTTCCCCTCTTGCGGCCTGTTGCTAGGCGGCAATCCCGGCGGAGACAATAGGAACGAAAGAACAAGTTCATGACCCAGAGCGCCCAGGATGACCTGGCTATTGCGCGTGAGGTGCTGGCCATAGAGCGCGACGCGCTGGGCGAGCTGTCCAGCAGTCTCGGCGAGAGCTTCAAGACAGCCATCGACACGATCCTTGACCATCCCGGCTATGTGATCGTGGCGGGCGTTGGCAAGTCCGGCCATATCGGCCAGAAGATTGCGGCCAGCCTGGCATCCACCGGCACGCCCGCCTTCTTCCTGCATCCCACCGAAGCCAGCCATGGCGACCTCGGGATGGTGGTGCCGGGCTCGGTGGTGCTGGCCATCTCCTATTCCGGCGAGAGCAGTGAACTGATCGACCTGTTGCGCTATTGCCGCGGCGCCGAGATTCCGGTGATCGGAATGACCCGCAGCGAAACCTCAAGGCTCGGGCGCGGCAGCGACGTGCTGCTCAAATTGCCGGCGTTCCAGGAAGCCTGCCCGAACGGGCTCGCGCCGACCTCGTCGACGACCATGACGCTGGCCCTCGGCGATGCCCTGGCCGTGGCGCTGATGGCGCGGCGCGGTTTTTCCCGCGAGGATTTCGGCTCGCGCCATCCGGGCGGCAAGCTCGGCAAGTCCCTGCACACCGTGGCCGATTTCCTGGCCGACCGCGACGATACCGTGCCTCTGGTGGACGCCGGAGCGGGTTTCGAGTCGGTGGTCCAGGCGATCGCCGAGGGGCGCCAGGGCTGCGTCGGCGTGGTGGACGGGGCCGGCAAGTATGTCGGCATCATCACCGATGGCGACCTGCGCCGCGCCATGGCGCCCGATGCGCCCCGAGAGCGCGCCGACCAGATGATGACACCGGGCGGGACCACATTCCTCGCCCATGAGAAGATCGCCCTCGTCATCGACACCATGACGCGCCTGCGCATTTCCAACGGGTTCGTCCTGGAAGACGCCCGCCCCATCGGCATGGTCCACATCAAGGACCTGCTGGCCGAAGGGTATTTGTAGCGGGGATCAACCAGGCTTGAAAAACTCACCGGCCGTATATATTGAAAAACAATAATTCGACGGGAGCCCGCCATGAACTATCTCAAAGCTGACATTGTTCGCATCACGACCAGCGAAGTGGATCTGAAGATCATGAGCGGGGACAATATGCACGTGCTGCAGTGGCGCCGGCGCATGTTCTGGGACGATGTCCTGCTCGACGGCAAGCTGCAGGCGCGCAGCTCGGGGCTCTGGGGCCGCGAGAAGGTGTATGGCCTTGTGTTCGGGCGCGACGAGACCGGCGCGGGCGGCACGCGGGTCATGCTGATCCTGGATGCGCGTGACCTCGACTGGTCGGGGTTGGGCGAGAAGATTGCCGGCGTGCGGCTGGAGACGGCGAATGGTCCCCTTGTCGCCTACGGATCGCTGGATCCCAAGAGCCTGGAAAAACCAGCCACCTTCTCTGACTGGATGAAGAAACAGATGGGCATGGAGTGGTAGAGCGCGCTGGATTGCGCTAGGCGGAAGGCTCAATTCAGCCTGGAATCGCCGCCATGAAATTCTTCGTAGACACAGCCGACACCGCCGCCATCGCCGAGCTCCAGGCCACGGGCCTGATCGATGGCGTGACCACCAATCCGTCACTAGTGGCGAAATCCGGCCGCCCTTTCCAGGACGTGATCGTCGAGATCTGCGAGATCGTCGATGGCCCGGTCAGCGCTGAAGTCGTCGCGACCGACCATGAGACCATGCTGGCCGAAGGCCGCACCCTCGCCAAGATCGCCGACAATGTGGCCGTGAAGGTGCCGCTTACCCTTGACGGGCTGAAGACCTGCCGCGCGCTCGCCGATGAGGGCACGGCCGTGAATGTGACGCTCTGCTTTTCCGCCAATCAGGCCCTGCTCGCGGCCAAGGCCGGCGCGGCCTTCATTTCGCCCTTCATCGGCCGGCTGGACGACATCCATATCGATGGCATGGAGCTGATCTCGGAGATCCGCACCATCTATGACAATTACATGTTCGACACCGAAATTCTCGCCGCCTCGATCCGCTCGCCCAACCATGTGAAGCTTTCGGCCATGATGGGTGCGGACGTTGCCACCGTGCCGCCGAATGTCCTGACCAGCCTCGTCAACCATCCGCTCACCGACAAGGGCCTTGCGGCATTCCTCGCCGATGCCGAAAAGGCCGGCGTGAAGGTTTAGGCCGATCCCAACAAAACCGTAATCTTTCACTGGAGCGCCGCCCGCCGGTGGGCCGGCTTGACCCAACGCCCTCGAGCGCCTGCTGTCCAAGCACTCGGCAGGCCTGAAACTGATCCTGGTCTGCGCCCTGGCGTTGCCCAAGGTCGGCGGCGACCAGGCTGTGCTCGGCCCCTTCCTTGCCGTTCCCCATGCACGCACGCCCAATCCGGAAAAGCCGAACACGGTCGCCTATGGCCACACCGTCGCCCTCGCCGAGACCTTCTCCGCCAGCGCCGACGTCGCGGTCGAGGAACGCAAGCGCGGAAGCTAATTCGTGCCGGTCTTCACCGCCGACGGGAATTCAAGCCCCGGCCTCCCGGCCAGTTCGTATGCCACGAATTCCTTGAGTGCGTCGGTCACGTCCTGGCCCGGTCCCGCCAGAGCGTCGGGTTGGATCAGGGGGCCGAAAGTCAGGTCAAAACGCGAGCGGCGCTTGTTCAGGAGTTCATGGAAGAGGGTAATGTCGCGCAACTCCCCGTTCACCTTCGAGAAGAAGTAGAACAGGCGGGAATTGCGGGCCTTCACATTGAGCGGGCAGATCGGTGCCTTCTGTTTTCGAGCCAGGCCGACCACGGTGGTGAACCAGGGCTGTTCCCAAAGGGCCCCGTCGACCATGCGGGCGAGTTTCCCGGACGGGAAGATGACGACGCATTTCTCCTGGGCGAAGGCGTCTGCGGCGCGGCGCAGGGTCTCGCGCGTCTTGGCCGGTGATCGCTTGTCCATGAGCCATTCGACCGGGATCACCACATCGGTGAAGCGCGGATTGACACGGACCGCGTCGGCATTGGCAAACACGACGATGTCCTTGCGCACCGTACGCAGTGCGTCCCAGACGGCGATGCCATCGGCCAGCCCCGTGGGATGGTTGGCCGCGACAATGACCCGGCCCTCGCGCGGCAGGTTCTCGATGCCGTCGCTTGTGACCCTCATGTCGAGCCTTTCGGAGAGGTAGTCGAAGGACTGCTCGCCATTCAGCGTCATCAGATGGTCTGCCATGGCGCGGGCATTGTTGTAGCCCAGCAGCGTGTAGAGCAGGCGGCGCACCATCGGCCATGACCAGTGACCGACAAAGGACGGGCAACGCTCCTGTATGAGCTCATCGACAATGTGCAGGTCGCTTTTCTCGGTGCCCGCCAGGAACACCGCATTGGCAGCCATTTCGGCGCTGACGGGTTTGTCGTTCATGGCGGTCGTGCCTCTGTTCCGTTTGGTCTTCAACCTAATGCGTGTGGCGGTGTCTTGAAACCGTCACAGCCCCCGATGACAGAAACATCGAGGTTAGCTTAATGCGATGCAAAATTCACGCAATATGGTGCCTGTGCTGCAAATGGCTCGCGTCAGGCCGTGTAGCTGGCCGCATGGATATCGAAATCGTCGAACAGGGCCCGCAGGAAGAGCTTATTGCGTTCGTCGACGATTTTCCTGTTCCACTCGGCATGCTCGGCAAACACGGAAGCGGTGCGATAGTGATTGTGCACCCCGGCCTGGCAGACCAGGCGCCGCTTGGTCTTGTAGACCTTGTTGCCCAGTGTGGAATTCAGTGTCGGCGGAACAAGGGCGAGATTGCCCAGCTTCTGAACGTACTCACGGTGCACGCGTGCATCGCTGCCGAACTGGCGCTCCCAGTAACTGTTGCGGCGCGGCTTGACAGGCAGCACATGTTCGACGGTGACATCGTTGCGATCAATGCGGGCGACATCCTTTTGCAGCGCCATTTCAAGGCGCACCATAAGGGACCTGAGATATTTCGCCTTGGGATCGTGGGGTCCCTGTATCACGAGGCGCATCGTGTCCTTCTGGTCGCGTGTGAGCTTCAGCCCCCGCGCGAAGGCATCGGGTGCCTCCGTGGCCACGCGCTGGGCCAGTTCAGCAAAGTGACGCCGTCGGTCGCTGCTCACGCCCTTGCGGTCATTGATGAGGTAGTAATACCAGGCCAGTCGGTCGAGTTCGGTCATCACCATGGAGATGCGCGCCGGGGCGCCCCGGAAGCGGCGCATGGCCGTCTGGGCAATGGCCCGCCATTCCTCCACACCATAATCCTGATGATTGACCAGCTGCAGCGACAAGAGCGCCTTGTCGATCGCGTTCTTTTCTGTGCCGTCGGGGAGGTCACAATCGCCGGTGTCGATTTCCCGGAAGATCCCCACATGGCGCGACAGCCGGTCCTCAAGGAAGCGCCGGGCATCCCTGCGGCATTCGAAGGCGGACAGGATGTCGGCTGTCATGGAGCGGTTGGACTGGCGCCCCTGCAGGATTTCCTTGCGCCATGTCTTCAGGAAGCTCTGCATGCCACGCTCGCCAATATCGGCTTCCACATCGTCCCACATTCGCAAGAGGTCGGCACGCTCTTCCTCGGTCTCGCCGGCAAACTCGATCAATGCGAAGCGCACGACATCTTCGCTGCGCAGGGGGCGGCCGCGGGAATTGACCGTCTCGAAAACCTGGAACGGGTCGCCATTCGCGGGCACTTCAACACGGATGAACCGCGTGTCATTCAGGAGGAACTGCAGGAATGTGCGGAAGGTTTCCTCATCCATGTCGCGCAGATGGTCGTAGGCCCTGAGGAAGTTCCTTTGCATGCAGGCATGGCTTTGCTTTTCCGGCAACAGCGCATTGTGCAGCGATTGCGCGCTTCCGAGCGGGTAGATGCGCTGGGCGTAGAATTCCTGGTCGCCGCGATGCAGGGTCAGCCTGAAGCGCGCCTCAACGCCGTTGAGCGGGTCGGCCGGCTTGACGATGAACTGGCCAATCTGATCGCGAACCCGCGCATTGTCAGTCAATTCGCGTGCGGCCAGCAGGATCAGGGACATGGAGGTGAGGCGCTGCTGGCCATCGACAACTTCCAGCCAGTCCGTGGCGTTGCGATACAACACGACCGAGCCCATGAAATAGACGGGCGGCGGATGCCCGTTTGCGCAGTTTGCGACAACGCCAAACAGGTCTTCCATCAGCTGTTCGAACTCGGCCAGCTGCCACTCATAGCGCCTCTGATAGGGCGCCATGACGAGGACTTCCGGCTGCTGCAGCAGCGTGCCAAGGCTCGCCTCACGGATGTCCATTCCTGTCCCCAAGTCTACGCTCGCGGGAACGTTGCGCGCGCGTAATCATGGGTCAAGACAGTTCGCGTGTCAGTTGCGTTGGCTCTATTCCGTGCCGTCTTCAGTGGCACGCCTGAAGGCTTTTGCCTTACGAAGACGCATCCGCAATTCCGGCAGGAGCGCCTCATTTGCGGCCAGCACATTCCCGCTTCTCAACAGGTCGCCACCGTCGATTTCCTCGGCCAGTCCGCCCGCTTCGCGCACTAGCACAATGCCCGCTGCGATGTCCCAGGGCTTCAACCCGCGTTCCCAGAAGCCATCGAAACGGCCCGCTGCCACATAGGCCAGGTCCAGCGCAGCCGAACCGTAGCGCCGAATGCCCGCGCATACCGGTGTCAGCGCGGCCAGTTCTCCCCAGAAGGTCTCATGGGCCTGTTCGCCCTTTCCCATCCAGGGCGTGCCCGTCGCGATCACGGCTTCGCCCATCTTCCGGCGCGCGGCCACAACCAGCTTGCGCTGCTCCAGCCAGCAGCCACGGCCTTTCTCGGCCCAGAAGATTTCGTTCTTGGCAACATCATAGACCACGCCGGCGAACAGTTCGTCCTCGCGGACCAGCCCGATGGACACGGCAAAATGGGGCTGGCCATGGAGGAAGTTCAGCGTGCCGTCCAGCGGGTCAATGATGAAGGTGTTCGACTTGTCCGTGCCGTCCACGACGCCGGATTCTTCCATGATGAAGCCATAACCCGGGCGTGCTTTGGACAGGGCTTCAAATATGATCTTTTCGGCCTTGTGATCGGCATTCGAGACGAAGTCGGCCGGCCCCTTCTTCGAGACCTGGAGGTGTTCAACCTCACCAAAGTCGCGCGCAAGGGCCCGGCCCGCATCGCGCGCGGCCTTGATCATCACCGATCCGACGGCAGAGGGTTTGGACATGGGGAATACACGCGCGGCGGCACCGCGCCCTTGTGGCAATACGTTGAACGGCGATTACTTTTCGTCCGGGCGACTGAATTTTGACGCGATCCAGAGAGTGACATACATTCCCACGGCAAAAAAGCCTGCGAGAAGCAGGGATTGCCACATTGGATCGAGATTATTCATCGGGCACCGTCCTTGTTCTGAGGATATAAAGAGTAAGCCCGTGAAACGCCAGACCCGCACCCAGAGCGAGGACAGAACCGGCTAGACCCACGTCAGTCTGATTGAGGAACGGGCTCACCATTCCACCCCCAACAAACAGCTTTGCGATTGTGCCGGACAGATCGCTGGAGGCCTTACGCTGTTCATCATTAAAATGACGCAGAAACCCAAACATCAATCACTGCGGCGGAGATAGGTCGAATCCGCTGTCTGCACGACGATCCTCTCACCCTGGCCGACGAAGGGCGGGACCATGACGCGCACGCCATTGTCACAGGTGGCGGGCTTGAAGGAGTTGGCTGCGGTCTGACCCTTCACGACGGGCTCGGTCTCCACCACTTCGAGCACGACCTGTTCAGGCAGTGCCACACCAATCGGTGTGGTCTCGTAGAACTCGATCTCGACGACCATGCCGTCCTGCAGGAATGCGCCCTGGTCGCCCAGGAAATCGTGTTGCAGCTCGATCTGTTCGAAGTTTTCCTGGTCCATGAAGGCGTAGGCTTCGCCGGTGTCGTAGAGGAACTGATAGGGCTTTTGCTCCAGGCGCACCTTTTCGACGGTCTCATTGGCGCGAAAGCGTTCATTCAGCTTTGAGCCATTCATGAGGTTGCGTAATTCCACTTGGTTGAACGCGCCGCCTTTCCCAGGCTTGACGGCATTGGTCTTCATCGCCCGCCAGACCGAGCCCTGATGCTCGATGACTGTGCCTGGCTTGATTTCGTTGCCATTGATCTTGGCCATTTTCGTGTCTCACATTCACAGGGCGCTGCGCGCGGCGTAGCCGCGTGACCTGCGGGGGTCAAGCTGGACAGGGCCGCCCGGGATATTTGCCCACATGCCGCCTGGGCGTGTAGGACGCTGCGGGGAACATATCTGGAGGCCGACATGGGCTCGAACTGGATTGCGAAATTCCTGACCTTTGATGAGTTGATCGGGGCGGAGCTGACGCGGGTCACCTATCTGGCGGGCCTGGTGATCATACTGGGCTGGGCGGTCCTGCGCGTTCTGGGCGCGCTCACCCAGCTCTTCGATTCCTTCTTCATGGCCTTGGGCACGATCATTGCTGCGCCCCTCCAAGCGGTATTTGCCATATTGATCTGGCGCCTGCTGGCTGAAGCCGCGTTCGTGTTTTTCCGGGCCCATGACGAGATCGTGGTTCCCGCGGCCAGACAGGACACTCCGTTCACAGAAGGTTTCACCGTGGACGCTGACGAGGCAGGCGCTGAGCAAAAGCCCTAGCTGGATTGCCATTCGGCAGCGAGCGCATCGAAAATCCCGTTGAACCCTTCCACCGCAGCGCCAGGTCCGTCAGGGTGTTGCCAGACACCGCTGCTGACGGCCAGGAAATCCGCCCCTGCACGCACGAGCGGTGCGCCATTGTCCACGGTGATCCCGCCAATTGCCACGCAGGGCAGTGTCATCGCCTCCTGCCAGAATGACAGCACGTCAGTGTTGGCCGGTGTCGCGCCTTCCTTCGTGCCCGTCGGATAGAATGCGCCGAAGGCAACATAGTCGGCCCCGGCTTCGCCCGCCTCCATGGCGAAATGGCGCGACGACTTGCATGTGGCACCGACGATTGCATCCGGGCCGAGCCGTGCGCGCGCATCGGCGACCGGCGTATCCTCCCGGCCAACATGCACGCCGTCAGCGCCAAGCTCGAGCGCGAGATCGACGCTGTCATTGATGATGACGGCCACGCCGCGCGACTGCACTTCGGACATCACGGTTGCCGCAACCGCGCGTGTGGCCGCCTCGTCGATCCGGTCGCCATCCTTCAGGCGCAGCTGAAGACACGCCACATCGCCGCCCTCCAGTGCTTCCACCGTGGCCCGGTAAAAAGCGGCAAGGTCATCCACACGCGGCGGCGTGATGAGATAAAGGCGCGCGCGTTCGCGGATCAACTCGTTGGTCATGGCCGGTGACTTAGACGCAGCCCCCGGCTTTCACAATGCGTGTGGTGGATGCGGGGAAACTGGCCAGCGCGGATCCCGCGCGCGTTGGCCGTTGTGTTATACCGCCACAGCAATTGGGGCAGACACCGCCGAGCACATTCTCGGCACAGGGCGTACAATAGGTGCATTCGAAGGAGCAGATCATCGCCCCGGCCCGGCTTGCAGGAAGGTCTGTGTCGCAGCATTCACAGGTCGGACGCATTTCAAGCATGGCCCCATGTTAAAACGGAAAGGGCGACCTCGTAAGGCCGCCCTCAAATGAAAACTGATTCCCGGAATTCACCCCGCGCAGGAGGCATCGCAGATCTTTGCAACCGTGGCTGCCAGCATCGTGTCAAACTCCTCATCTTCCTGGCCTGCAGAAAGGCCCTCGGTCAGCGCGCGCGAGAAGCTGGCGATCATGCCGGTGTTCTGGGCAAGCTTGTCGCACGCCTCCTCCCGGGAATAGCCGCCCGACAGGGCGACGACGCGCATGCAACGCGGATGGTCGATCAGTGGCTTGTAATGGTTGGCGATCGAAGGCAGCGACAGTTTCAGCATGACCTGCGTGTCGGCAGGCACCTGGTCGAGGTGGGTGGCGATTTCATCGCGCAGCATGTCCTCGGCTTCGGCCTTGTCGGCGATCTTGATATTGACCTCAGGCTCGATGATCGGCACCAGCCCGTGGCCGAGAATCTGGTGTCCGACCTCGAATTGCTGGGCCACGATGGCCTTGATGCCATCTGCATTGGCGGCATTGATGTTGGAGCGCATCTTGGTCCCGAAGATGCTCTTTGCGGCCGCGCGGGCGCACAATTCGTCGAGCTGCGGCATGGGTTTCATGAGCTGGACGCCGTTCTGTTCGTCGGCCAGACCCTTGTCGACCTTCAGGAAGGGGACGACGCGGCGCTCATTCCAAAGATATTCAGCCGTCGGCGTGCCATCGACGTCGCCGTCCATGGTGCGCTCAAACAGGATGGCGCCTAGCACCTTCTCACCTGCGAATGCGGGGGATTTCACAATGCGCGCGCGCATTTCGTGGATTAGTGCGAACATTTCTTCATCGTTGGAATAGGCGTCTTCGCTGATGCCATACTGGCGCAGGGCCTTTGGCGTCGAGCCACCGGACTGGTCGAGCGCGGCGATGAAACCTTTTCCGGTCGCGACCTTCGCGGTCATGTCTGCGTGAGCCATGTCTTCCTCCTATGGTCCCCAAGTCTACTGAGTTATTTCAGGGCTTCGACGCCAGGCAGCGCCTTTCCCTCCATCCATTCAAGAAACGCACCGCCCGCGGTAGAAACAAATGTGAAGTCATCGGCGGCGCCGGCATGGTTGAGTGCGGCCACCGTGTCTCCACCGCCCGCAACGGCCGTCAGCCTGCCTTCCTTGGCGCGTTGTCCCGCCGCCTTTGCGGCTGCCACTGTCGCAGCGTCGAATGGCTCGATCTCGAAGGCGCCCAGAGGGCCGTTCCAGACCAGCGTCCTGGCCGCATCCATGGCCAAAGCGAGGATCGCCACGGTCTGGGGGCCTGCATCGAGGATCATTTCATTGTCCGCCACCTCATCGAGCAAGCAAATCCGGCTCGGGGCGTTGGCGGCAAACTCCTTGGCGACAATCACATCCCTGGGCAGGATGATGTCGCAGCCAGCCGCCTTGGCGTTGGCTTCGATCTCTTTGGCCGTGTCGGCGAGGTCATGTTCGCAAAGCGAAGCACCGACACTGTGGCCGCGGGCGGCGAGGAAGGTGTTCGCCATGCCGCCGCCAATCGCGAGGGCGTCCACTTTTGAGACGAGGTTTTTCAGGAGGTCGATCTTGGAGGAGACCTTCGCACCGCCCACAATCGCGAGGACCGGCCGCTGCGGCGCGCCAAGCGCGGCGTCGAGCGCGTCCAGCTCGCGCTCCATGGATTTGCCGGCATAGGCGGGCAGCAACTGGGCAAGGCCCACCGTTGAGACATGGGCGCGGTGGGCGGCGGAGAAGGCGTCGTTCACATAGATGTCGCCAAGCTTTGCCATCTCCTCGGCAAGGGCCGGGTCATTCTGCTCTTCGCCGGCATAGTAGCGGGTGTTCTCCAGAAGGATCACACCGGCGGGCGTCAGGGCGTCGATGGCCTCAGCCACGCCGGGGCCCTTGCAGTCTGCCGCAAATGCCACCGGGCTGCCCAGAACGGCCTCGAAGGCGTGGGCAACCGGCGCGAGGCTCATCTCAGGCACACGCTCGCCCTTGGGCCGGCCGAAATGGGCCAGAAGGGCGACTTTCGCGCCCTGGGTGCGCAGGGTCTGGACCGTTTCCAAGGCCGCGCGCAGGCGCGTGTCGTCTGTGACTTTTCCTCCCGCCATGGGCACGTTGAAATCAACGCGCACAAGGGCTGTCTTTCCGGTCAGGTCCCCGGCGTCTTCGATGCGATTGAACTCACTCATCGTTTTCGTGATGCCCCAAAACAGAACGGGCCCCGTTTCCGGAGCCCGCGATTGGTTAGATAAGCCCGCCCATGTGAATGGCGGTGTCAGACATGCGGGTCGCAAAGCCCCACTCATTGTCATACCAGCTGAGCACGCGGACCATGTTGCCGTCCACGATCTGCGTCTGGGGCAGGGCGAAGGTCGAGCTGGCCGGATTGTGGTTGAAGTCCGCCGAAACCAGCGGGGCATCGGTATAGGCCAGGATACCTTTCATCGGCCCGTCCGCCGCGGCGATCACCGCATTGTTGACCTCATCGACCGTCGTGCTTTTCGAAGCATTGAACACCAGGTCGATCATCGAGACGTTCGGCGTTGGCACACGCACGGCAGAGCCATCGAGCCGTCCGGCGAGTTCTGGCAGCACCAGGCCCACGGCCTTTGCCGCGCCGGTGGATGTCGGGATCATTGAATTGGCGGCGGCGCGGGCGCGGTAAAGGTCCTTGTGCATCCTGTCCAGCGTCGGCTGGTCGCCTGTGTAAGCGTGAACCGTGGTCATGTAGCCGCGCTCGATGCCAACCGCATCATTCAGTGCCTTGGCAACCGGCGAGAGGCAGTTGGTCGTGCACGAAGCGTTGGATACAACCACATCGTCGCGGGTCAGTGTGGAGTGGTTCACGCCATAGACGATGGTCTTGTCTGCGCCGCTGGCCGGGGCCGAGACCAGCACGCGCTTGGCGCCAGCGTCCAGGTGAGCCGAAGCGCTGTCTTTTGCCGTAAAGATGCCGGTGCATTCCAGGGCAATGTCGACACCCATCTCGCCATGGGGCAGCTCTTTGGGGTCGCGCACCGAGGTGCATTTGAATGCGCGCTCGCCGACCTTGATCGTGTCGCCGTCGACCGTCACTACCGCCGGCAGGCGACCGTGGACGCTGTCATACTGGAGCAGGTGGGCATTGGTTTCGATCGGACCGAGATCGTTGATCGACACGACCTCAATGTCAGTGCGGTCATGCTCGATGATGGACCGGAGAACCAGGCGGCCAATGCGGCCAAATCCGTTGATAGCGACACGAACAGCCATGAGTCTTCCTCTCTGCGATGGCGTCTTGCAAATCTTTTGCAGCGTTTAGACCCGGTTGGCGCGCGCGTCCACCCGGGCCCGGTCACTGCGGCATTGGGGCGTCAGAATGCAAATTTCAGGCCTGTTTGGCCAATCCAACCTGCTGTCGGCCTGCCAGGCTTCAAACACGCCCCTTGACCGCTTCGACGACCGCATCGGCGGTGATCCCGAAATGCTTGTAGAGCTCCTGGTAGGGCGCGCTGGCACCAAAGCCCGACATGCCGACAAAGCCGCCGTCGCGGCCGATCCAGCGGTCCCAGCCGAAGCGGACACCGGCTTCCACGGCCACTTTCGGCAGGTCGGCGCCGAGGACTGCGTCCTGGTAGGCGCGGTCCTGCGTTTCGAACAGTTCCATGCATGGCATCGAGACGACGCGCACCGGAACGCCATCAGCAGCCAGAGCCTTTGCTGCGGTCATCGCGATCTCGACCTCCGAGCCCGTGGCGATGATCACGGCCTTCGCGTCGTCGGCTTCGAGCAGGACGTAAGCGCCACGCGCGCTCGGGTTGCCCTTGGCGTCACATCGCTGGCTGGCCACGGTCTGGCGGGTGAGGGCCATGGTGCTCGGCCCGCTCGTATGCTCCAGCGCAAGCTGCCAGCACTCGGCGGTCTCCACCCCGTCACAGGGCCGGAAGACCCGCATCTTCGGCATGGCGCGCAGCGAGGCGATCTGTTCGACGGGCTGGTGGGTCGGGCCGTCCTCGCCCAGGCCGATGGAATCATGGGTCATCACATGGATAACGCGAAGCCCCATGAGCGCGCCGATGCGGATGGCGGCGCGGCTATAGTCGGAGAAGATCAGGAAGGTGCCCGAATAGGGAATGATCCCGCCATGCAGCGCCATGCCGTTCATCGCTGCGGCCATGGCATGCTCACGCACGCCGTAATGGATGTAGCGGCCCGCCCAGTTTTCGGGCGTCATGGGCGGCGTGACGCTGGTCTTGGTGTTGTTCGAGCCTGAAAGGTCTGCCGAGCCGCCGACCATTTCCGGGATCGCCTTGGTCAGCACTTCCAACGCCGCGCCGGACCATTTGCGGGTCGCATCATTCTTGCCGCCTTCGATGACGCTGGCCTTGTGGGCCTCGATCTGGGCGGCGAGGTCATCGGGCAGCGCGCCGTCCAGGGCGCTCTGGAAGGCGCCGGCCATTTCGGAGGCGTTCAGGCGCAGGCCCCAGCTCGTGCGCTCGGCCTCGCAGCGCTTGCCGGCTTTCGCCCATGCCGCTTCGATAGCGGCGGGAACCTCGAACGGCGGATGCGGCCAGCCAATGTTCTCCCTTATGCCTGCGATCTCCTCGGGGCCATAGGGGCCGCCATGAGCCTTTCCCGTGCCCTCTATGGTGGGCGCGCCATAGCCGATCCGGGTCTTGCAGGCGATCATGACGGGCTTGTCCTGGGTCTTCGCCCAGGTGAGAGCGGCTTCGATCTCGTCTTCATCGTGCCCGTCGATCGCCCGTGTCACCCAGCCAGAGGCCTCGAACCGGGCGCACTGGTCGGTGGAGTCCGAAAGCTCCGTGCCGCCGTCGATGGTGACCGCATTGTCGTCGAACAGGACGATCAGCTTGCTGAGCTTCAGGTGCCCGGCCAGCGTGATGGCCTCCTGGCTGATGCCCTCCATCAGACAGCCATCGCCGGCCATCACCCAGGTGTGGTGGTCCACCAGATCATCGCCGAAGCGGGCGTTCATGTGACGCTCGGCAATGGCCATGCCGACAGCGGTGGCGATGCCTTGGCCGAGGGGGCCCGTTGTGGTCTCCACGCCAGGGGTGACGAAGTTCTCAGGATGGCCCGGTGTGCTTGCGCCAAGCTGGCGGAAATTGCGGATGTCGTCCCGGCTGACGCTTTCATAACCGGTCAGGTGGAGCACTGAGTATAACAGCATGGATCCATGACCGACCGACAGGACGAACCGGTCGCGGTCTGGCCAGTCCGGCGCGGCCGGATCGTGCTTCAGGTGGCGCGACCAAAGTGCGGTTGCCACGTCTGCAAGGCCGAGCGGCGCGCCCACATGGCCAGACCTGGCCTGCTCAACGGCATCCATGGAAAGAGCACGAATGGCGTTTGCCATATCCTTGCTGGTTGCAGGCATTACGATTTCCCTCGTTTTCGTCGCCGGTTTGCTGCACCGTGCACAAAGCGTCAACCGACTTGGCGGCGAAGCCCATAAACGCTAGTGAGATTCGCCATGGATCGTATGGAAGCAATGGCAAGCCGGTTGGACAAGGCGTTGAGGCGGTTGGAGGGCAGCCTTGACAGTCTCATGGAGCGCGCGGGCGATCCGGGTGCCATGCAGCGCGAACGCCTTGCCCTGCTCCACGACCGCGACAGGCTGGCTGAACAGCTGGATGCGTCGGTGGCGCGCGAAGCGGCCCTCCAGGGTCTTGCCGATGAGGCCTCCGAAGCCCTGGGCTCGGCCATCGAAGAGGTTCGAGCGGCCTTGCATCGCGACGATTGAGGGGAACACGGTGGCAAAGGCGGATATTCAGGTCTACGGTCGCGCTTACACTGTGGCCTGCGCCCCGGGCCAGGAGCAACGCCTCACCCAACTTGGCCGGGACCTGGATGCCCGGTTGCGAAAGATCGCTGTGGCTGTGGGTGATGTCGGGGAAGACCGCCTCTTGCTTGTAGCGGCCCTGTCGCTTCTGGACGAGCTGGACGCCGCCAAAGGCAGCTCGGGCGCAACGGTCGGGGAGGTGGAGGCGCGAGCAGCGGCGATCCTTGAGACGGCCGTTGACCGCGTGGAAGCGATTGTGGAGCGCGCGGAGGCGCGCCTGCGCGGTGAATCCATCGACTAGCGGAGGCGTCTGAAAATGAGAAATGACGACAATTTGCAGCCCTTCCTGGTTGCGTTCCCCATGGAAGAAGGCGGCCAGCAGGTGATGCTGGACCCGGCCTTCTTCAGCGGCGCTGACGAGGTTGGGCTCTTTTTGGCGGACCTGGCGCGCCACTATGCCAGGGCCTTCGTGCAATCGGGACGCGCCAGAGACATGCAGGACGCTCTGGACCAGGTGCAGGAATTCTTCCTGATGGAGATGCAGGAACCGACCGACCCGGGTAAAGGTAACATCTCAGGTTGAGCGCCTATCTCCTTTATAATCTTTCGAAAATCTCGGGTTGAACACACTCTGGCCAGCTTTCACGATAGAGTGAGGCATGTTTAAACGGGGTGGGGTCAGGATCAGGAGTACTCCCATGCGGTTGCTGAAGCATTGGTCGAAGGCCACGATTGCGGGCGGGGCGCTGGCGCTCCTGGCGGCTTGCGGGGGTGGCGGGACAAAGGCTCCCGACGATGCAGCCAACCTCAGTGAAGACGGCGGCCAGATTGTCGAGCTGTCGCGTCGAGACCAGAATGCAGCCAATCGCAGGGAACGCGAACGTCAGCGCATTGCGGCCGAGAACGAGACCGATTTCACATATTTCCGCTATAGGATCGAGACCGATGGCGATGCGCCCGTGGCCTGTTTCGTGTTCTCCAGTCCGCTGGATTCGGGCACTGACTTCAGCCCGTTCATAGACTTTCGCCCCGCCTTCCAGCCCGCGCTCTCGGTCGAAGGCTCCGACCTGTGTGTTGGCGGGCTGGAGTTTGGCACGAGCCGCACGGCGATACTGAAATCCGGCCTGCCGGCCGCAGATGGCCGAACGCTTGAGCGCACGGAAGAGGTGCCAATCGATTTCGCCGATCGCCCGCCTTATGTGGGTTTCCGGGGCGCCGGCGTGATCCTTCCGCGCGACGAGGCCGACGGACTTCCCATTGAAACGGTGAATGTCGACGGGGTCGAGATCACGGTCTCGCACGTTCCCGACCGGGTACTTTACGACAAGTCCATCGACCAGGGCGCAACCGCCCAGCAGGGTCGATACAGCTATCTCTACGGTGACCGGCGCGCCAGTGACGTGGCTGTGGAGATCTGGTCCGGTACGATGGCGATCGAGGCGCTGCAGAATGCGCCCGTCACGACTGTGTTCCCTTTGGCCGATGTCATCGGCAAACTGGAACCCGGAGCCTATTTTGTCGAAGTCACGGACGCAAGGGAACTGGCCAGCAATGCCGGGCCACCCGCTTCGGCAAAACGCTGGATCATGCTGACGGACCTCGCGCTGACAGCGTATCGCGGCGAGCACGGGCTGGACCTGACCCTGCGCTCCCTGCGCGACGGTCAGGAAGTGGTCGACGCCAATGTGCAACTCGTCGCCTACAACAATGACGTCCTGGACGAGGGCAAAACCGGCGCGGACGGGCGCATTCGCTTTGACAAACCCATCCTCTCGGGCACGGGAAATGCCGCGCCCAAACTCGTGCTGGCCTATGGTGCGCGCGGGGACCTGGCGGTGCTGGACCTGACCCGGGCGCCGGTGGACCTTTCGGAACTGAACACGGGTGGCCGGTCAACGCCCGGTCCGGTGGATGCGTATCTCTACACCGACCGCGGAATCTACCGGCCCGGCGAAACCGTATTTGTCACCTCGCTGCTGCGAGACCGGGCGGCAAGTGCCGTGGACGGCCGGGCGGGGCAGCTTGTGGTCTACCGCCCGAATGGCATGGAAGCTGAGAAACTGAGATTCGCCGAGGCCGAAGGCGGCGCCGTCGCGCTCGACTATGTGCTGTCGCGTGATGCCGCGCGCGGGGTCTGGCGCGCCGTTCTGGAGATGGATGGCTCGGGCCGCGCCGGCGAAGTGAGCTGGTCGGTTGAAGACTTTGTGCCCCAACGCATCGCCCTGGAACTCCAGACTGATGAAGACACGCCGATCAGGGCAGGCAGCACCCGCCAGGTGCAGGTAAATGCGCGTTTCCTGTATGGTGCCCCGGGGGCGGGTCTCACCGTCTCATCGCGCGCCCGCGTGCAGCGCGATCCGAACCCTTTCGAGGATCTGACCGGGTTCACTTTCGGGCGCCATGACGAGCAGTTCCGCGAGGAAATCATCCAGTTCGGTGATACGGCCACAGACGGGGCTGGCGTCGCGACACTGGCGCTTGACCCAGGCCGGCGCGGCCAGGGCAGCAGCTTTCCGCTGCGGCTCAATACGGTTGTCGATGTGGAAGAACCGGGCGGGCGGGTTGTCAGCGAAAGCGTGCGCATACCCTACA
>CAZVES010000004.1:0-45741 GCA_964625835.1 uncultured Hyphomonadaceae bacterium
AGGCGATGTAGCGCTCATCAGGGCTCCACCAGTAGCCCGTGTAGCGGCTCATCTCCTCCTGGGCGACGAATTCGGCGACGCCGTAGTAGACGGCATTATCCGGCTCGGCTTCGGGCGTCAGGCGCTGCTCTTCGCCCGTCTCTAGATCAATCGCCCAGACCGCGCCGTCGCGTACGAAGCTGACATGGTTTCCGTTCGGGCTGACCTTGGCGTCATACTCGAAGGCATCGGTCTGGGTCAGCTGGCGTGTGGATGGCCCGTCAGCCGTCAGTTCGACAAGATGCAGGTCCCCGCCAATGGGCACGAGGATCGTGTCGACCGTCCCCCAGTCATAGGCGACGATCCCGCGCGAGCCTGCAATCCGCTTGCGCTCACGCAGGGCTTTCTCTTCTTCCGAAAGCTCCACCTCTTCCGGTTCCAGCAGCGTGGAATCCACCAGCATGGACTGCGCGCCGGTGGCCACGTCGAACTGCCACAGGTCGAAGCGCGCCGCGTCCTCCTCGCGCGCCTTCAGGAAGGTCACGCGCTGGCCGTCGGGCGAGTATTTCACGCTGCGCGGGCTCGGCCCCGAAAGGCTCGGACTGGCATAAAGCCGTTCAATCGTCAGCTTGGGCGAGGTCTCGGCCATGTCAGTCTCCGTCTGGGATTGGGCCGGGCTCTCACACCCCGCCAGGACAAGCGCGCCAAGCGCCCCGATCAGCCTTTTCATTCGCTCTCGCCCTCCAGGGGTTCGGCCTCCCAGGCCATCAGAAAGTCGCGCCCGACCGCGAATGTCGTGCCTTCGATCTCGCCATCTTCCAACTCGCCGGAATGGATGTAGCGGCCCGAATTGTCTTCTGTCACGGCCGTGAACAGCACCTCGTCATCATTGACGATGGCGCGCGCCACCAGAAACGGGCTGCCATAGAAACTGCCGGTGAGGACGCCATCCTCCACAGCTTCGACCACCATCACCGTCTTGCTGGGTGCCTCGGTCGGCGAAAAGAAAAGCGAGACATCCCAATTTCCGATGAGGTCTTCGGCGTTGGCTTGGATTTCGATGTCTTCCGGTTCATTTGTCTCGGGCACGGTGGCGCAGGCGGCAAGCAGGGCGAGCGGGGCGATGATCGCAGGGGCGAGTCTCATGCCCTATCGGTCCGATGCAGCGCGCGGAAGGTCAAGTCCGAATACGAAAGTCCGAAAGAGTCACCGCTCGCCCTATCCACTGGACGCCCCCGCGCTGGCACATAGCTCTTGTATTATGTTTGACTCAAGCGCCCAAGCCCTCTTCGAGACCGCCCATGCCCTGATGGCGCGCAGCGATGGCGGGACGGCCCTTGCCGAAGCGGCCGACCTGATGAAGCGCGCGGCCGATGCGGGCCATGCCGGCGCGGCGAACAATTACGGTGCCATGCTCCAACATGGTCGCGGCGTGGCAGAAGACCTGTCAGCAGCGCGTCAGTACTACGCTCAGGCCGCAGAAGCAGGTCTGCCTGCCGGCCAGTTCAACATCGGCTTTATGTGGCTGCATGGCCTAGGCGGGGCGAAGGACACTACAGAAGCCCGCCGATGGTTCACCCTTGCAGCCGGGCAGGGCGAGCTCGATGCGCTCACCCATGTCGGCGCGATGTCCATGACCGGCAAAGGCGGCCCGCAGGACTTCGCCGCCGCGACAGAGTGGTGGGAAGCCGGCGCGCGTGCCGGAGACAGCCGCTGCGCCTTTAATCTCGGCGTCGCCTGCGCAGGCGGCCACGGCGCTACGCCCGACTTCGTGGCGGCCTGGCGATGGTTCGCGCTGGCCAAGAGGCTGGGCAACCCGGCCGCACGTCCCGAAATGGAGAAACTGTGGGCAGTGATGGATGAAGACGAGCGGATACGCGCCACCGCTTGATTTTCCCTCCGCCCCGCGCGAGTAACCGCTTTCACTGTTTTCCGCCCTTCAGGAGCCAAGCCCATGGCCACCCAATACGTCTATCACATGCAGGGGGTCTCCAAGACCTATCCCGGTGGCAAGAAGGTGTTCGAGAACATCCACCTCTCCTTCCTGCCCGATGCGAAGATCGGCGTGGTCGGCGTGAACGGTGCGGGCAAGTCCACCCTCCTGAAGATCATGGCCGGGATCGAGACAGAGTATAATGGCGAGGCCTGGGCGGCGGACGGCGTGAAAGTCGGTTACCTGCCCCAGGAGCCCAAACTGGACCCGGAAAAGAACGTGATCGAGAATATCGAATCCGTCGTGCCAGAAAAGCAGATGGTGGAGAAATTCAACGAGATTTCCGCCCGCCTTGGCGAAGAGTACACGGACGAACTGATGGAGGAGATGACCGCCCTCCAGGAGCAGATCGACGCCGCCGATGCCTGGGACATTGACAGCAAGATCCAGATGGCCATGGACGCCCTGCGGTGCCCGGACGACTTTGCCGATGTGACCACGCTTTCAGGCGGGGAGTTGCGCCGCGTTGCGATCTGCCAGCTTCTCCTGTCCAAACCGGACATGATCCTGATGGACGAGCCGACAAACCATCTCGACGCCGAGACGGTGGCCTGGCTGCAGAACTACCTGATCAACTTTCCCGGCTGCGTGATCCTCGTCACCCACGACCGCTACTTCCTCGATGACATCACCGGCTGGATCCTGGAACTCGACCGTGGCAGCGGCATTCCCTATCAGGGCAATTATTCCGACTGGCTGGAACAGAAGGCCAAGCGCATGGCCCAGGAAAGCCGCTCGGAGAGCAACAAGCAGCGCGCCCTGGAGCGCGAGCTGGAATGGGTGCGTGCCGGTGCCAAGGCCCGGCAGGCGAAATCCAAGGCCCGGATCCAGCGTTACGAGGAAATGGCCAGCCAGGCCGAGAAGGAGAAGGTCTCCACCGCCCAGATCCGCATTCCCCCTGGCCCCCGCCTTGGCAACCTCGTCCTCGAGGCCGACAAGATTCGCAAGGGCTTTGGCAACAACCTCCTGATCGAGGACCTCTCCTTCACCCTGCCCCCTGGCGGCATTGTCGGCGTGATCGGGCCAAACGGGGCGGGCAAGTCGACCCTCTTCAAGATGATTCTCGGCCATGAGGAGCCCGATTCCGGCGCGCTGCGCGTCGGTGACACCGTCAAGATGGGCTATGTGGACCAGAGCCGGGACACCCTGACGGCCACCAACAATGTGTGGCAGGAAATCTCCGACGGGCTCGATGTGCTCGACCTCGGCGGGGTTGAGGTCAATTCGCGCGCCTACGTCTCGGCTTTCAACTTCAAGAAGACCGACCAGCAAAAGCCCGTCGGCAAGCTGTCGGGCGGTGAGCGAAACCGGGTGCATCTGGCCAAGATGCTGCGCCGCGGCGGCAACCTCCTGCTGCTCGACGAGCCGACCAATGACCTCGACGTGGAGACCCTGCAGGCACTTGAAGAGGGCCTTGAGGGCTTCCCGGGCTGCGCCGTGGTGATCTCCCACGACCGCTGGTTCCTGGACCGCATGGCCACCCATATCCTCGCCTTCGAGGGCAACAGCCATGTGGAATGGTTCGAGGGCGACTTCTCGTCATACCTTGAAGACAAGAAACGCCGCCTCGGCGCAGATGCCGTCGAGCCCAAACGTGTGAAGTTCAAGAAGCTGACCCGCGGATAGTCGCGCGCCAGCGCCTTGAGACGATGGCACAGGGTGGTGCATGCTGCCATTTCTACTTTGGGTCAGCATATCAAGCCGGGAGCGATCAGAGATGGCGCAATGGAAACATTTGGGCGTGGCGATCGCTGCGGTGTGGCTCGCGGGGTGCGAGCCGGTCGGCCCGGTCGGGGACGATCCAATCGCGACAGGCCTGCCCGCGCTGACACTGCCCGAACTGGCGCGAGGGCTTCAGGCAGGAGACTTCACGTCTGCTGAACTGACCGGTGCCTATATCGACCGGATTGAGCGCGTCGATCCCCTGCTCCAGTCCGTTCTTGCCATAAATCCCGCCGCACTCGAACAGGCACGCGCCAGCGATGAACGGCGCGCGGACGGCACGGGACTTGGACCGCTGGATGGCATCCCGATCCTCCTGAAGGACAATATAGAAACCGCTGACCCCGGGCTTGCCACCACGGCCGGTGCCCTGGCACTCGAAGCCAATGTCACGGGCCGCGACAGCCCTCTGGTGGCGGGCCTGCGCGCACAAGGCGCGGTGATCCTGGGCAAGACCAATCTCAGCCAGTGGGCCAATTTCCGCTCTGAAACCTCCATCAGCGGCTGGTCTGCCCTGGGCGGACAGGTGCGCAATCCGCACATGCTGGACCGCTCGCCCTGCGGGTCCTCGTCCGGTTCCGGCGCAGCTGCCGCCGCAAGCCTCGCCGCCGGAACGATCGGAACCGAGACCAATGGCTCGATCATCTGCCCGGCCAACGTGAATGGCGTGGTCGGTTTCAAGCCCACGGTCGGCCTGGTTTCCCAGGACCACATCATCCCGATTTCATCCTCGCAGGACACAGCCGGTCCGATGACCAAAACAGTCACTGGTGCGGCGATGATGCTGACCGCGATGGCCACAGGCCCCGGCGCGAGCGACTATGCCGCAGCGCTCGATGCGTCCTCTCTTGAGGGCCTTCGGATCGGCGTGCTGCGCAACGCCCAGGGCAGCAATGGCGATGTGATTGCCACATTCGATAAAGCTGTTGGAATACTGGAAGCACAAGGCGCGATCCTCGTGGAAATCAACGAATTCGACATCGGCGTGGAAGGCTTCTGGGGCCAGGCGCGCAGCGTGCTGGACTACGAATTCAAGGCGACCCTCGACGACTATCTTGCCAATGCGCCAGCCGACCTGCCGGTCCGGTCCCTGGCCGAACTGATCGACTACAACGAGGCCGCAGCCGATATCGAACTCGCCCTGTTCGACCAGTCCATCTTCAAGGGGGCCATCGGGCTGCCTGGCCTTGACGATCCCGTCTATATCGACGCACGCGAAACGGTGCGCCGCGCCACCGGCCCGGACGGCATCGACAGGCTGATGGCTGAGAATGATGTGGCCGTACTCGTCTCACCCTCCGGTGTCCTCGCGACCCATATCGATGCGGTCCATGGCGACGTCTGGCCAGCATGGGCAGGCGCCGGCTGGATGGCCGCGATTTCAGGCTATCCCCATGCCAGCGTGCCGATGGGCACGGTCCACGGCCTGCCAATCGGTCTCTCATTCATTGCCAGTGCGGGCCAGGATGGCGCTGTCCTCTCCTATGCCTACGCCTATGAACAGGCGAGCCGGGCGCGGGCCGAACCGCAATACCTTACCACAGCAGAACAGCGCCCGGAAATCGCTGCGGCGATGGCAGGCCGCCCTTGAGCCCCATCACGCTTCTCATTGATGCCGATGCCTGCCCGGTGAAGGACGAATGCTACCGCGTGGCCAGGCGCTGCGGGCTTGAGGTGCGGGTGGTCTCCAACAGCTTCATCCGCGTGCCTGTGAGCGATACGGTGAAGCTGGTCGTTGTCTCTGACGGTTTCGATGCCGCCGATGACTGGATTGCGCAGCGCGCCGATGCGTACACCATCGTAATCACCGCAGACATCCTGCTGGCCGAGCGCTGCCTGAAGGCCGGGGCCCGCGTCCTCGCGCCCAATGGAAAGCCGTTCACCGCAGACAGCATCGGCGGGGCCATCGCCACCCGCGCCATCAAGGCCGACTTGCGCGACACCGTGGTGGGCGGGCTTGCGGGTGGGCCACCGCCCTTTACAAAAGCCGACCGGTCAAACTTCCTCCAGGTCCTTGATCGGGAAGTGGTGGCGCTGAGCAAGGATCAGGCCTGACGTCCACGCGCCGACTTCAGGCCCTGGCCAAAGGCGAAGGCGCACACTTCGATGATGGCGCGCGCCAGAAGTGTCAGCAGTATGCCAAAGATCGTCGCCTCGTTCACCAATGTGCGATAGAGGATCAGCCCCTGATCGTTCAGCAGGGGCGGAGTGTAGATCCAGCTGTACAACACCTGGATGAAGTCCTGCAGAGCCCGGATCATGCCCGGTGCAAAAGCAAAGCAAAGCACCATGATGACGATGACCAGCACGAAGCTGAGCACCAGCTTGGTCGACGCCCGCGTCAGTGAGCCCAGTAGCATCATCATCGCTTCGCCCTTCCTTCGCTGCCGTCACAGCTTCACCCACTGGAAAGATTAAGCACGCCTCGCGGGGCCTTGTCATGCCAGGACCTGCAGTCTGGCGGCGCGGGCGCTTTCGCCTCTGATGACCGTTTCTGTCGGAGTCGGACTCGTGTTCAGGCGCGCAGTGACTGTTCTTCCTCAAGGGGCGATCCGCTTGCATTGATGTAGTCTGCAAGGGTTGTGACGAGTTCCGGGCCACGGATGGGTTTGGCAATGACACCGGCAAATCCGGCCGCCATGCAGTGGCGACGGCGCGCCTGGCTGGAATCTGCCGTAACGGCCAGGCAAAGCGTGTCCCGGTTGGGCCCGTCACGGCCGCGCAGCATCTTGATCAGCACATCGCCCTGGCCGTCTCTCAGGAAGTAATCGCAAAGGATGGCCTGGTAGGTCTTCTGGTCGATCTTGCGCCTGGCCTGGGCCAGTGTTGAAACTGTATCCACTCGCCAACCGGCGGAATTCAGCGTGGACTCGATCAGCGCCTGGCTCGCAGCATGGTCTTCAATGAGCAGGATTTCGCCAAGGACAAAAATGGCCCGCCCCCTTGCCATTGAAGACTGAGGAGTGGTTTCCGTCGCCAGGCGTGGCCCGGCCCTTCGCAACGGCAGGGTCAAAGTGAAAACACTGCCACCATCAACACCGCGCGCATAGTCAATGTCCCCGTCCATGGCCCGCGCAATGTCCCTTGAAATGCTCAAACCCAGTCCGGCGCCGCTGGCCTGGAATTCGGATGGCAGGGAAAGGCGCTGGAAGGGTTGGAATAGTTTCGGCACGTCCTTGTCGGCAATTCCAGGGCCGGAATCGCTGACCTGTACCTTGAATGCGACCTGCCCTTCCTCCCTTTCGCGGCCCGAGAAGTGGACACTGAGATCCCCATCGGGCGCATACTTGATCGCATTCGAGATGAGGTTTCCAAGGATCTGCACGATCCTCATTGCATCGCCTTCCAGCCTTGCAGGCAACGCCTTGTCGACGACAATGTCCAGATGGATGTTCCGCTGCTCGGCTCGCGGCGTCCAGAGCTCGCAAAGCCCATCGGCAAGCGACTTCAGGGTGAAAGGTGAGCGTTCAGTGTCCAACCGCCCTGCGCCGGCCTGCCCGGCTTCCACAGTGCGCGATACCAGTTCGGCCAGCGCTTCGGTGGACCGCGCAATCGCTTCAAGGCTGCGCCGGGCCTTGGGCGTCGAATTCTGCTTCAGGAGCCGCTCCGTGTGCCCCAGCATCGCCGTCAGCGGCGTGCGCACTTCATGGCCAAGCCGCGCGAGCGCGGTGCCTGCCTGCACACGCTGCATCCTGGATTGCCTGTTCATGGTCTGGAGACGCTGGGCGGCGGCGCGCATCTGTTGGGCCCGGCGCGTGTTCTCCTCGCTCAGCGCAATGCCAAGTGACGCGGGGCTGACAAAGCCGTAATAGGCCCCGCCATGGGTGACGACGACGCCCTGTTCGAACCCCTTTCCACCTTCGCTGGCAATCGCATGGGCCACCTCGCCGAGGGGCTGGCCGGACCGGGCCATGACGGGCTCGACATCAATCAAGGGCATGATCGGCTGGCTCGCCGCGGCAGCCGCATCCAGCCTGCAAGCCTGCCCGAGTATCGCGTGACGGGTGATGACCCCGACCAGAGTGCGCTCGAACACAACGGCCATCGCGTGCTTGTCGGTGTGGATCAGGAACCAGTCCATGACCTCACCGACATATTGGGTCGGCGAGAGCGGCGCACAGTCGGCAATCAGGCTTTCGATACGAGTAGGCATAATCTACAGGCGTCCTTGGTTAACGCCTTTTCTGAAGCCCAAGTCTTACCTGCACGTAAACCGCGCAGAAGCTTGATTTACGTGATTTCGTTCTGGTGGCGCACAATCTTGCCAACCAGACCGTATTCAACAGCTTCTTCTGCACTCATCCAGAAGTCACGGTCTGTGTCTTCCTTGATCTTTTCAAGTGGTTGACCTGTTGCTTCAGCAAAAATCCCGTTCAGACGCTCGCGCATCTTGATGATTTCGCGGGCTTGGATCTCGACATCTGTCGCTTGTCCACCAACGCCCCCACGCGGTTCATGCAAAAGGAAACGAGTATTTGGCAGAGCGTAGCGGTTTTCTTTACTTGCCGCCGAATAAATCAGCGCACCGGCCGAGGCGCACCAGCCCGTTCCAAGCACTTTGACCGGTGCTGACACGAACTTGATCATGTCATGAATCATGTCGCCGCTTTCCACATGGCCACCGGGCGAGGACAGCACCAGCAGGATGGGATCGTGATTGTTGGATGAAAGGGCCAGCAAACGCTCGCAGACCCTTCGCGCCTGCTTGTCATCAATCCCGCCTGTGAGCAGGATTGTGCGCGCGTTGAAAAGTGCCTCTTCAAGGAACGCATTCGGCTCGCTTTGCGGCGGGTTCTGGTCTTCGTCGTCTAGGCGGATCATAGGATCACTCATTTGATGCTTGGGCTTACTAGGTGAGGGGCACCGCCGACCGGGTCAAGCGCGCTCGACGCCGGAGCGCGTGCCTAGCCTGTGAAATCTCGAAAAACGTCATCGGCAGACAGGTCGCGCGAGCCGCCCGTGTCCTCATCAGGTGACTGGACCGGCTCATCGATTGGCTTGAGGCCGGGCCCTTCATCTCCCGCAGCGCGTTCCTCATCCATCTTGCGCCGCTTTTCGGCGGACTTCGCAATGATCTCATCCAACTCAATTTGGCTGCAAAGCCCGAGGGTCACGGGGTCCACGGGCTTGATGTTCGCGCTGTCATGGTGCGTGCGGTCACGTACTTTCGTGATCGTCGCCTTGGTTGTCCCGATGAGCTTGGAAATCTGCGGATCGGAGACTTCCGGATGGTTGCGGATGAACCAGGCGATGGCGTTCGGCTTGTCAGCCCGCCTCGTTACGGGAGTGTAGCGTGCGCCCTTTCGTTTGGGCTGGGGGATATGAGCGATCTTCGATTCCTGGATCTTGAGGCGATAGTCAGCATCCGCTTCGCCGCGACGAATCTCTTCGCGAGTGAGGATACCGCCGGTAATCGGATCAACGCCGCGCATGTTCTCGGCCACGTCGCCGTCCGCAATGCCCTTTACCTCCAGATGGTGCAGGCTGCAGAATGCGGCAATCTGGTCGAAAGACAGCGTCGTGTTGTCGATCAGCCAGACAGCCGTGGCTTTCGGCATGAGCACTTCGGCCATTTGGGACCTCCTTTTGTCACCGCCAGACACGCTGCCGCCCGGCACTTTCGTACCGGGCGGTCAGGGTCATTCGGTGGGAATTATCCTAACAATGCCATTGATATAAACGCCGCAGACGGCAAATGAAAGGGCATATGACCAGACATGGCTCTACGTCAGGGGCTTGAATGCCGAACCCTTCCATATCTCTGGCCCAACGCGCGCTCCTGCCCATTGCTCTGGTGCAGCTAGCCGTGCCTGTCCTGCCGCAACTGGGTGTAGGGGCCGAAATCGGCGACAGCCCGCAAGAGGTCATGTTGCGTGCACCGGAAACGCCGCCAGGGCCGTTTTTCGCGATCTGGGGAGTGATCTTCCTGGCTTATCTCGGCACGGCGATCTGGGCCCAACGCTCGAGCGAATACGTGGTGCGCAGCGTCACACCGCCCCTCGCCCTGGCCGGACTGGCCTCCATCACATGGATGCTGATGCGACAGGCGAGGCTGAGTGATTTCGCAGTGCATGGCGTTCTCCTGGCCCTGTTCGTGGCAGCTTATATCGCGGCTGAACGCTTTGACCGCACGCGCGGCATGGGCGGCAGCCCGGGACGCTGGGTCATGGATGTCACCACTGGACTGCTCGCGGGATGGATGACACTTGCCGTGTCCCTGTCGACCACGAACCTCGTGCGAACGACCCTTGGGCTTGGCAACACCGATGCGGAATGGTGGATGCTCGGCCTGGCGTTGCTAATCGCCTTGGGCGCAGCCCTTTTCGCCTTTGCCCGCGTCACGGCAAGCCCATATTTCGTGATCGCGCTGGCCTGGGGGCTGGCGGGCGTCGTCCTGAATCTCTGGGTCAATGTGCAGCTGCATGTGCCCGCCCTGTTGGCCGGTTTTCTGACCGTCGGCTTGCTCTATCGAAGATCGCGCTATGGCGCGTCGGGCGCACGTAGTAGACGCCTCACATGAGCCTCATTGTACCCGTTCCTGAAGGCGCACCGGACTGGCTGGTGCGCGCCTGGCCATTGTTCATGAACACGCTGGCAGCCATCCTGATCGGCATGTTGCTCTGGGCGGTTTCGACCGTGGTGAAACGCATCATCAAGTCGATCGGCCGGCGGCGAATGAAGGCGGTGGAAAACTTTGAAGGCTCCGCATGGGACCTTGGCGGTTCCCTGACCCAGTTTGTCATCCTGTTGCTCGGTTCGCCGCTGGTCGTGAGGCCATTCGGGATCGACCTGGCGCCGTTTTTCCAGAACAATGCCGGCGGCATGCTCACCGCACTGGTGATCCTTTTCGCGGGCTTCGGGGTCGCCCGCTGGCTGGCCGTTTCGATCCGCAGCTTCGGCGACCGCGCGCGCAGCCACCAGAACACGGACGACACCCTGTTCCGGCTGGGCGCCTCCATTGGCCGCTATGTGGTCATGATCCTCACCATCATCCTGGCACTGCAGGCGGTGGGCTTCAATCCAGGAACCCTCATCGCCGTTGTGGGTGCGGCGGGCCTGGCCATCGCGCTAGCCTTGCAAGACACCCTGCGTGCTGTGGCCGCCGGCGTGCTGATCGCCGTGTTCCGGCCCTTCCGGATTGGAGACTGGGTGGAGATTGCCGGACGGGAGGGTGAGATCACCGATATCACACCTTTCCACCTGACCCTGAAGCCCGTGGACAACCGCGCCGTCGTGATCCCGAATGACAAGGCGTGGTCCGATCCCATCACCAATTTCAGCCGACACTCGGAACGTCGCCTGAACCTGTTTTTCGACATCGCCTACGAGGATGACCCCGAACGGGCGATGGAGGTGATGCGCGAGGCCATATCCCGGTTGCCGCGCTGCCGCAGGTCATTTGATGTCTGGACCGGCATTCACGAGCTCGGCGCCTCCTCAGTCACCCTGCGCGTTCGGCCATGGTGCGCGCGCGCCGATGTGCTGGATTTCAAGTCGGACTGCCTCCTGGCAGTCAAGCGCGCATTCGAAGATGCCGGCATCACCATCCCGTTCCCCCAGCAAGTCGAATACTCGCGCCCCTGGGCCGATGTGGCACCTGGAAAACCGGTTGCCGTCGAAACCGAATAGCTCTTTCACGTGTGAAATAAAAAAGCTTCATCGGCCCATCGTAAGGGCAGACACACGCAAAACTTCAGGAGGAGTATCGGAAATGAACCTGATCTTTCCAGGGATCGCCAGTGCGACCGCCACAACCGGAGCGGCCAGTGAAGCGGTCAGCCTGCTCGACCCGGCAGCCCTGTGGAACACCTACCAGGCCGACATTCTCGCCTGGGGGCTCAAGGCGCTGGGTGCACTTTTGGTCATCCTCATCGGCCTGCGCATCGGTGGCTGGCTGGCAAGCCTCGTGCGCCGCCAAGCCCTGAAGTATGAAAGCATTGACAACACGCTGGGCAATTTCTTCGCGTCGATCGTGCGATGGGCGATCACCGCTGCCGTGTTCATCGCTGCCTTGCAGGTCTTCGGTGTGCAGGCGACCAGCTTTGTGGCCATCCTCGGTGCGCTCACGCTGGCCATCGGTCTTTCGCTTCAGGGCGCCCTCGGCAACATTGCGGCCGGTGTGATGATCATCATGTTCCGCCCCTACAAGCTGGGCGATTACATCGAGGCCGCCGGCGTAGCGGGCACGGTCAAGGACATCAACTTGTTCCGCACGGTGCTGGCCACGGTCGACAATGTCCAGATCCTGATCCCAAACAGCCAGACCATTGACGGGATCATCAAGAATTATTCCGGCTACCCGACCCGCCGCGTCGATATTGATTTCGGCATCGACTATGGCGACGACATGGACAAGGCCATCTCGATCATCAAGGCCATCATCGACGCCGACGGGCGCATCAAACGCGACCCGGAACCCTTCATCCAGGTCACCAATCTCGGCGTCAGTTCCGTGGATATCACCACGCGAAGCTGGGTGAACGCCAGCGACTATTGGGGCGTGAAGTTCGACCTGACCAAGAAAGTGAAGGAAGCGTTCGACGCCCAGAGCATCTCGATCCCCTATCCCCATCAGGTCTTCGTCCAAAAGGCAGCGCAGTAGGCTGCTGCCGATTGTACGGCAGGCCGGAGCCCGTTGGGCCCAGCCCGACGCCTTTGCCGGCACCAACTGCGCCTTGTTTGGTCGACTTGATTGAAAAAATTCGGAAATGGGGGACATGATGGGTCATGGTCAGGCACACATTTCAGCCCCGAATCCTATGCACACTTTTCGCGCTGATCTTCAGCCTGCTGGCTTTCACGGCAGTGGCCCAGGAGCCGGCGCCGACGATTGCTGAAATCGATGCCCAGCTTGAGGCATTGAACGGGCGCGATGACCTGGTCGAGCCAATACGTGAGGGTGCCATCTCGGCGTTGAACAGTGCGCGGGAACTGATCCGCTCCAGCAATGCACGGCGCGAGACTGTGCGGCGCTACATCGAGGAAGCCGCAAGGGCCGAGGAAACCGAGCAGGCCCTTGCCCGCGACCTCATGGAGCTTCAGGCCGAAACCGATACGCTGGACCTGCCAGACACCAGCGCGGGCCTGCGCAGCCGCCTGAGCTTCCTTGTGTCCGAACGCTCCCTCCTGCAGCAGGAACGCGACGATTTCGTGGAACGACAGGCACAATTGTCCAGCCGTTCAAGCCAGATTGCCGAAGAAATCGCCTTTGCGCGCGCGACGCTGGGCGAGCTGGAAGCGCGAGCCTCGGAATCCAACGCGGAAACCGCCGGCCCGATTGCCGAAGCGCAGGAGACTTTGCGCCGGGCACGCATCTACAACCAGCGCACGGCCATCGAACTGTTGCAGCGCGAGCTTCAGACCATCCCCCAGCGCCAGCCGGTCCTTGCCGCGCGGATTGCACTCATAGATGCACGCATCGCCAACGTGGAACGGGAACTCAACGCCATCCAGCAGCGCCTGTCAGATGTGCGCATGGACCTTGCCGACACGGCGCTGGCGCGGTCGATGCAACTCCTGACGGCCAGCACAAGCCTGCCACCGCCAGCCGGGGCCGTAGCCGAACAAAACGTTGCCTATGCCAATCGCCTGCGCACCATGGCCGAGGAGGCCCTGGCCGATGACCTCGCGGTTACGGAGTTTGGCGAACTGGTCTCGCAGATCCGCAGGCAGGCGGCTACAGTGAACCGTGTCGTTGCAACCGGACGGATCAGCGGCGATGTCGGCGCCCTGCTTCGCCAGGTGCGCAACACCTTGCCCGGCGTCTCGGACCTGCGAGATCGGGCGCAGGATGTCGATTTCAAACGTGTGTCCCTGCAGCTTGACCTGGTGCTCTGGCAGGATGAATTGCGTTCTGCCACTCTCGCCGACGATCCCGCCCTGTGGATACCCCAGCAGGCAGGAATGGCAGTGCCGAGCGGCCCGCTGGATACGGGTTCGCTTGCCTTGATGGGCGAGATTTTCGAGCAGCGCGTGGATTTGCTGAGCGACCTGATCGAAGTCGGAGAGGCCAACACCGACCGCCTTACGGCCCTCGAACTTGCGGTTGTCGAAACCCTGAACGAAGCCCAGGAACTGGGCAACACACTTGACCGGCGGCTTTTCTGGTTGCCGTCGACAACCCGCCCCTTGCGGGACCTGCCCGGTAACCTGTCCAGCTCAATGGCCTGGATGACATCGCCTTCACAACTAACAACCTTTGGCGAGGGCCTTGCCAGTGCCAATCGGGCGCTCTGGTCGCCTTTTGTCATCTGCGCTCTCCTGGCCGCTCTGATCTTACTGGCGAGGCCCTCGATTCAGGCCTCCCTCCAGGGCCTGAATTCGGCTGTCGGAAGGGTGGTCAAGGACCGCTACTGGACGACGCCCATGGCAGTCCTGCAAAGCGGGCTGCTCTCAGCCCCGATCCCGCTGATGATGGCAGCGCTTGCAATCAGTCCAAGCCTGGTCAACGACGCCGAGCGCCTGTCACGCTCGGTGGCCACGGGCATGTGCGCTGCAGCAGCTCTGATGTACCCCATCCTGCTGCTCAGAACCCTGCGAAATGAAGGCGTGCTGGGGAGCCACTTCAACTGGTCGGACAAGGCCTGCAGGGCGCTGGGCAAGGTGCCGAACTGGTTTCTCGTGGTCACGGTCCTCGCCCTGTTCGTGACAACGGCCGCATCGGCCAGCGGACGCGAAGACATTATCCAGGGCCTGGGCATGCTGGCCTTCATGGTGGCCTCCGCGTGCCTTGCGGTGCTCGGCTTCTTTGTCTTCAGGCTGGACAGTGGCTGGTTCAAGCAGATCGCGTCCCGTGGGGTCAGCAGCACCATCCTGTTCATCGGCCTGGTCAGCTTCGTCCTCGCCCCCGTCACCATCGGCGCGCTGCCGCTGTTCGGTTATGTTGAAACGGCCCTCGCCCTGCAGGCGCGACTGGTCCTGACGGCGGGCGTCCTGGCCGCCATCGCCCTCGCCTATGGCATTCTCAACCGCCAGCTCCTGGTCGCACAGCGCCGGCTCGTGCTCAGAAAAGCCAAGCAGCGCCGCGAAGAGGCTGACGCTGCGCGCAACGAAGACGACGCGAACGAGGCAGGCGATGGTGCCACCGCCAAGCCGAGCCCCGAACAGATCGCCGATGAGCAGAAGCGTATTTCCAACCAGGCGCGCCGGATTCTTGTCTACGTGTCCGGCATTGCCGCGCTCACCATCATTCTCACAATCTGGGCGACCATCCTGCCAGCCCTTGGCATCGCCAATGAGGTGGTGCTCTGGACCGGTGTGGATGTCGTGGATGGGGAACGCATCCAGCGGCCCGTCACCCTGTGGAATCTCTTCCTCTTTTTTGGCTTTATCGGGGCGGGCTCGGCGGCGGCCTACAATGTGCGAGGCCTGCTGGAGCTGGGCCTGTTCCAGAGCCTGAATGTCAGCGCCGGCTCGCGCTACGCGATCGTGACGATCAGCAGTTACCTGCTTTTCGGCGCGGGGGTTGTGGCCGGCTTCCTGCAACTCGGGCTCGACTGGTCACGCCTGCAATGGATCATAGCGGCCCTCGGCGTCGGGTTGGGCTTTGGCTTGCAGGAGATCGTCGCCAATTTCATCTCCGGCGTCATCATTCTGTTCGAGCGACCGGTCCGCGTGGGCGATTTCGTGACGATCGGCGAGCTTGAGGGCACGGTCAGCAACATCGCGATCCGCGCCACCACCATCACTGACTTCGACAATCGCGAAGTGCTGCTGCCCAACAAGTCGATCATCACCGAGAATGTCACGAACTGGACGCTGCACGATTCAATCATCCGGATCCTCGTGCAGATTAGGGTGGCCTATGGATCTGATGTGGACAAGGTGCGCGACCTGCTGATGTCGGTGGCCAACGAAAACGTCGACGTCTCGGAGACACCCGCGCCCCGTGTTTTCTTCATGGATCATGGCGACAGCTCGCTGAATTTCGAGGTGCGGGCCTTCATATCGAACCCGCGCAAGCGGTTCCGGGTTCGCGACGAACTCAATTCGGCCATCAACAAGGCGCTCGCCCGGTCCGGGATCGAAATTCCATTTCCACAGAGGGATTTGCATGTGCGCGGTGGCGTCGCAGCACTTTTAGGCACACCCGAGACCAAGCCGACCGGAAGTACATGATGCAGGCCGCGCTTTCGCAACCGGCCCCTATGTCTTAGACAATCGACATGGCTTTGAAACTTCCCGGTGGTTGGGTCATTTCGAGAACCGGTCAGCCCGGCACGGGAACAGCCGTTGCGCCGGCGGCGTCGCCGGAACCGGAAGTGATCCAGGCCGTGGTCGTGGACGAGCCCGCCAACGTCCCTGCCCAGACTCCGGCCGAGACCACGCGTGGACGGAAAAAGAAAGAGAAAAAGCCAAAACGTCCCCTGCTCCTACGTCTGTTTGGAATATCGCCCTGGGGGGCTTTCAAGCTTGTGTTCCTGTGCATCCTGATCGGTTCGGTCCTTATGCTGTGGCAGGAAGCCGAACGCGTCGCTCAGGAAAATGCGGCCGCAGCGGCCGGCGAGGCCGCACGACAGGTCTGGTCCGGCGCTGTGTGGGCCGCGCAGAACTTCTGGCAACCGGCGCTTTACGGAGCGGCCATCGTCGCACCCGTCTGGGTGCTGTGGCGCCTGCTGAGCCTCCCGTTCCGCAGTTAGGCCATTTTCTTGCCAAACTGGGTTGCGAAACGGGTCCGATGGTTTTTCGATTCCTCTGCGCTTCACTAATCTGCTTGCTCGTTGCCCTTCCGGCCTTGGCCTGTTCCTGCATGCGAGCGGAAACAGCCGCGGAGCAGTCCGAAACCTATGAACTGGTCTTCATTGGGACCGTGATTGACACAGGCTCGGCGCGCGACCCGCGCACGTTCTGGCAGCGCAACTGGGACTGGATGCGCGGCCGTCCCGGCCCGGACTTTCGCGACACCATCACCACATTTCAGGTCGATGAATCCCTGAAGGGAGAGCTTGGCCGCAACATCGCCATCAGGCATCTGGGCGGGGAATTTGGCGCGGCATGCGGCGTGAGTTTCAGTCGGGGCCGCCAGTTGGTGGTTCTGGCCTATCCACGCGCAGATGGCGGATACGCCACGTCCCTTTGCGCAATGGCGCAGTTCAGTGAAGATGACTACCGAGAGGCTCTACTCGACTAAGCTTGCCTCGAGCGTGTCAGGCGTCCAGACCTGTGTCTGGCAGATTGGGCCGATACAGCCCTTCACTTCCAGCGTGCCGTCTTCGCGCTTCTTCAGGCGGGAACCATAGGTACGGCCCGTCTCGGGGTCATAGATCCTGCCACCCCGCCAATCATTGCGGCGGGCCTCAAAATCGGAGAGCATCAAAAGGCCGAGGATGGGCGTGTCGCGCAGGGTCGGATCGGGATTGTTCTCGTCGAGCGCCGTCTTGGACGTCAGGCCTTCACGGAGCGTGTCGGGGTTCAGCGCTGCAACCCGCCCGCAGGGGGTGCCGTCACCGCAATCGCGGATCTCCAGTTTTGCCGTGCCTGCCTCCGTCAGCCAGACCCCGAAAACATTCTTGCTGTCGGCGTGGGCCACGCCGGCCAGGGCGAGCGCACCGACGGCGAACAGAATCGATTTCATTTGGTTCTCCTTGAACATGCGCACTACCTTTTTGCCTGTATCGCACGAACCGAAGGAGAATGGCGCCATGGACACCTCAAAAATGATGTTTCGCGAAGGCCTAATGACCGGCGAGCGGATTCTCGTCACGGGCGGCGGAACAGGGCTCGGAAAGGAAATGGCTGAAGGTTTCCTGAAACTCGGCGCAGAGGTGCACATTTGTGGCCGCCGCGGTGGCGTCTGTGATGAGACGGCAAAAGAGCTGATGGATGCCCATGGCGGCAAGGTCGTGGCCCATGCCTGCGACATTCGCGTGGCTGAGGCCATCAGCGACATGAATGACGCCATTTGGGCCCAGCACGGCCCCCTGACGGGGCTCGTCAACAATGCCGCCGGCAATTTCATCTCCCGCACGGAAGACCTCTCGATCCGCGGCTTCGACGCCATCTCGAACATCGTCTTCCGCGGCACCTTCTACATGACCCACGATATCGGAACACGCTGGATCAAGGCTGGAGACCGTGGCAATGTCTGTTCGATCCTGACCACATGGGTCTGGAATGGCGGTCCGTTTGTTGTGCCGAGCGCAATGTCCAAGGCTGGCGTGAATGTCATGACCCAGTCGCTCGCCGTGGAATGGGGCCCGAAGGGCTTGCGCTTCAATGCCATTGCACCCGGCCCGTTCCCAACCGAAGGCATGACCAAGCGCCTTGCGCCACAGGCCGACAGCACCGAGGAGATGGGTTCAGGTCGCGGCGTCCAGAACCCCATGGGCCGCATTGGCGAAATGCACGAACTGGTGAACCTTGCGGTTTTCCTGATGGCACCCGGCGCTGAGTATGTGAACGGCCAGACCATCGCGATAGATGGGGCCATGTACAATGCTTCTGGCGGGAATTTCGCCATGTTGTCAGCTTGGGGCGATGAGGAATGGACGGCCGCCCGCGCAGCGATCGAAGCAACCAACGCAAAAGACAAGGCTAAGCGCACGGTTTGAGGCGATTCAGGCCGCGCGCGCCACGACATCGATGACGGCCTCGCCGAAGCGTTCCGCCTTCTTCTCGCCCACACCGGATACCCCGCGCAGTGCGTCCAGTGAGTGCGGACGTTCCTGGGCAATGGCTGCGAGAGTCCGGTCATGGAAGATCACATAAGGCGGCACGCCGCGGGTCTTGGCTTCATCCAGGCGCCAGGCGCGCAGCACGTCAAACAGGGCCTGGTCCTGGCCGGACAACTGGTCGCCGACGCCCGCACTGGTAGTCTTGCGTGCCTTGCGCTGGCGACGTTTTGCTGGGTCGGACTTCAGGCGCACTTCTCCGTCACCCTTCCACAGGCTGCGCACCGCATCGGTATCGCCAAGGCCGATAACCGGGCGCATCGGATCGCCCTGCTCCTTCAGGAGACCGCAAAACAACAACTCGTCCAGCACCGCACGCCACCCTGCCGCCGACAGGTCCTCGCCGACCCCATAGGTGGATTGCACTGACAAGGACTCGTCAAACTCGTCCTTCGCTTCTCCCCGCAAGTGGGCAATCAGGCGACCGCGCCCGACCCGCTCGCCCGTCCGCGCGGCGGCCGCCGTTGCCATCTTCGCCCATTCGGTCGCGTCATGGCTTTCGCCGCCCTCTTCGGTGCAACTGTCGCAAACCCCGCAGGGCTCGGCGTCGTCCTCGCCAAAATACTGGCGCACGGCCTGGCGCCGACAGGCCGTCCCATTCAGGAAGGCAAACAACTGGCGCACCTTGCCGAGCTGCACCCGCCGGATTTCCTCCGGCGCATCGGCCTCGCCCACCCAGGACAGCGATCGACGCATGTCCGAAGGACCATAAAGTGCCACGGCTTCAGCCGGTTCACCGTCGCGCCCGGCCCGGCCCACCTCCTGCCAGTAGGCCTCAATCGTCTTGGGCGGATCGGCGTGGATCACGAAGCGCACATCGGGCTTGTCCACTCCCATGCCAAATGCCACCGTAGCGCACATCACCAGTCCATCCTCAAGCAGGAAGCGTCTCTGGCGCTCGGCCCTGACGGACGCGTCCAGCCCGGCATGGTAGGCCAGCGCTGGGCTGCCGGCACGGGTCAGGGCGTCGGCGAGTTTCTCCGTCCCGTCGCGCGTGGCGGCGTAGACAATGCCGGGGCGCCCGGCGCGCGCCTTGACGAGTGAGACGATCCGCGAGGTGCGGTCACCCTGCTTTGGCTCGGCGGCGAGCTGCAGGTTGGGCCGGTCAAAGCTCGCCACATGGACGCTCGGTTCAGCCAGGTCCAGCTGGGCGAGAATGTCCTCGCGTGTGCGCCCATCGGCCGTGGCGGTGACTGCAATGCGCGGCACGCCGGGAAACAGGCGCCGGAGCCGGCCAAGCGCGCGGTAATCCGGCCGGAAGTCATGGCCCCACTGGCTGACGCAGTGGGCTTCGTCGATGGCGATGAGGCTGAGTTCCACTCCGGAAAGGGCGTCGGCCAGGCGTGTCGCCAGGGCTTCTGGCGAAACATAAAGCAGGTCCATTTCGCCCTTGCGCGCCGCTTGCAGGGCCTCGGCTCGCGCCTGAGGCTCCATGGAACTGTCCAACCGCTCTGCGCGCACACCCAAAGCCTTCAGCGCGTCCACCTGATCGGCCATCAGCGCGATCAGAGGCGAGACCACCAGCCCGCAACCCGGCCGCGACAGGGCCGGTATCTGGTAGCACAGCGACTTACCACCACCCGTTGGCAGGATCGCCAGCACGTCCCGCCCGGCCAGAACGTCGGATATGACATCGCCCTGAAGCCCGCGGAATGCATCATAGCCGTAAATCCTGCGGAGGATTTCAAGGGCTGGGGCAAGATCAGTTCGGGCCATCGGAATGGTTTGGAAGAGTCGCGCAAAAGCTGCAAGCCAGCCTGTGCGCTCCACCCGTTTCGCGAGCCCTGCGACAGGCCGCCACACAGCCGGAAGCTGCGCCATGCCGCCTCACTCGGAACTGTCCGTATCGTCCCCGAACAAGGTCGGCTTCCAAAAGGCCCCATCACCAAGTAAGGGACCCCACCCATGAAACGTATGCTACTCAGTTCACTGATGCTCACCGCATTTGCCATCCCGGCCCTGCCCGCCCAGGCCGACGACAGTCCCTGGCAGATTCGCGCCCGCGTCATCGGCGTACTGCCTGACGAATCCGCTGACCTTTCGGCAGGCGGTGCGCCGCTGCCCGGCAGCGTCGACATCAGTGACCAGTATGTCCCCGAACTCGACATCACCTACTTTTTCACTGACAAAATTGCCGCCGAACTGATACTCGCGGTGACCCCGCATGATGCGGACGCGGTAAACATCACCGTGCCCGGTGTGCTGGATAATGCAACCGTGCCGCTTGGCGATGTGTGGCTGCTACCGCCGACACTGACGCTGCAGTATCACTTCAAGAATGACAGCGCTTTCACGCCTTATGTCGGCGCTGGCGTGAATGCCACACTGTTCTTTGACGAAGACCAGGGCGAGGTGGCCGATGGCATCGAGTATGATCCGTCCGTGGGCTTCGCCCTGCAGTCCGGCATCGACTATGACCTCGATGGCGAAGAAGGCGGCTGGCTTCTCAATGCCGACGTGAAGAAAATCTGGATCAATCCAGATGTCACAGTCGATTTCACCACCGCGCTCGGGGCAACGGTGGATGCCGAAGTCGACATCAATCCGCTCGTGGTCGGCATCGGTTTCGGCTACAAATACTAGCAGGCTGCTAACGTTCAGTGGCGCTCAGTGCCTCGACCAGCAGCAGGTGCCGGCGCGCCACTGCGTCGGCATCCTTGCTGTATCCACCACCCAGCACCGCGCAGAGCGGCGTGTGCGCCCGCCGGCAGGCCTCTGCCACCGTGCGGTCGCGCCGGTAAAGCCCCGAATTACTGAGCGACAACAGTCCCAGCCGATCGTCCGCATGGGGGTCGACCCCGGCATTGTAGAAAACGATATCCGGCCTCGCCTGGGCCAATGTCTGGTCAAGCGCCCTGTCCAGCGCCCGCAAATAGGGCTCATCGCCCGTGCCCGCATCCAGCCCGACATCCAGGTCCGATGGTGGCTTGGTGCGTGGCCAGTTGGCCTCGCAATGCACCGAGCACGTGTAGACGGCTGGCTCATCGGCGAAAATCCGCGCCGTGCCATCGCCATGGTGCACATCCAGGTCGATGATGGCGACCCGGCACACATGGCCCGCATCCAGCAAGTGGCGGACAGCGACCGCCACATCATTGAAGACACAGAAGCCGGCCCCGCCCTGCCCATCGGCATGGTGGCTGCCGCCGGCAAGGTTGATTGCACAGCCCGATTCAAGGGCCAGCCGGGCGGCCAGGCCCGTGCCACCCACCGCCGCGCGCGAGCGCCGGGCAATGGCAGGCGTGATCTCGAAACCGATCCGCCTGGCGGCCTTGCGCTCAAGAGTCTGAGCCAGGACGGCCTCGACATAGGCGGTGTCGTGTACACCCGCGAGGGCAGTCGAACTGGCCAGCGCCGGCGTCACGAAGCTGCGTCCCGCCGCGCGCAGGCGCTCAGCAACAATCGAATACTTCCGCATGGGGAAGCGATGCCCGTCGGGAACTGTCTCGGCGTCATAGGCCGGGTGATGAACAAGCTGAACCATGGGTACCGAGTTAGGGCCGCTTCCAAGAAAGCAATTGCCCCGACCATTCTGGCCGGGGCATCAATCGGGTCTCTCGAGAGTTTATCAGGAGTCGGCGCAGCCGCTCTCATTGTAGGCTGTTGCGGCCGCCTCATAGCGCTCTTCGATGGTCCTGCAATTTTGCGGGATGTTCTCACCGAGAACCTTCAGCTGGTCACATGCCTTCTGCTCGTTCTCCAGTTCCAGGAACGGTGTGCGCAGGGTGAAGCATTGCAGGGCCCGCTCTGTCCGTTCTTCGGCACTGATGAATGAGAGCCAGCCGCGACCACCCGAATTGTTGGCCTCGCGGAACGCGGCCTTGGCACCTTCCACATCGCCGCGCTCATAGCGCGACTGGCCAATCAGGGTCCATAAGGTGCCACGATCCTTGACGCCGCCGGCATTGAGCGCCTGTTGCAGGGCCTCTTCCGTCTTTTCCCAGTCCTTCAACTCCGCGTAGGAACGGCCAAGGCGCTCGTACATCGCACCTGAATTGCGCATCTGGGCCGCCTCACGGATGACCGGGATCGCGCGCTCGAACTCCCGTGCCACCTGGTAGAGGTTGGCAAGCAGTTCCATGCGCTCATACGTCTTCGAAATCCGGCCGGAATTCATTTCCTTCTCAAGCACCTTCGCGGCCTGGAACGGCACGTCGAACTGGTTGTAGAAGTTCACCACGCGCATGATCTCTTCCTCGGACTGGAGGAGACCGCCAAGATACATGGCCTTCTGCACCTCGAATGCGCGGCGCTGGTCGCCGGAGCGGAAATAGTCTCCTGCAATCGCGTCCCAGAGACGGCGCTCGTTTGGATTGCGCTGTAGCAACGTCTCCAAAAGCTGGGCTTTCTTACCGAGTTGGCCGGTCTGGTCATAGAGATAGATCAGGAAATCGTAGACCTCACGGTCTGCATTCGGGCCGTCTTCGCGAAACACTTCCTCCGCCCAACGCAGGGCTTCGCGATTGTTGTCGGCCTTGTGGTTGAGCACGGCCAGCTGCCATTTCTGCTGCCGGTCTGGCCGGCCGCCAGCCTGCATCCAGCGATTCATGTAGCTGAGGGCCTGGGTCAGGTTCTCGCTGCTCATATAAAGTTGTGAAATGTTGTAATAGGTCTGGGCAATTTCGCTCTGGGGCACGTATCCGCGCTGGATCGCTGTCTCGAGGTCGCGCACAGCGCCTGGATAATCATTGGTTTCGACCTTCACAGCCGCTGAAAGACGCAACAAGGCACCTTCTTCATAACAGTTCATCTCATTGGCGCGCAGCTGGTTGAGTTTCGCCAGTGCTCCGGCCGGATTGTCGTTCACCAGAAGCTCGTTCTCCGCCTCCAGGTAGAGTTGGCCATTCTTGGAGGTGAACTCGGTGGTCTCACAGCCCTGGGCCAAAGCCGGCAGGGCGCCGAAAGCGGCTACGGCGCAAGCGGCCACAAGCCCTTTAAAAATAGAATTCAGTGCCATGGTGTCTCACTCCTGTCCCGCGCTTGACGCGCAGCTCTTCATAACAAACCGGAAACCCATCACGGTTTCAAGCGGCCTTTGGATCAATCTGTCTGTTTTTCCGCAGTGGTGGCAACAGGGCACAACGCGCGGTCCCTCTTATTCAGGGTGGTGCGGCGTGCCCTTGGGTCAAACTGGCACCGCACCCCTTGCCTTCGACTCGAAGGGATCGCCACCAGCCCGGCTGGCCTGAAGCGCGCCGCCGCGTGAAAAGCCAGCATCATCTCATCCCCCATCGAACCTGAACTCCAGGGGATAGACCACGTTGCGACGCTCCACCGGCTGTCCGCGCACGATCTTGGGCGCAAACCGCACCCGGCTGACGGCCTGCTGTGCTGCGCGCACAAAGCCCGAATGCGTGCAATCGGCATCCAGATCGACCGGCTCGCCGCGGGCATTCACATTGAAACGCACCTCGCAGCGCCCCTCAATGCCGCGCTCTGCCATGCGCACGGGGAACTCCGCCACGGGCGGGCTGATCGGCCTGGCATCGGTGTCGTCAATGATCACGGGATCGAAGACCAGCGGCCCCATCCTGTCAAAAACCAGTTCGGTTGGCGCCTCGCCCTGGATGAGCGGTGTTGGCATATCGATGTCCGACTTGCTGACCGTCAGTTCCGGAGGCGGTGGCGGAGGGTCGGCCGCGGCAATGGGCTTGACCGTCGAATGTGGCGTGCGATCCGGGTCCTTGTCCTCGATTTGTGGCGTGATGGCCGTGAGTTCACGCACCTCACTGGCCGGTGGTTCAATGAATTCCGCTTCGATCAACCGGCCCATGAACAGGCAAAGCGCGAAGGTGATGGCGGCGGCGGGCACGGCAACACCCAGCCGGGCAAACGACTGCAATGGGTTTCGTCGCCCTTTGTGTTGCGCGCCGTTGGACCTTGGGACCATCTGCTCCAGTGGCCTGCGCGCTCTCGGTGCGCGAGCGCCCGACAATTCAACCTGCTCAGCCATGCCTTGCCTCCTCCACAATGTTGTTTGATCATTGAAGGATGAAGCTTCCGCAGCGTCAAGTATTTTGTGAGTGGGCAGAAAAAAGCCCCGCAAGCTGGTGGCTTCGGGGCTTTTTAGGTCTGTCAATGGACCTTCGCGTCAGCCGTCGAGACCAAACTCCATAGGATATACCACGTTGCGCCGCTCCAGCGCCTGTCCACGCACAATCTTGGGAGCGAATCGTACACGGCTCACAGCGCGCTCGGCCTCGCGCTTGAATACGCTGTCTGAACAATCCGCTTGCACATTAAACGGCTCGCCCCGGGCGTTCACGTCGAAACGAACCTCGCAGCTGCCCTCGATGCCGCGCTCGGCGGCGCGTCGGGGATACTGGACCACAGGCGGGCTGATCGGCTGGGCATCCCGGTCCGAGATCGCCACGGGGTCAATCGCGATGGACTGCACCCGGTCAAAGTTCAACTCCGTCGGGGCAGCGCCCTGGATGTTGGGCGTTGGCAGGTCGATGTCGGACTTTGACGAGGACAGTTTCGGCGGCGGCGGCGGCTTGTCTGCCGAGGCCAGCCTCTGGGGCCTGGACCGCGAGCTGCGGCGCACTTCCTGGCTCTCTTCGGACGGTGTGATCGCCTCGAGAACACGCTGTTCCTTGCCTTCAGGCTCTATAAACTCCTGCGAGATGATCCGGCCCATGAAGATGAGAAGGCCCAGCACGATCGCAATTGCTATGGGCGCAGCTACAATCAGGCGAATGATCGAATTGTTCATCTGGGCCTCCTTAATCCTGCTCTGTGGACACGTTCACACGCGTCACGCCTTCAAGGTCACGTACGGTCTCCAGGAAGTCAACCATGGCACCGGCCGGCGCCTTGCTGTCAGCCTGAAGCACCAGTTCGCCCTTGGCGTTGCCCTTGCGCATCTCGCGAAGGGTAAACTCCACCTCATTGGGCTCGATCAGCCTGTCATCGATGTAGATGTCGCCCTGGTCGTCAATGGCCACAAGAATGGCCAGCGGCGTCACGCGACTGTCATTGTCGACGTCCTGGCGCACGATTTCCACGCCGGGCTCGCTGATGAACTTCGCCGTCACAATGAAGAAGATCAGGAGGATGAACACCACGTCCAGCATGGGCGTGAGGTTCACATCATCGCCTTCGCTGTCGGCTGCGGAGGAAGATCGTCTGCGTCTTGCCATGTCTGATTTCCTGCTATTGCCCGCTGACCACGATATTCACCGGCCGGGCCTGAGCCGAATAGGCCTGGTCGCGGATGTTGATGATCACACCAGATTCCGCCTCGCGATCGGCCTGGATGATCACCGCACTTTCGGGGTTCTCGGCCTTGAGCCGTTCAATGTTGGGACGGACCGTTGAAATATCCGCCACGCGACCATTCACGCGAATGAGATTTTCGTCATTCACATAGATGATGATCGTGGGCGCAGATTCCGGCGGCGGCGGCGTTGTGCTCGGAGGCGGCGGCGGCTCAAGGGCGATCGCCTGTTCCTCGGTGAACACCGCCGTCACGATGAAGAAAATCAGGAGGATGAAAACCACGTCAAGCATGGGCGTGAGATCGACCTCGGCCTCTTGGGGCTTTCTCAGGGCTCTTCCACGCATCATCCAATCTCCAGGTCATCATCGACGGCCTGCACCAGGCGGTTGGCCTTACGCATCATGCCGGAGGCGAAGGGAATGCCCGTAATCGACACCACCATGCCAGCCATGGTCGGGATGGTGGCGCGCGACACGCCGCCGGCCATGGCCTGGGCATCGGCGCCATCGGTCAGCGCCATGATATCGAACACCGTCACCATACCGGTCACCGTGCCAAGCAGACCAAGCAGGGGCGCGAGCGCCACAGTGGCCTTTGCCAGGATGATATTGTTTTCAGTTTTCTGACGCACCTCCGAGACAATCTTGTCCCGGACCCAGTGCGCCATCGTCGATTTGCGGTCGGAGCGCGATTGCCACTCCTCTACGGCATCCTTGGCCACCGCCTTGTGCGCGATATGGAAGTAGAACAGGCGCTCCAGGATCAGGGCCCACATGAAGAATGTGGTCACCGCGATCAGCAGCAGCACCGGTCCACCCCGGTCGAGGAACCCCTGAATCTCAGCGATCATGGAAACCCTCCCGCGCAAGGGAAGCAGCGGCCATCAGGCCACTGCTCCGCGGTTCTCAGACTCCGCACGCGTGGCCACCAGGCCAGCGGCCTGCTCATCGAGCATCTGCTGGTTGCCGCGAGCCATGGCCGCCGCAATGGCGTGCAGCAGGATGAGCGGAATGGCCGCCAGAAGACCGAGCACTGTGGTCACGAGTGCCACCGAGATACCGCCGGCCATCAGCTGCGGGTCGCCGGCACCATAATTCGTGATGGCGGTAAAGGTCAGGATCATGCCGACCACGGTTCCCAGAAGACCCACAAGTGGCGCGACCGCAGAGAGCACCTTGATGATCTCGTTGAAGCGCTCGATCTTTGGCGTTTCCTGGAGGATGGTCTCGTCCAGCTTGAGCTCGAGGGTCTCAAGATCGGCCGTCTTGTTGTCCTCATAGGTCGCGAACACTTTGGCCAGCGGGTTGCCCGTGCCGCCACGGCCCGATTGTGCCGTGCTGCGCATAGCTAACCCCTGCAGGAAGAGGGTGACGATCTTGAAGAGGCCGAGTGCGACGCCAATCGGGATCAGCACAAACAGGATGATCGTCCCGATGAAGCCACCATCGCGGGTCAGGCGCGTGCCCCAGCTCGGGATGTCGCCGAGGATGGCAAACAGGTCACCCTTTGACGGGTCCACCGGACCGCGCACAACCGCGTCTGAATTGTTCTCGATGGCGCTGACCACATCGCCCATGGCAGAGCGGTACGTCCCGCGGGGCTGGGCGCGGAAGGCGCGCAGGAATGGATCCGAACCAGCAAGCTCTGGCACTTCGACTTCCACGAAGCGCGGCGAGCCGTCGGTTGTCGCCGCTGTGAACACGCCGATCCGGGCAAGGTCCACAGGCATGTCCTCGCCTTCAGGACCAATGTTGGACACGTCCGCATTGAAGATTTTCACTTCCGACTGGGCGATCATTTCCTGAAGAATAGCCTTAGGCAGGCTGTCGAGGTCAGAGCGTGACGGGAGCGTGCGAGCCTGGGCGATCGAGGACAGCTGTTCCACGCGACCGGGATAATCGAAATTGGCCAGTGATGCTCGGATCTGCGGCATTGTCTCGCCGGCGGCGGTCCGGAACTGACCAAGCAATTCGGAGAAGTCACCGGCTTCCGTGTCGAGTTGTGCCTGAAGCTCGCTGAGGCGGGCCTCGTTTTCGTCAAACTCGGCGCTCAGGGCCCGCCCGCGGGCTTCTGCTGCGGCCAGATCGGCGCGGGCATCGGCCAAGAGCGCAGATTGTTCATCGCGCGCCTGCTGGAACTCGCGCAGGCGGCGCTGGTTCTCGGCCGACAGTTCGGAACTGTCGCGCCGCACCCGCTCAAGGATTTCACCCAGCGAAGAGGCCTGCTGGGCCATGGCCGGTGCCGTGAAGGACGGAACCACGAAAGCTGAAAGCCCGAGCACCGCAGCGGCGCCGAGAGCTTTGAGGGAAAAGCGTTTGCTCATCTTGATATACTCCAAATCTCTCAAGGGCCTATTGAACGCTCAGCGGCGTCACAGGGGCGAACAGGACTTCCTGCTGCTTCTTGCCGGACGCCACGCGGATCGCCTCGCGAATCGAAGCACGCATGCCGCCTTCTGTGATCGGCTCCCAGCTTCCGTTCGCTCGATTCCAGCGGGCTGCGCGGCGGTCATCTGGCGTCAGCCAGACCAAGGCCACACGTCCATACTGGAACATGTCCACAGTGGTTGGATTGCCGTCCACGTCCCGGGTCGTCTGCCAGGTATCAATGGTCGAGCCATACTCCATCTCGGCCTGGTAGGCCTGGATGATCAGACGGTATTTCTCGGGCGTTGCGACCTGGGGGTCGGCCATGGCGGCATCAAGGCCATCCAGGCGGGCCTGGCGAAGCTCCATCTTGAAGGGCAGGTCGGCCGCCACAAACGCTTTCAGGTCAGCGACCATGTCGATCAGCATCGGAACGGTTTCTGCCGTGATCTCATCAATTCGGCCCAGCTGCTCGGTGAGGCTTTCAACCTCACGGCGCTGGCTTTCAACAACCTGCTCCTGCTGGCGGGCAAACAGCTCAGCCGCATCGCGCCGCTGGAGCAGAGTGCGAAATTCCCGCACCATTTCCGAGCGCTCATCATCGAGCTGGTTGATTTGTTGCTGCACTTGCTGGGCTCGCGTGGTGGCCTGCTGGCCAGTGTCCAGCGCATTACCGAGCTGGGCATGGGCGGTGGCACCCGCCGCCGAAATCAGCACGGCCGCAAGCAAACTGCGGGCCGGGGTCAGGACTTTTCTCATGAGGTCTGCCTCTCACTCACTCTTCAAATCGACGCAAGCCCGCAGCCTTCCCGTCCGGGAGGACCGCGCGATCCCGCGGAAAACTCTGTCTGACCGTCGCCCGCGGCGACAGCCTCTCATGCAGAACCACAACACACAAAGGCTCTGCCCAGTTTAAGAGAAAGCGAACTGCGCGAGGGCGCCCGTCACCTCCCAGATTGCAATCGGGGCTCTCCGCCCACTTTTCTCGCTCACGTGCCGCAACGCCTGCCCGAAACAGCAATGCCCCTGCGACTGAGGGACGCTATCAACAGGCGCGAGGCGGATCAACTCGCTTAAACAATCCTTTAGGTAATTGAACAGACCGCGGCGAATTGGCAACAGTCTTCCTGCAAAACGCCCTGTGAAAGGCGAAGACATTCCGGAATGTGCGATTTACGGTGCGCTGGTGGAAGTTTTTTGTCGCGGGTTGTGCCGTGGCTGGGGCGCCAGGATTCGAACCTGGGAATGCCGATACCAAAAACCGGTGCCTTACCACTTGGCGACGCCCCAACACGGCAGACGCGCGACATAGCCAAACCCATCGCACCTTGCAAGCGCCCGGCGCGTATCAACGCAGCCCGACAATAAAAAAACTCGTTCTGCCTGCCGGGGGTTTACAAATTTCATTTTCGACCTTTATCATTTATCGATAAACCCGATCGCATCATGGTCGGACTTGAACCGATCAGGAGCCTGTTCGCGGTGAAAACATTTCTTCTTTCCATGGCCGGCGCTTTTGTCGCCATCTTTCTTTTCATACTTTTCTGCGTTGTCTTCCTCAGCGTGATCATCGGTGCGGCAGCCAGCAGTGACCCCCAACCGGACGAGATGATTCTCACACTCGACCTGCGCGAGGGCCTCACCGACCAGGCGCCCGTGTCCGGACTGGCGGCGTTTTCCAACCAGCAGGGTTTCACCGACCTTCTGGTGAAAATCGATACCGCTGCCACTGATGAAGATGTCAAGGGCCTGTTCATCCGCGCCAGCGAAGGCTCAGTCGGATCGGCGCGGGCTGAAGAGTTGCGCGATGCCCTCATCGATTTCCGCGGCAGCGGCAAATTCGTAATCGCCCACACCCAGGGTTCCCTGTTCTCATCGGGCCCGTCGGCCTATCGCGCCATCTCCGCGGCTGACGAGATCTGGATGCAGCCGGGCACTGACCTCGCTGTGACCGGTGTGTCGTTCGAAACGCAGTTCCTCAAGGGCCTGCTCGACAATCTTTCGATCACGGCCGAGATCGAGGCGCTTTACGAGTACAAGAACGCACCCAACACCTACAAGAACGAGACCTACACCGAGCCGCACCGGGAGGCCCTCGCCACCCTGGCCGAATCGCTCTGGTCGATTTCCCTGTCAGACATTGCCGAAGACCGCGGCCTCCAGACGGCAAACCTGCGCTCACTCCTGGAGTCAGGCGTGATTCCCGCTGAGCAGGCCTTGGACCGGGCGCTGGTCGACTCGCTGGGCTGGCCTGTGGACGCGATTGATTCGGCAAAGTCACGCGCGGAAGGCGCTGAAATGGTCTCATTGGCGAGCTACACAGCGCCTTCGGCTCGCCCCGGCGCACCCATGGTTGCTGTGGTTGGTGGCGAGGGCGCAATCGTCACAGGCGGTGGCAGTGATGATCCCTTCGCGTCCACGGTCGGCTTTGGCTCCGACCGGGTGGCGCGCGCCATTCTCGACGCCGGCGAAAACGAGCGCGTCGAGGCCATTGTCTTCCGCGTCGACAGCCCCGGCGGTTCGCCCACGGCATCTGACCAGATCTGGAATGCCATCGAGCGCGTCCAGGCCGACGGGACACCGGTTGTGGTCTCCATGGGATCGGTGGCGGCCTCTGGCGGCTACTATGTCTCGGCTGGCGCAGACCATATTGTCGCCAGCAACACCACGATCACGGGGTCCATCGGCATTTTCGGCGGCAAACTGGCGATCGGCGAGGGGCTGCAGCGCATTGGCGTCAATGTCGAAGCCGTCACTGTGGGTGGCTCATGGACGGAGGCGTTCTCGGTCAACAGGTTCACCGATGAACAGCGCAAGGAAATGCTGGCCCTCCTGGAGCGCGGCTATGACCGCTTCACGTCCATCGTCGCCGAAGGCCGCGATATGACCCAGGACGAGGTCCATGAGCATGCCCGCGGCCGGGTCTGGTCAGGCGCTGACGCCCTACAAAACGGACTTGTGGATTCCATTGGCGGTTTCCGAGAGGCCATCGAGGTGGCGAAGACAGCGGCCGGCATCGATGCTGAAACCGATGTGCAGCTTGTCTATTATCCTGCGCGCCGCTCCGGTTTCGAGGCGCTGGAGGACTTCCTCGGCGTGTCCGCACAAACCGCCAGCACCGCAGCCCGGCTGAACGCCCTTGCCAGCGATCCGCGTCTTTCGGCTCTCGTCACTGAACTGGAAGCGGCGCGGTCCGGAACCGTGCAGGCCCGCGAACCTGTCCTCATTGAGCGCTGACGCGGCGCAGATAGCGGCAGCGGCGCAAGAAATCCCGGGGCGGGCGAGATTCAGATCTGCGCTCGCTCCAGCAACCGGTCGAACGCGGCCCAGAAATCGGCGCGCTTGTCGTCAGCCTCCATCAGGATTTCGTGCAGGGCCCTCTCGACCGTGATGTGTTCGCAATCCGGCAGCCACTGGCACACGCGCTCGTGGCTGCGATTGTCCACCAGTTTTTCCTCACCGGCAGAGGCGACGAGAACCGGAATGTTAATCGCCTCCAGCTTGGCCCTGCGCGCAAAGGTGCGCACGATAGCGAGCGAGGCGCCGAGCCAGCCCCAGGTGACAGGCCCAAGGCCAAGGTCCGGCGCGGCATCGACGAGGTCGCGGTGGACCTGCCAGCGGCGCTCGTCATGGGTGACGATGTTGTCCTTGAAGCGTTCCGGCGGGCCCGGCTGCTGGGCGTAGTCGCCGGAGCGGCCCATGGCGCGCATGGCCCATACAAGGTAGCGCATGCCGAAAATCCGGGTGCGCAGGCCCCACATGGGCGCGCAGAATGCCGCCGCATCCACTTTCACCAGTTGCTCAGAGATCGCCGCAAGGGCGATGGCCCCGCCCATGGAATGGGCCAGCGAGACATACGGCCGGGGCAGCTTGTCACCCAACTCGTCGAGCCCCCGACGCAGGGCGCCCATGAAGGTCTGGAAATCATCAATATGGCCTTTGGCACGATCCTCCAGGAGGCGGTCTGACAGCCCCTGGCCCGGCCAGTCCAGGATCAGCGCGGCAAAGCCCCTGGCCTGGAGGTCGCGCGCCACCTCGAAATACTTCTCGATGAACTCGGTCCGCCCCGGGCAGACAATCACCGTCCCGCGGACCGTTTGCGGGCTCAGGGCCGGAACGAGACAGGCGCGCAAGCGCCGCCCGCCGGAGCCCGTGAACCAGACAAGCTCAGCGCCCTCAGGTCTTGGATTGCCCGGCACATCGACAAACTGCTTGAGATCAAGGACGTCGGCCATTGGTCCACCCTACGCAAAAATGAAGGCCTGGCATAGCTGCCAGGCCCCCACTTGATCCTGTTGACCAGCCTGCCTTAGCTGAACTTGCTCATCAGAGACTGCAGCTGCATGGCGACGGACATGTCGCCCTCCACTTTCAGCTTGCCTTGCATGAAGGCCATGGTGGCGTCCATGTCGCCGGCGGAGATCTTCTTGAAGTCGTCCCAGTCGACCTTGATGGTCGCGTCGGCATCGGCGTCCTCATTGGAGGCTGCGCCATCTGCACCGTTGATGAACAGCTTGCCAGCATCGCCGAAATCGAACTTCACCTTCTTGGTGAAGTCGCCTCCGCCACTGACGGCTTCATGGGCCTTGGATGTGAGTTCCTCGAGGGTCATGCGTCGTCCTCCATGTTGATCGCATTTGTCGGCGATAAAGCAGGATGGACGGCGCGAACGCAAGAGGTAGCCGCTTGACCTGACCTAGAGTCAGTTCCTTTTCTGGTCCGATGAGTTGGGAAAAGGCGATTGAAGAGCTGCGCCGGCGCGAACGCCTGGCCGAGGAGATGGGCGGCGAGGAGCCCGTGGCGCGCCAGCGCTCGCGCGGGAAACTCACTGTGCGCGAGCGTGTCAGCTTCCTGGCTGACCCGGGCAGCTTCCATGAGATCGGCAAGATTGCCGGCATGGCCACCTATGACGAGAAGGACGAACTTGTCGAGTTTCGCCCGTCCAATTCCGTCATGGGGCGCGCCAGGCTGAATGGCCGCCCAGCCGTGCTCCTCGCCGACGATTTCACCGTGCGCGGGGGCGCGGCCGATGCCTCGATCTGGCAGAAGATGGTCCAGGCCATCAAGATGGCCGCCGAATACCACATGCCGCTTGTCCAGATGATCGACGGCACGGGCGGCGGCGGCAGTGTGAAGATGCTGGAGAAGGACCCGCGCACCTATATACCCGAAACCCCTGGGTGGAACGAGATCAACCATGGCCTCACCCGCGTGCCCTTTGTCTCGCTAGCCCTCGGTCCCTGCGCGGGCATGGGCGCAGGCCGGGTCGCTGCGAGCCACTACAGCGTCATGGTCAAGGAGCTCAGCCAGGTCTTCGTGGCGGGCCCGCCCGTGAGCCGCGCCCTGGGCGAGGATGTGACCAAGGAAGAGCTGGGCGGCTGGGAAATACAGGCGCGCAATGGCACGGTGGACGACGTGGTCGACAGCGAGGCCGATGCCTTCATCGCCGCACGGCGGTTCCTGTCCTACCTGCCTTGCAGCGTCGACAGCCTGGCCGAGCGCCAGTCCCCGGCCGACCATACCGACAGGCGCGAGGAAAAGCTCATCTCCATCGTCCCGACCGATGGCACGACGCCCTACAAGCCGCGCACCATCATCGAAGCCACGGTGGACCGGGGCACCTTCTTCGAGATCGGCCGCCAATGGGGGCGCGGCATTGTCACCGGCCTGGCCCGCCTCGACGGCTATCCGGTGGCGATCCTCGCCGGCGATCCGTTCTACCTTGACGGGGCCTGGACTGCCGATGTCTGCGAGAAGGTCACACGGCACATGGACCTTGCCAGCCTGTTCCACCTGCCGGTCATCCACTTCGTCGATTGCCCGGGCTTTGCTGTAGGCGTGCGTCACGAGACGGCCGGCGTGACCCGGCGCGGCGTGCGGGCCATGAACGCAATCTACCAGTCCGGCGTACCGGTCTGCTCGGTCGTCATCCGCAAGGCCTACGGTCTGGCGGGCAGCGCGATGATGAACCAGTCGCGCACCAAGTGGCGCTATTGCTGGCCGTCGGGCGACTGGGGCTCGTTGCCCATGGCGGGGGGCATAGAGGCGGCCTTCCGCAAGGAGCTCGCCGAGGCCGAGGACCCCGCCGCGCTGGTCGCCCAGCTGAATGCGAAGTTCAAGGCCATCGCCTCGCCCTTCCGCACGGCCGAGAGTTTCTACGCCGAGGAGATCATCGATCCGCGCGACACACGGCCCCTCATCTGCGATTTCGTCCACCATGCCCAGCGGGCGCTGAAACCCGGCCAGTGGACACCGTCTTGGCGACCTTGAGCTTTGGCGATCATGCGCCCCAACATGGTCACAGAACCGCCACTTGGATCGAATGATTTCTGCCGGTAAGACACGCTTCGCAGACATTCACCCAACCGGAGAAAACTGATGATCCGACCCGCCCTGGCCTCGGCCTCGCTGGCCCTTCTGGCAGCCTGTGCCTCGACCACAACCACACAGCCGGCCGATCCCGCCATCGCCGTCGAACCGCCGGTCGAAGCAGCAGACCTCGCCGACAGCCCGTTCGAGCTGGCCATGAGCACGGTCTCATCGCTGGAGGAAGCCGGCAACGAGCAGACCGCCATCGACCGGCTGACCCAGCTTCTCGGCGACCCGTCCCTCGACCCCGCCCAGCGAATGCTGGCCCTCGAGCGCCGCGCGATCCTGCGAGCCGGCGAGGGCAATGATGTTTTCGGCGCGATCGACGACTATACCGCCCTCCTTGAAATGGACGGGCTCACCATGGACCAGGAAGTGGCCTACACCGAAGCGCGCGACGTCTTGCGCGGCGAGGCGACCTCGCTGAACTTCCTGCTCGATCAGGGCAATCTCTCGCGCACCGAGCGCTTCGAGACCCTCTTCCGCCTTGGCCAGCACCAGGATGCCATGGACTACATGCTCGCCAACAGCCTGACGCCGGAGAACGGCTATCTCGTCGATATGTACCAGATGGGCTTCTTGTGTGAGGGCGATGAGTATGGCGGCCCGGTCTACAGCGCGGTCGAGCCCGACGGTACGCCGCGTTCACTGCAATATTGCGACTTCGGCAAATAACGCCTGTCCGGGGCAGAACGAAAAAAGCGCGCAGTCCTTCCGGGGCTGCGCGCTTTCAGTTTCGTGGCCATTAATGGCTTGATGGGGTCCTGATGGACCTTGGCGGAGACCCGCACCGGTAGCTGTCCAAGGAGTGAGCGAAGGTCTTGGGCAGCCATGCGCGCAAGGGGGGAGGGTGTGTCGCCCGGCACGGGTCTCCTAGCTTGGTGTTCAGCCTGCGTAGCGGCGCGCGCGAGCCTTTCTCCAGCGTCGGCGCACATGGGTGGCCGGCTCTGAAGCCGTGAGCGCCGAGAGCTTTGCAACCGGTGCATCAACGCTATCCGGGCCAGGTGCATCTCGCCGAACCAAGCAGACCTGCACCCCTTCAGGTGCGTCCTGGGCCAGGCGGTCGGGGCTGAACATTTTCTTCTCCTGTTCTGTTTCGTTGATCGTGAAATGGTTGAGGCCCTGCAATTGTTCCAATCGAAAGAACTTCTCAAATCCATAGCTTGTGGCTATGGATGTCCGATGCGCCCGACACTTCGCCAACTACAGTACCTGGTTGCCGTCGCCGAGACAGGCCGCTTTGGCGAAGCCGCCAGACGGCTGAATGTCAGCCAGCCAAGCCTCTCGGCCCAGGTGGCCGAGGTGGAAGCCAGCCTGGGCGTCACCCTCATCGAGCGCGGCCGGTCCGGCGCAATCCTGACGCCGCGTGGCGAGGAGTTCGTGCGCAGGGCCAGGGTGATCCTGCGCCAGGTCGAAGACCTCAAGGCCGCCGTCCAGCATGCATCCGGCACTCTGTCGGGGCGGATACGCCTCGGCGTCCTGCCCTCCATCGGCCCCTACCTGCTGCCCTCGGTCGTCCTGAAGCTGCACTCGCAGTATCCCGAGTTCAGGCTCGGCGTGCGCGACGAGAACACGGTCGACCTGGAAAGGGGCCTGAATGATGGCCGCCTCGACACGCTGATCTCGACACCCCAGGACCATCCGGGCAGCACTCATCTGGAATTGTTCCAGGAAGACATGTGGATCTGTGTGCCACCGGACCACGGCCTGGCCGGCAGCGATACCCCAGTACGAATCGAGGATTTGGCCGGCGAGACCCTGCTCAGCCTCGGCTCCGGGCACAGGCTCGCCTTCACTGTCCAGTCACTGGCAGACCGGGCCGGCGCCTTCGTCTCCAGCGAATATGAAGGCACCAGCCTTGACGCCGTTCGCCAGATGGCGGCCATGGGCGCGGGCGTCGCCGTGCTCCCAAGCCTCTACACCCTTCGCGAGGCACGCCGCGATGCCGGGCTCTGTCTGCGGCGGATCGACCATCCCCTGGCGCGGCGCGAGATCGCTCTGATCTGGCGCGAGACATCCCCCCTCGCCGAGGGCTTCTCGACCCTTGCCCAGACCCTTTCCAGCGTTGCAGAGGAACTGCTGCGGGCCTGACGCCGTCTCCTGCCCCTGCGGCAGACTTGGACAAGTCCGCGCAGGCGCATTAACTTCGGATGAAAGCGCCACGGGAGGTCACCCCATGTTCCTGAATTTCTTCAACGAGCTTCGCGCCGCGAAGGTGCCCGTCACGCTAAAGGAATACCTCCTGCTCATGGAGGCCATGGACAAAGGCGTGATCGACCGTTCCGTGGAGGATTTCTACCACCTCTCCCGCGCAGCCCTCGTCAAGGATGAGCGCAACATCGACAAGTTCGACCGCGTCTTCGGCCACGTCTTCAAGGGCCTCGACACCATGGCCGACGCCGTGAACGCCCAGGACCTTCCAGAGGAATGGCTGCGCAAGATGTCCGAGAAATTCCTCAGCGACGAGGAAATGAAGGAAATAGAGGCCATGGGCGGCTTCGAGAAGCTGATGGAAACCCTCAAACAGCGCCTCGAGGAGCAGAAGAAGCGCCACGAGGGTGGCAACAAGTGGATCGGTACCGGCGGCACTTCTCCCTTCGGCGCCAATGGCTACAATCCTGAAGGCGTGCGCATCGGCCAGGAGAAGTCGCGCCACCGCAAGGCCGTGAAGGTCTGGGACAAGCGCGAATTCAAGAATTACGACGACAGCGTCGAGATCGGCACGCGAAACATCAAGGTGGCCATGAAGCGCCTGCGCAAATGGGCCCGCGACGGCGCCGCCGAAGAGCTCGACCTCGACCAGACCATCCGCAACACCGCCAGGCAGGGCTATCTCGACATCGAGATGCGGCCCGAGCGGCGCAACACCGTCTCGGTGCTCCTGCTCATGGATGTGGGCGGCTCCATGGACCCGCATGTGCGGGTGATGGAAGAGCTGTTCTCGGCCGCACGCAGCGAGATCAAGACGCTGGAATACTACTACTTCCACAACTGCCCCTATGAGGGCCTGTGGAAGGACAATCGCCGCCGCCGCGCCGATGTCATCCCGACCTGGGACGTGCTGCACAAGTATCCCAGCGATTACAAGGTGATCGTCGTCGGCGACGCCACGATGAGTCCCTATGAAATCACCTATGCCGGCGGCAGTGTGGAGCACTGGAACGAGGAGGCGGGCGGCATCTGGCTGCAGCGCTTCGTCGACACCTATCCGAACATGGTCTGGCTCAACCCGGTCAAGTCGGGGGCCTGGGACTACACCGCCTCGATCCAGCTCATCCGCGACCTGATCGGCCCCCAGCGCATGTTCGAACTCACCCTCGCCGGCCTCGACGAGGCGATGAAGGAACTCTCGCGCTAGGAAATTTCCTCAGAAAAGGCCCTTGATCCGACCGTCGGCATCGATCCCGATCGATTCGGCTGCGGGCATGCGCGGCAGGCCGGGCATGGTCATCACGTCGCCTGTCAGGGCCACGACAAATCCTGAACCGGCGCTCAGACGCACATCACTGACCGGCAGGATAAAACCCGAGGGCGCGCCGCGAACGGCCGGGTCCGCCGTGAAGGAATAGGGCGTCTTGGCAATGCAGACAGGAAGGTGCCCATGCCCCTCGCCCTGCCAGTGTTCCAGCTTCTTCAGCGCGCCGGCCTCGAAGCGCACCTCGCCGGCGCCGTATATGTCGCGCGCAACCGTCTCGATCTTCGCAGTCAGTGGCAGGTCATCGGTGTAGAGCGGGCGGAAGTCGGCCAGGCCTCCGTCGACCACTGAGATGACAGCCTCTGCGAGCGCCACCGCCCCTGCACCGCCCTCGGCCCAATGCCGGCAGACGACGGCCTGGCTGCCCCGGCTCGCCACGAAGGATTTCACCAGGTCGAGCTCGGCCTGCGTGTCTCCGGTGAAATGGTTCAGCGCCACGACAACAGGCACGCCAAACTTCGCGACATTGTCCATGTGGCGGGCGAGATTGGCGAGGCCGGCTTCCACAGCGGCAAGGTTTTCGCCTGCCAACTCAGCCGCCAGCAATCCGCCATTCAGCTTCAGCGCGCGGATTGTGGCGACGAGGACCGCGGCAGAGGGCTTCAGGCCCGCCATGCGGCACTTGATGTTGAAGAACTTCTCAGCCCCGAGTTCGGCCCCGAAACCGGCTTCGGTCACCACATAGTCAGCCAGTTTCAGGGCCGTGCGGGTCGCGATGACCGAATTGCAGCCATGGGCGATGTTGGCGAAGGGCCCGCCATGGACAAAGGCCGGGGTGCCCTCCAGGGACTGGACCAGGTTCGGCAGCATCGCATCCTTCAGCAGCACCGCCATGGCGCCATCGGCCTTCAGCGTGCCCGCAGTGACCGGGGCGCCATCGCGCGTGCGCGCCACGATGATCTGTGCCAGCCGTGCCTGAAGATCCTCAAGGTCGCTGGCAAGGCAGAGGATCGCCATCACCTCCGAGGCCACTGTGATATCGAACCGGCTCTCACGCGGCATGCCGTTCGCCGGACCGCCAAGGCCGATCACCATGTCCCGCAGGGCACGGTCATTCATGTCCAGCACGCGCGGCCAGCTGACCCGGCGCGGATCGATGTCCAGCTTGTTGCCCCAGTGGATGTGGTTGTCGACCATGGCGGCGAGCAGATTGTGGGCCGCGCCGATGGCGTGGAGGTCGCCTGTGAAATGCAGGTTCATCGCCTCCATGGGAACGATTTGGGCATAGCCGCCACCCGCCGCGCCACCCTTCACGCCAAAGCAGGGGCCAAGCGAGGCCTCACGGATGCAGATCATGGATTTCCGGCCAATATGGCGCAGCGCGTCGCCTAGGCCGACCGTTGTTGTTGTCTTGCCCTCCCCCGCGGGGGTCGGATTGACCGCCGTGACAAGGACCAGTTTGCCATCGCGCTGGTCGGCCAGTGCGGCCATGGCCTGCGGGTCCACTTTCGCCTTGTCGCGACCAAATGGGATCAGGTGTTCAGCCGCAAGCCCGATGGCCCTGCCGATCTCCTCGATGGGGCGAGGCCGGGCGGACTGGGCGATTTCGATGTCGGAGAGAGGGTCGGTCATGGGCCCCTTCAGGCAGCGTCGGGTTGCGGCAAAGGTGAGGTCTGAGACCCAAAAGGCAATAAAGAAGCCGCCCCCACAGGGAGCGGCTCTTCGATTTTCTCATGAAGCCCTGCCGGGCTAAGCCACGGCCGCAATCGCCGATGGGGAGAGAGCGGCATCCCCGTCCCTGCCTAGCAGGTCACCAAGGTGTCCGAAGCCGGTAATTCCATAAGTGGTTTCTGCATAGGCCGCGATGGCGGGCAACAATTTGCCAATCTCCCTGTGGCCGAGACCGGCTTCCTGGAGACGCGCAATCATGCCCGCCGCCACACAGCGCCGACCGCCCGGCGTCTGCTCGATCAGGCGCGCAATAACGCCATTCGGTGCGCCAATTTCCGATCCCGTCCGGGCCGAGAGCGTGCGTGCGCCGGGCAAGCGCTTGAAGAGTGCCATGGCAAAGGGTGAGCCTTGTCGATCCGCCGCGTTGAGGACGATGCCCAGCGCGGTGCGTGCGCAGGCCTGGGTGGTTCCGGTCTCGTTGGCCACGTGGCGAATAAGATCCCTCAGCATTGGTCATGGCTCCTTCTTAAAATTATCGTTGAGACCATTAACCGTAATATGCCTTTCCAGAGGGTTGATTTTCGCTGGACAGGACGTTTCGATTCATTGAACAAAGAAAGAACGGGTGAATCCTCTTTAACTCGGCGTGAATTTTCTGCAGAGTTTTGTTAAGACTGGCCGATTGACGACTTGAAAGTCCTAACATGCCTTAACAATGCCCGGGTTCAGGGTTTATGCGGGGCGCAAAGATTGGAGCGTGTGATGGGCGAGAACGCCGACACCAATCCAGAAGTGGCAATGCCGGACCCCGCTGGCAGGTTCGACGTGTACCTGGCGTACACGGATGCCGATGAGGATATCGCACAGGCCCTGCAGCAGGAACTGCACCGGCAAAAGCCCGGGCTGCGCATCTGGCGCGAGAAACGCCGCATCGGCGTTGGCGATGCGTTCAACCAGGCTGCGGACATGGCCATTTCAGGCAGCAGTGTTGTCCTGGCGATCTGGACAAAGCACGCTGCGCGGTCCGGTGCCTTCACCCTGGAGGCCCGCCGGGCCATGACCCTGCGCAAGCCGTTCGTGAACCTTCTGGCGGACGTGCCCACCTCCGCATTGGCTCCGCCCTATTCGAAGTATTCGGCGTTCCAGATTGATGAGGTGGTGGCGCTTGCGGGCCGTTCTTCAGGCTGGGTGCCGCCCAGGCGACCCGACCGTGAGGATCTCGAGGACGAACTGAAACCCGTTCTCGACCGTATCGCCTTGCATATGCGCCAGTCCGGCGACCAGGCCGCCGCGATCGCGGACGGACTGATCGAGAGCGTACTGAATGCTGCGGGCGATGCCCACACCGCCAGGTTCGAGACCATGCTGAAGTCGGTCGCACCGGGCGACCCGGCAACGGCGATCGAAGTGCTGGCGCTCAATGATTATGGCGAAGCGGAGATCAACACGCTGCTCACCCCCCAGAGTGTGCGCCTGGCGTCGCGGAGCGAGGACAGGGAGCCACAGCCCTGGGGCGGCTGGTATGTGCGCCCGCACGTGCGCAAGATCGCGCCCGTGCACAAGGACAATGGCCTGCTCTATGCCATTGGCGGATTTCTCGTTGCAGGACTGGGGGCGCTGGCACTCTGGGTGATGGGCTCGACACTGACCGCAGGCGATTCATCCACACAAACGGCAAGCGTCGACGGCTCCGGCACGCCCGGCGGAACGCCGGCTTCAGGCACCGCCCTGCTGCCGGATACCGACGCCCTGCCACCGCCGCGCAATGCGCAGGCCCCGCAAAACTGCTCTCTGAATGCGGACGGGTCAATCACCGGAGCGCCATGTACACTTACGGCCAATATCGCGCCTTTGATCGACCCCGACGGAGACAGTGCCCAAGGGAGCATCCCAGCCAGTGTGCCGGAGGAACTGGAAGCGTGCATCGTGTCCCTTGGCGGCGCGATCGAGAACGCCCCATGCAGGCTGAACGCCCGCTATGTGCCGCCGGCCATCCCGGTCCCGGACGCGATCAAGCCGCCCTGCATCAGTCAGGCCGATGGTGCGATCGAGAACACGCCCTGCACCCTTGAGGGGCCACTGAGCCCGCCCGAACCCGAGCGTGTGGAGGTAGAAGTGCCGGTGGAAGCAGACCTGCCACCCTTGTGTGCACGCAACGAAGATGGCTCGGTTTCCGGTGCGCCATGTGTCCTCGCCAGCGACCTTTCTGCGCCAGAGCCTGAGCGGATCGAGGTTCAGGTGCCCGCTGATGTGCCGGCACCCGAACCCTGTCTCGTGGGAGAGGGGAGCGAGATTGCCAATGCGCCCTGCCTGTTGTCCTCACCCCTGGCCGCGATCGAAGCGGAGCGTATCGAGGTTCCTGGCGAAACCATAGTCGAGACCGAGGAGTTGCCGACCTGCCGGGGCCTGATTGCCGGCCGGGAAGTGGAGGAAGGCTGCAAGCTCGATGAGGCTGTGCGCCTGGCCTACCTGCCTTGCAATGAGGACCTGTCGAACTACCCCTGCACGCTCGACCGTGCCGCACGGCGCCTGGCAGCCGGCGAGGAGACCCCCGCTTCGCCCGGGCCACAGACGGTTCCCGACAGGGCCGGCCCGGTCGCCTCTTCAACGGTCCCGCGCCGCGGCGATTTCCCGCCACGCCCGCTGGACATGCCCGAAACCCTCCGGCCCTGTGAGGAGGCGATCAATACGCCCTGCCGCTTCACGGTGGCGAATGCCGGCCTCGACACACTGACCCAAATTGCTGAAAGCTATTATGGCAATACGCAGGCCTGGTGCCGGGTCTATCGCGCCAATGAAGGCACATTTGGAAATCGAAACGAGCCGCGCCGCGGCAGCGATCCGAACTGCATCTTCCTGAGCGATGTTCTCGACCTGCCGCCTGCCAATCCCGACAATCGCTACAGCCTTCGCGGGTGCCCGCCAGCGCAGTTGGCGAACCAGTGCGGCGCGCCGTTCGATTAGGAAGGGTCCGGGCGGCTATTCAGCCGCCTGTTTCAGAGCCGCCTTCTTCGGTCCCATGAAGCCGAAGAGGTGCCCGGCGACTTTGCGCATCTGGATCTCTTCCGACCCTTCGGTGATCCTGTAGCGCCGGTGGTGGCGGTAGATGTGCTCGAAGGGCTTGTGGCGTGAGTAGCCTATCCCGCCATGGATCTGCATGGCCCGGTCGGCGGCCTCGCAGCACAGCCGGTTTGCCCGGTAGTTGCACATGGACACCTTGTCGGAGAGGTGGATCGCCACCTCTGGCTTCGACATCTGGTCCATTTCCCAGGCCGTCTTGAAGATCAGCAGGCGCAGCATCTCAGCCTCGCTGACGAGCTCCACGACCGGAAACTGGATCGCCTGGTTCACCGCGAGCGGCTTGCCGAAGGGCGCGCGCTTTCGGGCATAGTCGATGCTCTCATCCATGCAGAACAGGGCGGCACCCACGCTGCTGGCCGCCTGGCGGATGCGGTTTTCGTGGACAAAGTGCTGCGCCAGGGCGAGGCCCCCTTCCGGCGGGCCGAAGACCGCGCTGTCGGGGACCCAGACATTGGTGATCGACACGCGCGGATGGTCCGTCGGCATGTTGAAGGTCCACAGATACTCCTCGATCACGACGCCGGGGTCATCGGCGGGCACGAGCAGGCAGGTGATGCCCCGCGCATCGCCATCATCGCCGGAGGTGCGGGCAAAGCACATCATGTGGGTCGCCACATGCATGCCGGTGGTCCACATCTTCTCGCCATTGATCAGCCATCCGTCGACACCGTCCCGGGTCTCGCGGACCGCGCAGGTCTCCATATGAGTCGCATCTGAGCCGTGATCGGGCTCGGTCAGTCCGAAGGTCGCGCGGAAACGCCCGTTCAGGGCATCCTCGACAAGGTGTTGCTGGTCCTCGCGGGCAAAGTCCCTCAGCATCAGGATCTGGGGCATGTTGCCAACGATCGAATGCTCGTTCTGCAGGTCGTTGTGCAGGCCCAGCCCCTTGCGGGCGAGGTGCTCGCGGATGATGGCCATGCCGAGATTTGTGCCATCCTGCCCGCCATAAGCCTTGGGCAGGGCATAGCGCAAATGGCCCGCCGCATCGGCCCGTTGCCTCGCCTCGCGCAGCAGCTCTTCCCATTCCGGGCGTGGCAGTCCGCCATTCTCGAAATCGGTCCGCGCCCACTCACGGCGATGGTCGAAAAAGCGGATGTTATCGTCTTGTTGCTCCAGCGGCCTGATTTCGGCCTCGATGAAGGCGTCCAGTTCGGTGAGATAGTCTGCAATTTCTCGTGGAATATCAAAGTCCATGGCACATGCCTCCCTAGTGCTTCCCTGTTTTGCACCATTCTAGCGCCAGTTGGCTGTGAAGCTAGGGTCAGGAGTGGTTCAGCGGGTCCTGTTTCGCCTGATAGGTGAAACCGCACGCTCATCTTCCCCGAAAGCAGTTGAAAAGATTGACTGGTGACCCGGAAGATTCTTTCTGGCGTTTCAAATACAAGAAGGGCGCTGGTCTTGCGCTCCAGAGGAAAACGTCCCGTGCCCCTGAAAGATCGCGCCGCAAAAATCATGCACAGGACCGTTGACCTGGCACTGCAGCCGGTCGTGAACGACCGCCTTGTCGTGACCGGCTTCTGGCGCAGCGGTACGACCTGGGTGCAACAGCAGGCGGCCCAAGCCCTGCGCGCAAAGACTGTCTTCGAACCCCTGGCCCCCAGTTCCGGGAACTTCTGGACCGGGCGAGGTTTCGCCGGCGAAGACGCCAGTTGCGAAATGTATATGCCGCTCAGCTTTGCAGATTTGCGAGGCCGCGCCGAGACCATCGTCAATGCCGCTCTTGCCGGCCGGGGCTATACCGGATTTGCCTTCTTCATGCGCCAGTCGCCATCGGAAGCGTTTCGCCGCAATGTGGTTTCCAAGTTCACACGCGCGGGTTTTCTCCTCGGCGAGATGGAAGCGCGCAATGATCTGCGGTTCATTCATGTGCGTCGCCATCCGGGTGCGGTTTACGCCAGTGTGAAGAATGTGGGCTGGGACTGGTCCATAAATGATGTGAGCCTGACGAAGATGTATGATCAGGCAATCGCTGACGAGACCCCGGAAATCCGTGAGGTCCGCGCGATCCTGCTTGCCCACGACACAAGTCCCTTGCGCCGTGTCGGAGCGCTTTGGGCGCTCAGCGAGCGCGCCGCGCACTTGGCCGCAAAACGCGCCGCACCTCACCGCATCCTCGAACTGTCCTATGCCGATCTCGTGTCGCGCAAGGCCAGCCTGCCCGTGGCCCTGGAAACACTCGGCTTCAGCCTGCGGGCCGAACCTGATTTCTATCAGATCAGTCCGGTCACATCGGCAAAACGCCACCTGGCCGACACGGAAGAGCGCCTGAACGGTTGGCACAAGCAACTGAGCGCTTCAGAAAAGAACGAACTGCGCGCGATCAATTTCGAACTGTTTCCGGAAATGGCCGAGGTGTTCTGGCAAGAGGAATTCCCTGCCCTACCCGCCCGCGTGTGACCCGTACAGGATAGCTGCCTGTCAGGCCAGCAATCGCGCCTTGAGGTCGGCCCTCATGTCTTCAGTGACACCCAGCACATCCTCAAGGTAGGCGTCCAGGCTGCCGGACTCTGACTCGATCGTGGAAAAGGCCGTTTCCAGATAGCGACGCCGCACACCCATGAACGGGCGATAGACATCGGCATCATAGGACCGGTCCAGCATGTTGTTGAAATAGGCCTGGGCCTCGGGCAGGCGCGCTTCAATGTCCACGGCGGTGTTGGTCATCTCATAGTCCGCCAGTATGTCGCCGCGCGAAACGCCGAGAACGTGCTTGGTCAGGGCGCAGGTGATGCCCGTGCGGTCCTTGCCGGCCGCGCAGTTGACCAGCGCCGCCTCGTCCGGCCCCAGGCCCGCAAGACGATCGAACCATGCCGAAAACAGTTCGACATGGTGGGGCTTGTAGGGCGCTGTCACATAGTAGCCGTTCATCCAGTCTTCTGCCGCATCCTGGTCGATCTCGACCTGCGTCAGGAACGTCATGTGGGGGCTCTGCATCTCCCGCCCTCCATCACTGGTGACGAGTTCGGGCGCGCTCCAGCGGCCGGGCTGGCGTTCGCGCTCATCGGGCCGGCGCAGGTCGGCCTGGAGCTGGATGTTCAGCTGGCTGACTTTGGCAATGTCGGCATCGGTCGCCTCATTATAATGGCCTGACCGGAACAGGAGACCGCGTTTGACAGTGCGCCCTTCCTGGGTGGTGTAGCCGCCAAAATCACGAAAGTTTCGCACGCCTTCAAGCGTGTAGACACGGTCCGTCATGGATGACCCCTTGCTCCGTCACCCTCAGATAGACCGAAGGCGCACCGGGGGAAAGCCTT
>CAZVES010000004.1:45841-52747 GCA_964625835.1 uncultured Hyphomonadaceae bacterium
GGCCACCTGCGCGCGCTCGCTGACGGGCCGGGCACTTGCCCGGTTCTGCTGGCAGACATCCAGCATGCGACGCGCCACGATGGGCATCGGTGCGGTGAAACGCGACTCCTCGCCATCGACGACCAGGTCGCAATCGCAATCGGGACCGGACGCCTCGAGGGGACTGGCACCCGCCATCGCGATGGACTGGCGCACCACGGGACAGCCATTGCGCAAGCGCCCCTCTATCACGGTGGTGTGTTTCGCGCCCGTCTCCTCAGTCCAGCTGATGGACTGCTCGGCGCAGAACTGGGCCGATGCGGGTGCGGCGAAGGCGGTCAGGGCCGCTATGGCAAACATGAAACGTGTCATTGTGACAGGACATGCAATGCCCGGGCCCCGGGATCAAGTGCGCTTTGTATGTGGAATCCGCTGCGCCCGGCACGCTGGGTCCAGCCTCAGGACTGCAGTTCGATCCGGTAGCTCTCGATCACGGTGTTGGCGAGAAGCTTTTCACACATTTCGGTCACGCGCGCTTCGGCCGCTTCTGGCGCAAGGCCCTCACCAAGCTCGAGCTCGATGACCTTGCCGATCCGGGCACCTTCGACCTCGGAGAAGCCGAGCCGGCCCAACGTGTCGGCCACCGCCTTGCCTTGGGGATCGAGGACGCCCGTCTTCAGGCCCACATGGACAATCGCTTTCATCGGCACGCGCCTCCTATTTTCCGTTGCCATTGAAGGCGACGATGTTGTCGCCTTGGCCGCTTTCCTTGATGATGCCCAGTCGCCGCGCCACCTCGCCATACGCTTCGGTGACGCCGCCAAGGTCTTGGCGGAACCTGTCCTTGTCCAGCTTTTCGCCTGATTTAAGGTCCCAGAGGCGGCAATTGTCGGGGCTGATCTCGTCGGCCAGGATCGTGCGCACCATGTCGCCCTCGAAGTGGCGCCCGAATTCCAGCTTGAAATCCACAAGACGGATGCCGACCCCGCTCATCAATCCGGCGGTGAAGTCGTTCACGCGCAGCGCCAGGGACACCATGTCGTCGACCTCTTGCGGCGCGGCCCAGTTGAAGGCGGCAATGTGCTCCTCGGTGACCAGCGGGTCGCCAAGATCGTCCCGTTTCAGATAGAATTCGATCAGGGTGCGCGGCAGCTGCGCGCCCTCTTCCAGGCCAAACCGCTTGACCAGGGAGCCGGCCGCCACGTTGCGCACAACCACCTCAAGCGGGATGATTTCAACCTTTTTGACAAGCTGTTCGCGCATGTTCAGCCGCCGGATGAAATGCGTGGGCACACCGATGCCGGAAAGCCGCGTCATCATGTATTCCGAGATCCGGTTGTTCAGCACGCCCTTGCCGTCGAGCACGGCGCGTTTCTCGGCATTGAATGCCGTGGCGTCGTCCTTGAAATACTGGATCAGTGTGCCCGGCTCAGGCCCCTCATAGAGGATCTTGGCCTTGCCTTCGTAAATCATGCGCTTGCGGGACATGGCAACAAGGTCTCGCTTTCAAACAGCTCGTGCGGGGTTAGACAGGTTGAGTGGGGCCGTACCCCGCGAAGCCCGCCCCACTGGCACGAGTCAGGCCCATGCGCAACTGGCAGTGTATGCCATTCGTGGCCAACGTGAAATGCTTGAGAACAGGCGATCTCAACCCTATGATGCGCTGAGGAAAGTGTTTCACAGGGAAAACTGCACTATGAGCAACAGTTTTGACGATCGCGAACGCGCAGAAGAGGCAAAGTACGCCCTCGACCAGGAAACACAGTTCAAGGTGATGGCCCGGCGCAACAAGATGCTGGGTCTCTGGGCCGCGGAAATTCTCGGAAAGTCCGGCGCCGAGGCCGAGGCCTATGCCAAGGAAGTCGTCCTGTCGGATCTAGAGGAAGCCGGTGAGGAAGACGTCTTCCGAAAAGTGCGTGGTGATTTTGATGCCGCAGGGGTCGCCCGCCCCGACAGTGACATTCGCGAGCAGATGGCTCAGCTCATCCCCGTCGCGCGCGATGCCGTACTGAAGGGCTGAGCGCCCGGTAGGCCCGACTATTCACAGGTCGCATAAGACCTGTGCGCCATTCCAGCCTGCCGAATCGCAAACGGCGGTCCCAGATGCTTGCCAACGCAACACGCAAAGGGAGCATCCCGTGATCGACATTCGACGTTTCGAAAACCTCGGCACCTTCCGGAATGACTGGCTGACGGCGCATTACCACTTCTCATTCGCCAATTATCTCGACCCCACCCGCATGGGCGTAGGCAAGCTGCGGGTGTGGAATGATGACACCATCCAGCCCCACACCGGTTTTCCGCCCCATGGCCATGAGTCCATGGAAATCATCACCTATGTCCGCAAAGGTGCCATCACCCACAAGGATTCCATGGGCAATACCGGGCGCACCGAGGCCGGAGACGTCCAGGTGATGAGCGCCGGTTCAGGGATCCGGCACGCCGAATGGAACGAGGAAGGCGCCGACACCCAGATTTTCCAGCTCTGGATCGAGCCGCGTGCGCTTGGCGGCCCGCCGCGCTGGGGCACCAAAGCCTTTCCAAAGGGTGACAGGGCCGGACAATGGGAAGTTCTCGCCAGTGGCCTCGGCGATGATGGTGCGCTTGAGATCAACCAGGATGCGCGCATCGTCGGCGCCACGGCCCTGCCGGGACAGCCCTTGTCATATGACATACCGGACGGGCGCTTTGGCTACCTTGTGGCGGCAATTGGCCGGGCGCGCCTGAACGGGGCGTTGCTGAAGGCCCGCGACGGCGTGGCCATAACCGGGCCCGAAAGGCTGGAGATAGAAGCCAGCGAAGACACCGAACTGGTGCTCGTGGAAACGATTTAGGGCACATCCCCGCCTTACATTTCGGCAAGGTGTCCAGCGCGGCATCTTGCCATCCGCGCCGAAGTGAGGCCTGTTGCGGAAATGCTCACGAACAAGCGCGCTATCGCCCCCGCCCTCGCCCTTCTCATCGCCCCCCTCGCCCTTTCGGGATGCCTTGCAGCCAGTGTTGCCGGCAATGTCGTGGAAGGCGCAGTCAATGTGACCGGCGATGTTGCGGAAGGCGCGGTCAACACGACGGGCGCCGTGGTCGGGGCCGCCATCCCCGACGGTGAGGATGACACGGAAAAAAAGGACGACGAGTGAACCTGACGGGCTGATCGCGCGCCTGTGATTTCGTTGTGAAGGCCCAGCCGGTGTATAGCTTGTGCAAAGTGGCTCACAAGCCGACCTTTGCTGACAATAGACAGGTTTTCACCATGGCCCGAATCGCACTGATCGCACTCACCGCTCTGGGTTTTGCTGCTGGCGCCAACGCCGCGACGATCAATGTCGCATTCTCAGAAGACTTCGCCGAGAAGCTTGAGGAAGACTACGGCCTGCGCGAGGGCAACAAGCTCACCGAGGAGATTATTGAAGACATTGAACGCGAGCTCGGGCGCGCCGGCGTGGATGCAGAGCGCATCGATGTCACCATCCTTGATGCCAAGCCGAACCGGCCCACTTTTGCGCAGATTTCTGGCTCGCCCGGCCTCGATCCCATCCGTTCCGTTTCCATCGGGGGCATGTCCCTCACCGGCACCATCATTCACATGGACGGACAGACGACGGACATCGAGTATAAATGGTATCAGAATGACATTCGCCAGGTCTTCGGATCATCGACTTGGTGGGATGCCAACCGGGTCTCGCGCCGCTTTGCAAAACGTGTCGCCGAAGCCGCCGGTGCGCAATAAGCCCTTGGAGCCGCCCTTGGCCTGGGCCACATTGGGCACATGGCGGACCGTGCGGGCATGACAGAACTCTCAAGACTCTGGTATGGTGCCATCGCTGTCGGCATAATGGCCTGCACCGCGTCGCTATGGACAGCGGGAGTGCCGGGGCGGGCCGACTGGCTTTTCATCGCACTCTCAATCGCACTTGGCGCGGCGACGTTTGGTGGATTCTTCTTCATCGGGGCGAATCTGGTCGGTGTGTCTTTCGAACAGCGTGTGAGCGACGAGACAAGGGTGCGGGGGTCCAATGTGGACCACGTCACCCATGTGAACCAATTTGACGACGCAGAACTCAACAAATGGCTGGGGCGCTACGTGTTCGCGCGGAACCTTTTCGGGAGCCTGTCGGTCCCGCTCCTGATCTTCGCCGGCCTATTCCTTTTCGCTGGTTAGCGACACCTTTGCGACCTGGCCACCGTCACCCGGTCCGCTCTTCGCCTTGCCGCGCACCATCTCGACTTTCAGGGTTGATCCCGGCGTGATCAGCACGTCCTCATGGCGCAGCGGAATGTCGATTCCATGGGCCTTGAACCTGTCCCACACATTCAGCATCACTTCCGAGCCCACATTGTTCACGCCATTCTGAGGGTCGTCGATCCAGAAGCGCGCCTCGATCTCGACCGCCTCCTCCCCGAACTCCATCACAAGGCATTTCGGTGCCGGCTCGGAGAGCACGCGCGGGGTTTCCCTTGCGCCTTCCATGACCAGATCACAGGCGAGTTTGAGGTCGGTTTCATACTCCACCCGCAGGCGCCTCTTGATGCGCACCTGCTTGTTCGAATAGCTCCAGTTGACCACCCTGTCGGTGATCAGCTGCTCGTTCGGGATGAGGTGCTCCTTGCCATCGCGTGTAACGACCGATGCGTAGCGCAGGCCGAGCGACTTCACCACGCCATAGGTCTCATCCACCTCGATCACGTCATCGGGCTTGATCGACCGGTCCGTCAGCAGGATCACGCCCGAGATGAAATTGGCCACGATTTGCTGCATGCCAAAACCGAGACCCACGCCGATGGCACCGCCCAGGACCGCCAGCCCCGACAGTGGGATCGACAAGCCCGCCAGGGTTAGAATGGCCGCCGCAAAGAACAGGCCGATCTGAAGGGCGTTCGAGATGAGGATACGCAGGCTCGGCTCGACCTGCGGCAGAGTCTCTACCCGTGTCTTGAGCTTCTTCGAAAGCCAGTTGGCCGCAAACAGGAAAATGCCCGCTGTCAGGATGGCCTGAAGTATGAAGGGCGGGTTGATCGTGCGACCGCCGAACACCGGACCGATGGTGTAGGTCCAGGCCACAAAATCATCCAGAACGCCGAACGCGTTCAGCCCGGCAAGGATCAGCGCCAGGTAGAGCGCCGGCTTGCGCAGGCTCTCTGGCAGGAAGGCACCTGCCAAGGTGATCAGCAGGAAGGCCACGGACAGCGAAAACGCCACACGCACCAGCGTTGCATCGAACCCCGCACCCGCAAGGCCGACCTGCGCAACGTAGAAAAGCCCGAGCGTGATCGCGGGCCGCACCAGTTTCGGTCCGATTTCGGCAACAAGGCTTGAGAGATTGTCCGGCAGGCGCGCGATCCCCGTGCGCACCAGGCGCCGGATCGGCCCGGCAAGGATCGCTCCCACCAGCATGGCAAGGATGATGGCACCAAGCTGGAGCCCGATCGGAAACAGGACATCCATGTTGAGAAGGTTGGCTTTGGCCCAGCCGAGCGGGTCGGCCAGGATCGGGTCCGCCCAGTCGAACAGGCCCGGCCCCGCCTGTGCGGCGGAAGATGCCTCGACGGGTGCCTCTGTTGCAGCCGGTGCATCCGGTGCCGCTTCCAGGTCCCGGCAAAAGCGCTGGCCCCCGCGCGTGATGCATTCCTGGAAGACGACTTCCTCTTCTTCGCTTTCCAAGGCGGTCCTCCGAATCCGATTCCCAAGGCTGGGGGTGCCAAGTAAATCAGTCCGCAGCAAAAGGAAACGGCCCCCGCCGGGTGGCAGGGGCCGCACTCTGTGCCTCGAGAGAGGGGGGGACTTAACCCTCGGGCAACAGAACCTTGTCGATCACATGGATCACGCCGTTTGAGGCCATCACATCCGCGGAGATGACATTCGCGCCATTCACGGTCACGCCGTCTGTTCCGTCGATGCTGACAGTGCCGTTCAGCGTTTCAGCCTCGGTGATCGTGCCAGCGAGCTGGTCAGACGTCACTTTCGCACCAGCAATCACATGCAGTTTCAGGATGCTGGCCAGCTGGTCCTTGTTCTCAGGCTTCAGAAGTGTTTCCACCGTACCCTCCGGAAGCGCGGCAAACGCCTCGTCGGTCGGTGCGAACACAGTGAGCGGTCCGTCACCCTTGAGAGCGCCGGCGAGGTCAGCGGCGACCGCCGCTGCGATCAGCGTTTCGAATGACCCGGCAGCAGAGGCCACCTCCACTATGTCGGCTTTCTCTTCATGGTGACCCACATAGCGAACGGTTTCACTGGCAGCGGTTTGCTGGGTCTTGCTGTAGGAGCAACCGTCGGCGAGGGCCGGGGCGGCAGCAAAGGCAAAAGCGCTGAGGGACAGTGCAAAGAGTTTCATGAAACATCTCCAGATGGCTGCCAGCAGTAAATGTCTGCTGGTGATTGTCTATACGCCTCTCTATAGGAAATGGTTTCAAAGCTCACGTTTAGTTTACCTTTCACGTGAAGGTCGATGTGCTGCATGGCTTTTGCCCGCATTGGTGGTATTGAGATGGCATGTCGATCTGGACGGCCATACTGGAAAGCGGACGCCGCCTTTTCCTCGCAGACGCCGAGGATGTCAGCGGCGATCCCGAGGCCCAATGCGCGCCGGACCCCAACGATGTCGGTTTCACGGCGGCGATCGTCGGGCTGGGCGCGAAGCTGGCCGCCGCTGACGGCTTTGTCTCCAATGACGAGTTGTCGACCTTCTCACGCGTATTCCGCTCGGCCCCGGAAGATGCCGATTCCGTGCGCCGGGTTTTCAATCTCGCCCGGCAGACCGTGAATGGGTACGAGGCTTATGCGCGGCGCATCGGGAAAAAGTACCGCGACCGCCCCTGCCTCCTGGAAGGCGTGCTTGACGGCTTGTTCCAGATCGCCGTGGCCGATGGTGTGGTCAAGAAGGAAGAGCTGGACTACCTTGAAACAGTCTCTGACGCGTTCGGCTTCGACGA
>CAZVES010000005.1:0-47089 GCA_964625835.1 uncultured Hyphomonadaceae bacterium
CGGCTGGTCACCGCCTTCCTGGAAAACTTCTTCAAGCGCTATGTGGAGTATGACTTCACCGCAGACCTCGAAGAGAAGCTGGACGTCATTTCCGACGGCAAGCTCGACTGGAAGGTCTTCCTGGCCGAGTTCTGGAAACAGTTCGAGGCCGCCATAAGCGAGACCAAGGATTTGCGCGTCAGCCATGTGCTCGACGCTCTGAACGAGGCGCTCGGGCCTTATGTGTTTCCCGACCGCGACCCGGACGGTAACATCAAAGAGCACCCGCGCCAGTGCCCGTTGTGCAAGGTAGGCGAACTCAGCCTCAAGCTCGGCCGCGGCGGTGCCTTTGTCGGCTGTGGCCGCTATCCAGAGTGCAAGTACACACGCGCCTTTTCGGTCGATGAATCCAATCCCGTCATAAATCCCGATGGCGAGGAGATCGGCATCGACCCGGACACCGGCAATGCCGTAACACTGCGCTCGGGCCGGTTCGGCCCCTATGTCCAGCTTGGCGAACCTGAAGAAGGCGAAAAGCCCAAGCGCGCCAGCCTTCCCAAGGGCGAGACCCCGGAAAACATCACGCTGGAGAAGGCCCTGCGCTGGCTGTCGCTGCCCCGCGAGGTTGGCAAGCACCCGGAGGATGGCGAGCCGATCCTCGCCAATATCGGGCGCTACGGGCCCTATGTGCAGCATGGCAAGACCTATGCGAACCTGCCCGACGTCAATGAAGTGTTCGAAGTCGGCCTCAACCGGGCCGTGACCTTGATCGCCGAAAAGCGTGCCAATCCGGGCCGGGGCCGCGGGGCCGCCGCCAAGCCCCTGCGCGAGCTTGGCAAGCATCCGGCCGACGAGGAACCGATCAATGTGTTCGAGGGCCGCTACGGACCTTACGTCAAACACGGCAAGACCAATGCGACGATCCCCAAGGAAATCGCCCCGGATGCCATCACGCTGGAACAGGCCGTGGAGTTGATCAACGCCCGGGCAAGCAAGCCGCCCAAGAAGAAGGCGGCCGCCAAGAAAAAGCCGGCTGCAAAAAAGAAGTCCGCCGCGAAGAAGAAGGACTGAGCCCCATGTCCACCCCCGAAACCCGCCTCGCCGAACTTGGCATCGAACTGCCAGCACCCATGGCCGCCGTGGCTAATTACGTGCCCTTCGTGATCACCGGCAACATGCTGTTCGTCTCCGGCCAGGTCTCGGTGATGGACGGCGCCCTGATGAAGGGCCGGCTGGGCGAGGATCTGGAACTGAGCGCCGGCCAGCACGCTGCGCGCGCCTGCGGCATCAACCTGATCGCCCAGTGCAAGGCCGCCGTCGGGGAGCTGTCGAAGATCGCTCGCGTGGTGAAGCTCGGCGGCTTCGTGAACGCTGCGCCCGATTTCACCGACATCCCCCAGGTGATCAATGGCTGCTCTGACCTGATGGTGGAGGTGTTCGGCGAGGCCGGGCGCCATGCACGCTCGGCGGTGGCCTGCCCCGTCCTGCCGCTTGGCGTGGCGGTGGAGGTGGACGGCTTGTTCGAGATCGAGGCGTGATCCTCGGCTGCACCGCCTTTGCCCATCGCGGGCTGTGGTCGCCGGGCGGCAGCCCGGAAAACTCCATTGCCGCCTTCCGCGCCGCCGCAGAGGCCGGCGTCGGCATCGAACTGGACGTGCAGCTGTCGGCCGACAATGTGCCCGTCGTCTTTCACGACCCCATGCTGGAGCGGATGACCGATGGCGCAGGCGCGGTCTGGCACCACACCGCTGAAGCGCTCACAGCCCTCACCCTGGCCGGCACCGATGAGCGCATCCCGACGCTGACCGACACGCTGGCCGCCCTGCCCGCAGGCACGCCGGTCCTGATCGAGCTCAAGGCCAGCCCGGGCGATCCGGCGGCCTACATCCGCGCTCTCGAAATGGCTGTCTTCGGCACCGGCGCGCTTGTCGCCACCATGTCCTTCGTCAGGCCGCTCAACGCTGCGCTGCGCACTGCCGCTCTGCCCTTTCCAAGAGGCGTCCTGTTTTCGCCAGCCGCCTTCGACACGGCAGACGCCGCCCGCCCTGCCATTGAGGACGCTCTCGCCCTCAGCCCGGCCTATCTGGCCCCGCACCATAGCCAGGCCGCAGCCGTGCGCGCTCTCACCGGACCGGACACGCCGCTCGCCGCCTGGACCGTGGACAGCGAGGCCGCACTCGCGCCCGCAAGGGCGGCAAATGCAGCGATCATCTTCGAGCATCTGGATCCGACCCTCGTCACGGGCGCCTAAGCGCCCTACGTCACCGTCATGGATGACACGACGCTACGCCTTTCCATCGCCGCAGGCCTCAGCGAGGTGGACCGCGACCAGTGGGATGCCGTCGCCAATCCGCCCGGCGAGCGCTACGACCCCTTCTTGTCCTGGGACTTCCTGGAAGCGCTCGAGGCGAGCGGCGCGGCCAGCCCCAATGAGGGCTGGACGCCCATGCACCTGACCGCCCACAACCCCGACGGGCGATTGCGCGCGGCGATGCCGCTCTATGCCAAGACCCATTCCTATGGCGAGTTCGTCTTCGACCACAGCTGGGCCGATGCCTATCAGCGCGCGGGCGGGCACTATTATCCGAAACTGCTCTCGGCGGTGCCCTTCACCCCGGTCACGGGCCGCCGCCGCCTTGTTCCCCCCGGCCCGGACCAGGCCCCGCTCCAACGCGCACTTTTGGCCGGCGCGGTGCAGATCGCCGAGCAGAACGACTTCTCCTCCCTGCACATCAACTTCACCACAGAGGAAGAGAGCGAGACCCTCAGCGCCCAGGGCCTGATGGCTCGCACGGACCAGCAATTCCACTTCAACAATGAAGGTTACGAAGACTTCGACGCCTTCCTGGCCGCATTGTCCTCCTCCAAGCGCAAGAATTTGCGCAAGGAACGCGCAAAGGCCCAGGAAGGGCTCGACATCCGTCACCTGACGGGCGAGGCCCTCACCGAAGACGACTGGGACGCCTTCTACGCCTTCTACATCGACACGGGGAACCGGAAATGGGGCACGCCCTATCTCAACCGGGACACCTTCTCCCTGCTCGGTGAGCGCATGGCCGACAGGATTCTGCTCGTCATGGCCTATGAGGATGGCCGCCCCATTGCCGGCGCGCTGAACATGATCGGCTCTGACACGCTCTATGGCCGCTATTGGGGCTGCACCGTGCACAAGCCCATGCTGCATTTCGAAATCTGCTACTACCAGGCCATCGATTTCGCCCTCGCCAAGGGCCTCACCTATGTCGAAGCCGGCGCGCAGGGCGGTCACAAGCTCGCGCGCGGCTACCAACCGGTCACCACCCGCTCGGCCCACTGGATCGCCCATCCCGGCCTCGCCGCCGCCATTGACGACTACCTCGCCCGCGAGCGCGCAGCCGTCGCCCGCGAACAGGACTACCTTTCCGAGCGCACCCCGTTTAAGAAAACCGGTGAAGATTGAGGAGCCCCCATGGCCCTGCACGGCACCTATGACCCTGACAACATCTTCGCGAAAATCCTGCGCGGGGAGATGCCAGCCCTTAAGGTTTTCGAGGACGGTGTGGCCCTCGCCTTCATGGACATCTTTCCCCAGGCCGCAGGACACACGCTGGTCATTCCCAAGGATGTCACCGCCCGCAACCTGCTGGAAATGCCAGCCGACAAACTGGGCCCCTACATGGCGCGGGTGCAGACCGTGGCCAAGGCTGTCGAGGCGGGACTGAAACCGGACGGGATCATCGTCACCCAGTTCAACGGCGCCCCGGCCGGCCAGACGGTCTACCACCTGCACTTCCACATCATCCCCCGCGGCGAAGGCACGGTGCTCGGCCCCCATGCCAGCGGCGGCCCGCGGGCAGCAGACGAGTTGGAACCGATTGCAGAGAAAATCCGCGCAGCGCTCTGACCGAGTCAGAGTGCCCGTTCAAGCTCGCGCCCGGCGTCAATACCTGGCGCAGGGCGGTTGGACCGATCAATCAATCCAGGAATCTCCAGCGCGGAGAGGCAAAAACTGTCGAAACCGATCCTGTCAATCTCATCGACAGGCGCCAGCGCAATGGCACCGAGGCTGATAACAGGCCTGGCATTGCTCGTTTTCTTGAGTTCGCGAACGCACTGGGCGATCGCCCTTGCGCTTTCGCTTCGCCCGAAGACGGGACTTGTGACAAGTATGATCGCAGCAATGTCTCGCTTGTGCCCGAGGGGGGACATGTCATCCTTATTCGAGCCCAACTCGACACTTACGTCATGGCCGCAATGACCAAGCCAATCCGCTGCAATGCACGCACCCGCAAAATGGGGCTCGAAGTCGGGGGTCAGCACAAGGATTTCGCCGCCTCGGGGTGACTTCCGCAACTCAGGCACATACGCGCCCTTGCGCCGAAATGCTAACATCAGGCTCGACATGGCAAAGGTGATGTCCACATTCGACGCCTTGTCGCGACGCCAGAGCCCTCGCAAGGCTTCGAAGACGTCCTCGCAAAGGCTCACCTGGCCCGCTAGCCCGGTCTCGATCTCCGCAAGACAGGTCTCAAAGGGCTCGCCATTGCCCTCGCAGAGCGCAAGGCCCAGCTCTGCCTCCTCGGTATCGATTTCAGGAACGCTGTGGTTCTCGGCCGGCGCAGGCCAGAGAGGAGCCCAATTTTCTGGAAGCGCCGCACTGACCGGATATTGAAGCTGAGTGCCCATCATTCAAAAACATTAATATGGAGGGCCAGAATTTGGCACTAAGTGGTTGTACTGATCTGGAGAAACACACGTAACCTCGCCTTTTCAACGTGTTGGCCCAGCGAACGAACGGCGACTCACAAATTGGCCCATTGTCTGCCACGGGTTGGAACGGGCCGCGCGGGCGGTCGCCGCGGATGCCAGCCATGCCGATTGCGATAGCTCTGTCCTTGTGTCAGGCTAGCCTTCAATCCAAACACATTGGAAAGATGGAAAGGCACCAGGCCGCCAGGATACGTTTCCGCGGCGTCCAGTGGCCCCGCCGGGCGCTTGATGAGGTGAATGATGGAACGACCCACCCCAAGTGAGCGCCTGAGCGAGATGCGTGAGAAGCTGCGAACGAGCGCAGCGCGCATCGTCGAGGACCCGCAGACGAATTCCGTCTTCTCTCTAGCCCAGTCCATGTTTTCCGCCCTCGACGCAGGCCAGACGGGCCTGTCGGAGATCGAGGGAGTGGTCGACGAGGTCCATCTCAGGCTGGCTGACGCGCGCGCCAGCTTCCTGCGCGAACAGCATCTCGGATGCCAGCCCGAAACGGCCTGGGCACGGGTCCGCGCGCAATTGGAGGGGCTCGCCCAACAAGGTTGGCCAGGCTTCAGGCAGGCTGTGGAATCGCCCAATGGCGGCATTGTCTTTACCGCCCATCCCACGTTCGCCTTGTCGCCGCGCGTTCGCGAAGCGCTGGCCGCCCGTGCCGAGACGGGCAATCCGGAGAGTTTGGAACACCTCGCCGACGCCGTGGCCGAGGACAGCCGGGCATGGTCCAGTTCGATCACCCTGACCAGCGAACATGAAGAAGTGCAGGTGGCCATTGCCAACGCCCAGGGCGCGATGTCGGCCTATGCCCGCCTGGTTTTGGGCTTTGCCCGCGAAGCCTTCCCAAACGAGTGGCGCAGTCTGCGCCCCGCCCTGCCCACACTGGCAAGCTGGGTCGGCTACGACCTTGACGGTCGCACGGACATTGACTGGTGGCAGTCGATGTCGCTGCGCCTTTCGGAGAAGTCCGTTCAGCTCGCGCGATATGCGAGCCGGCTTCGGGAAATCACCGCTGGCGATGATGGGGACGCGCTGGCTGCCCGTCTCGATCAGGCCGCGGAGCTCAGCGCGCAGGAAGCCCGCCTGTTTGCAGAAGACCTGACCGACACCGACTGTCTGGTGGCCGCGGTGAAAGCCATATCCAGCGAGAACGAGGCGCGCATCACCGATTCGGCAACCATCCTCGGCGAACTGGAGGACAGGCTGGCCGATGCAGACGAAGATGCTGCGCTGGAATTGCTGACCCTTCACAGCGAGGTCAGCGCCCTGCAGCTGGGCACCGCGCGCGTCCATCTGCGGGTGAATGCGGCGCAGGTGCGCGCAGTGATCAGCCGTGACCTCGGGCTTGAGACCGAGGACCGTGACCTTGGCCGGCTCGCCTTGCAGCAACTCTCCGAAAAAGCGTCCGAGCGGGGCACGCGCACGGCAAACTTCGCCGAACTGTTTCTCGAGCAGTCAACGGCGCGCCGCCAGATCATGATGAGCGCGCTGTGGCTCAAACACATCGATGCCGGCTCACCGATCCGGTTCCTGATCGCCGAAGCCGAGAATCCGGCCACCGTCATGGGCACGCTCTATCTCGCGCGACAGTTCGGGATCGATGACCGTCTCGACATCTCCCCGCTGTTTGAAACCCCCGACGCGCTGGAAACCGGCGGTCGCTTCATTGCCAGGCTTCTGCAGGAGCCTGAATTCCTGACCTATCTGCGCGCGCGCGGTTATCTTTCGATCCAGCTGGGCTTTTCCGATGCGGGTCGCTTCATCGGCCAGGTGGCCGCAGACATGGCCATTGAGAGAATTCACAACCTGATTGGCCGCGCGCTGGCCGATGTTGACCCCAGCCTTGGCCTTCTCATTTTCAATACCCATGGCGAGTCGATGGGACGCGGGGCCTGGCCGGGCAGCTTTGACCAGCGCTTCGACCATGTGTTGACCTGCTGGACCCGCAGCCAGGCGCGCCAGAGGGGGCTGGGCCTTCGCCATGAAGTCAGCTTCCAGGGCGGTGATGGCTTCCTGCATTTTTCAACGCCAGCCCTGGCCGAAACGGCCTATGGGGCCTGGTGTTCCCACCTGCTGTCAGACCCCGATGACTGCCTTGATGACCCTTTCTACACAGAGACTGATTTCACCTGGGACACTTATCGCGCACTTCGAAGCTGGCACGAGCGCTTGTTTGATGACCCGGACTATGCCCGCCTGCTCAGCGACTTTGCGACAAATTTCCTGGTTCGGGCCGGCTCGCGACAAAGGCGACGCTCGGGCGGTCCCGGCGGGCCGCGGTCCCTGCGCGCGATCTCACACAATGCCACGTTGCAGCAGCTCGGGGTTCCGGTGAACACCGCTGCAGGCCTCGGCTCCGCCATACGACGCGAGACCGAGCGCCTGATCTCACTCCTGGATCGGTCCGCCCGCATGCGCAGCCTTATGGACCTGGCGTTGAAGGCGCGGATCTCCACGAGCGTGCCGGCCCTGCGCGCATATGGCAGCGTGTTCGACCCCAGCTTCTGGGTCGCGGTCTCGCGCAACGCCGAGACGGATTCCGCCGTGGCTTACCGGCGCGTGTATTACCGGCTTGCAGACGGCGAAACCCATCGCTCGATTTCGCGCATTGCGGATCGTTTCTCGATCGACCTAGGCAAATTCGACCGGCTGTTGGCGGCGCTTGAGGACACCCCCTCGGCCGAGGAGCGCCATGAAGGGCGCCTGGACCTGCATGTCCTGCATGCCATGCGCCAGGCCATGATGATGTACGCACTGGCTCTTGCCGGACGCCTGCCGACCCTGTCACGGCGCCATGACACCGGTCCGACCGATGTGATGGGACTGATTGTCGAAATGCGCATGGGCGAGGCGGCGGAACTACTGGCAAAGGCCTTTCCACGCTCAAGGCCCGCCAGCGTTGCCCTGGCTGAACTGGGTGGCGCCAAGGCCGACGCGAGCAATCAGGGCTATGACCAGGTGCATGACCATGTGATCGATCCTCTCAAAAGAGTCGCGGGCCTGATGCACAAGACAACACTGGCCATCGGTCAGGCCTACAAGGCCTACGGCTAAAGTATCCGTCTTCGTAAAGCCCTGGGGTCCCGTTCCCGGCCAGATTCTGCACTGTGCATTTGCGCGGTCGGCCAGTGGCGATAGGCTGGCGCACAAAGGCGGATGGAAGGTGCAGCCATGGCGGTGCAGCAATTGATGACGCAAACCGGGTTGCGCAAACGGCTTTATCTCGAGCTTGAACCCGACGCCCTCGAAGGCGCGGGGCTGTCGCGAACAAATCTCTTCATCGTGCTGCTTGTCGTGGCCAGCTTCATTACCCTGGCACTCGAAACCGAGCCGTTGCTGTCACCGGCCTGGAAACAGGCCATCATTCTCTTCAACTACTTCATCATTGCCATCTTTGCACTGGAATACCTGATCCGGCTTTGGGTGGCGGGAGAGGACCCGCGATATCGTGGCGTATCCGGTCGAGTTCGCTACATGTGTTCGGCCAGCGCCATTGCCGACCTGATCGCATTTCTTCCAGAACTCTTGTGGATCATCTTCGTCGGCACCGAAGGCGAGCAGGCGCTGATGATGCTGCGGATTCTCCGCCTGACCCGCCTGGTCAAGATTGCGCGGTTCATGCCGGCCTTCGACATTCTCGGCGCGGCCCTGTCGCGCTCGAGAGGCCAGCTCTTCACCACACTCGCCGTGGCGCTGGTGCTGGTCTACATCTCTGCCGTGGTGCTGTATTTCATCGAGGGTGTCGGGGCCCAGCGGGAAGAATTCGGCTCGATCCCCCGCGCCGTATGGTGGGCCATCGCGACACTGACCACGGTGGGCTACGGCGACGTCTATCCGGAAACAACGCTGGGGCGCGTTGCCGCCTCCGTCATTGCGCTTGCTGGCATTGGCGTGGTTGCCCTGCCGGCGGGCGTGTTTGCCAGCGCATTCTCCGATGAACTGCGCGAGCGTGAGGACGCACGGCGCGAAGCCTCTGCCAAACGCGCCGCGATGGGTCTTGAGGACGATGATGACGGTCGGGAGGGTGAAGCGTAACGCCACAGTTCGCCTGACAGGCTAAACTGGTTGCACTCTTGCATGGTCACGGACCAGACCCGGCGACGGGATGAGTATCTGGGAGGGACCGCGTGGCCTATGACCCACTATCGGACAAGACGGCCATGAACAAACACGCCGCCTCCGTCTTCAACGCGCTGTCAGGCGAATGGCGCACGGCGCGCACCCTGCCAAGGTCAGGCGAACTGGCGTGGCTCTGCGCGATACTGTTGCTGGCGGCTCTGCTGCGCTTTGCAACGCTGACACACGATTCGCTGTGGATCGATGAAGGCTACACACTTGCATCGGCCGGTCACAGCTTTGGCCTCCTGTTTTCAGTGCCCTTTGACACCCATCCCGCGCTCCATTTTGCGGTGGTGAAAGTCTTTGCCTTCGTTTTCGAGGGCGAAGTGGCGGTCCGGTTGCCGTCTGCGATCTTCTCGGTCGCAATGCTCGTGCCCACCTACCTGCTGGCGCGCCGCCTCATCGGCCCCGTTGGCGCACTGGTGACGGTCGCTGTTCTGGCGACGTCCTTCACGATGCTTGTTTATGCGAACAATGGGCGAAACTATACCCAATTGCTGATGCTCATCATGTTTGCGGCATGGTCGCTGCATGCACTGGCAGAGCGATTTGCGACCGGCCACACATTGCTGTCGCGGGACAATGCCGGCTGGACTGCAATCTACACCCTCTCCGCTCTCGCTGCGCTTTATTCGCACAATACGGCCATTCTCTACCTGTTTGTCCTGAACGCGATCTTCTGCGCCTGGGTACTGGTCACGGCACCGCGGTCCCTGTTCGAATTTACCTGGAAACTGGCCACGGTGAACCTGCCCGCCCTGCTGGCGTGGTCGCCCTGGCTGACTGTCATGGTCGGGACATCGGGCGCCTTTGACTGGCTGGCCCAGAAAGACCCGGTTCTCGCAGCAATCACACTTGCGGCGACGATTGGCCCGAACAATGTCCCGATCTTCGCAGTGGCCGGATACCTTCTGGCGGTTCTCGCCGGATGCCTTCTCAGTCTCGCACGGCCCGGCTGGACCATCCCGCTCCTGGTCGCCAACCTGATCGCATTTCCGCTATTCATCTGGGTGATCGGTTTTGTGTTCAAGCCGGTCTACATGGAAAGGATCATCCTGCCCGCTGCGATTGGCGGTGCCCTGGCGATTGGCTATCTCGCCGCCCATGCCCGGCGCGGCTGGCTTGCCGCGGGGCTGAGTGGCCTCGCGCTCCTCGCCAATGCCTGGTCGGTGGCAGATTTCACATTTCGCGGCGAGCAGTATGCCAATCTGGGCGCACATCTCGTACAGGACTGGCGCGCCGCTGTGGCGGCCCATGACACGCCAGACGACACGCTGCTGATCTGTGACACATTCACCTGGCCAACGGTCGACCATTACAGGACATCGGCGGAACTCTGGGTTCACCATGAGGGCGGTGTCTGGGACATCCGCCTGGAGCATTGGCGGCAGAATTATGGCGTGCCCATTTCCGGTGCCAATGCCGTTGACCGCCACCGCCATTCGCCATGGATGGACGAGGCCCTGATCGAATGGAATGAAGCGGTCGCGCGCGCGCCGCGGATGGTGTTCCTGAAGCCCAACACACTCTGCAATGACGGCGAGCCTGAAATCATTGCAGCACGGCTGGAAGCGGCCGGCTATAGCATGGTCGGGACCGAGCAGTGGCGTAACGTCAATGCCGAGATATGGGAGCGCTGAGCGCTATTTGTCCCCGCGATCAAGGGCGAGAATGATCTGGGCGTAGCCGCGCGCCATACGACCCATATTCTCCACCGATATACGCTCATTGGTGCCGTGAAATCCGGCGAGGTCTTCGGGGCTCATGACGGCGGGCATGAAGCGATAGACTGAGTCCGTTATCGCAGTGGCATAGCGCCCGTCGGTTGCCCCCAGAACAAGGCCGGGTGCCACAGGCGCGCCATTGCCCGCCTCTTGTGCCACGGCCGCCAGCACGCCATAGGCAAGGTTCTCGGTTGACGACACGGGTGAGGCCCCCGCACCGCGAATACCGCCGCGGCCCTTTTCAATCTGCAGTCCTTCAATCCCATCCGTCACGTCCCGCACATGCTGCAGGATCGACTCCTCGGAGTCGTTGGGGTGGATTCGGAAATTCACCACCGCCGTGGCGCGCTGTGCCAGCACGTTCTCCTTTGCCGAGCCCACAAGCATGGTCGGCGCAGTGGTGGTGCGGATCATCGCATTGGCCGCCGGGATGTCCCCCATCTGGGATTCCACCATGCCTCCGAACAGCCACATGTTCGCAAAGGCCATCCTCTGCATGAAAGGCATGTCCGGCGCGCTCGCCTCGAAAAGCTGCCGGATGGGCGGTTTGGAAAAATCGGCGGGCATCTGGTTCTCATCAAGCGCCACAAGCGCCCGTGCGAGGCGCACCGGTGCGGAGCCACGTGGGGGTGCTGAACTGTGCCCGCCTTCGGCAAGCGCCGTGATCGCAACCGACACATAGCCCTTCTCAGCCACCCCGATAAAGCCCATCGGCGCCCCGGTCAGCGGTGACGGATCGATGATCATGAAGCCCTCATCCAGCGCCATGACCGGGCTCACGTTTCGTGACTTCAGGAGTTCCACCCCTGCCGCCGCGCCAGACCCGGACACCTCCTCATCATGGCCGAAAAGGAAGTACACCGTGCGCCTCGGCTGAAAGCCGTCCCTGGCGAGGGCTTCGGCGGCCTCCATGAGAGCGACCATGGAGCCCTTGTCGTCGATCGTTCCACGGCCATAAACAAAGCCATCAACAATCTCTCCGGCAAAAGGTGGCGCGGACCAGTCATCTTCAGTACCGATGTTCACCGGCACCACGTCCTGGTGGGCCATCAGCAAAACAGGCTCAAGGTCTGCATCGGACCCCGGCCAGGTATAAAGCAAGGTGAAATCTGCCACGGTTTCACGCGTCATCGCCGCATGTGCCGCAGGATAGGTCTGCTTCAGCCAGTCATGCAGTTCCAGCCAGGGGCCTTCATTGCCGGGCCGGGGATCGCCGGGTGCCACTGTGATGGTTCTGATCCGCAGCGCTTCTGCCAGGCGACCGGCCGCGTCGATATCGGAAATCTCCGGCGGCTCGGGCAACTCGACCTTCATGGCCTGGCCAGCTCCGCCATAACTGAACGTGCGAACCACCACGGTGAACACCAGTGCGATCAACCCGACAAGCAGGCCCAACAAGACTTTGCGGATCATCGCTGACCATCTCCCCTTTTTCAGCACTTCTACAGACTGCGGGCGATCGGTCCAGTGTGCCAAGCTTGACCTGCAAGCGGCAAAGCCCGACACGATCGGGTCGTATTCGAGGGGAGGATCTGCGATGGACACGTCCACCAAAGCTGCACTCTGGATCATCGCTACCGGTATCATTGTCGCAATGCTATATCTCGGGCGCGGCATCCTGGCGCCATTTGCCCTGGCCGTGTTCCTGTTTTTGACTATGGAAGGCTTTGCCAGGGCGATTGATGACTTTGTCCCTGGCGACCAGCGGCAAGCCTCGCGAATTGTATCGGTGTTTCTCGTGATTAGCGGCTTCATCGGTTTCGTTGCACTCATGGCCCAGGGCCTCGCCCAGTTCGGCGGCAGGAATGCAGCCGATTATGAGCGCCGGATCAATGAGCTGATTGCTGACATCTACGGCGTTGTCGGCATGTCGGATGATGCCCCTACACTGACCCAATTGCTATTAAACGAAACCGGGCAACGCCTTGTGGGGCCGATCGCAAACGCTGTGGGCGATCTCAGCGGGGACCTGGTGCTCATCCTGATCTATGTGGGCTTTCTTTTCCTGGCACAGTCCACCTGGCCGCGTAAGCTGGACCGTATTTTCACCGACAAGCAGCAGCGCAGTCAGGTCACCGAAGTGACACAAGCCGCGCGCAAGGGCATCGAGGCCTATCTGTGGACCCAAACCGTGGTGTCGGTCCTCATCACGGTCCTGACCTATGGAACACTGCAGGTTCTCGGCGTGGAGAACGCCTTGTTCCTGTCGGCATTGATCTTTGTGCTGAACTACATTCCGACCATTGGCTCGATCGTCGCCGCCCTCGTGCCGCCACTGTTCGCGCTTGTCCAGCCGGAGATCCCCCAATGGGTTCCGGGCGGCGCTCCCCAGGACAGTTACATCTACACCGCCCTGGTCTTCGCAGCCGTGAGCTTCTGGCAATTTGCCATAGGCAATTTCCTCCAGCCGCGCATGATGGGCGATTCGCTGAATCTCTCGGCCCTCGTCGTCCTGCTGGCACTGGCCATCTGGGGGGCAATCTGGGGAATACCGGGCATGTTCCTTTCAGCGCCCCTCACCGTGCTAATGATGGTGCTGTTTGCCCAATCGAAATCCACAAGATGGGTTGCGATCCTTCTCAGCGCTGATGGCAACCCGAAACTTCTGCAGCCTAAAACCACATAAGTTTCAAGGTGTGAATGCGCACTAACTGTTTTTTCAGGCGGTGGGCACCATCAAGACGTAAATGCCGTCGAGCTAACAGCTTTTTTATGCTAAAAACTGTTGCACAGCCCCAGCGAATGCGTCATAGGGGGCGTCTCAGGGGCGTTCTTGTCAGTTTTTTGACGGGCTAATAATTGCGCTCCAACACAGATCAGGCCTCCGCGTGCGTCCCCCCACCCAGCCTGCGGATAGAGGCCTGTGGGCTCGCCGGACACGTCCCCGTTCGGCGAGCCCAATTTTTTCCAGGGCTATGTTACCACCACCAGGAAATCGTGCCCGCCCCGGGTGGCAGGCTGCGCGTTGTGCGCAACGGCGTCTTTGCTTAAGTAGCGGGATTGAAAATCTGGTCTCGGGAACTTCGATGACAGACACGACCCTTGCAGACCTGGACCCGCAAGAGCAACTGGCCGAACAGTTTCGCCAGCAGGCGGAAACAGAGGACCTTTCGCGCCTCAGCCTGCGGTCCCCAGACAGGCTTGCGCGCCATATTCACGATCTGGTCAAGGACGCCATGGGCGGGCAGACGCAAGTGCGTGTTCAGGAAGTCACTCCTGAAAACGGCAAGGGACAGTCGCGGAGCATATTGGAATGCGCGGGCCCTGACATGCCTTTCCTGGTCGATTCGCTTCTGAATGCGGCCTCTGGCATGGGCTTCGAGGTGCTCGCCCTCTTCCACCCCGTCGTCACCCTTGAGGACGGCGAGCGGCTCTCTGTAATCCAGATCCACCTGCCAAAGCTGACAAGCGAGGATGCCCGCGGCCTTGAAGCGGAAACGCGGCGCACGCTGGAAGACATTTCCCTGGCGGTGCAGGACTATGAGGCCATGCATACCGCGATGCGCGAGGAAATCGCCCGCCTCGGAAAGGAAGAACACCTGCCTGAGGAATTCCGCACGGAATCGAATGCTTTCCTTGACTGGCTGGCCAGCGAGCATTTCGTCTTTCTTGGCAAGCGCACTTACCTCTTTCCGCGAGGCGATGACGGCAATTTCATTGCCGATGAACCGGACATGGTGGACGGATCGAATCTGGGTCTCCTGCGCGACGAGAAACTCAATGTCCTCAATCGTTCCAGCGAACCCACGGTCCTGACCCCTGAAATCGGCGCGTTCGTTTCCCGGCGCGAGCCGATCATCATTGCCAAATCCACCATGATGAGCCGTGTACATCGGCGCGTGGACGCCGATTATGTCGGCATCAAGCACTATGACGATGAGGGGCGGGTTTCGGGGGAAACGCGCTTTCTGGGCCTGTTCACGTCAGAGGCCTATGACGAAACCGCCCGTTCGATACCGCTGGTGCGCAAACGGGTCGGAAAGATCCTTTCCAATTCGGGAGCCAGGCCCGGCTCCCATGACGCCAAGGCACTCGGCAACATTCTGGAGCAGTGGCCGCGCGACGAGGTGCTGCAATCCACCGCGGAGACGCTCACGCCACTGGTGATGGGCGCCCTGGGGCTGATCGGTCGGCCCCGCACACGGGTTTTTCTGCGCTTTGATGAATTCGACAGGTTTGTCACGGCCCTGGTCTACGTCACGCGGGAAGCCTACGACACGCGCCTGCGCCTGCAGATCGCCAGGGTGCTCGAGACTGCGCTGACTGGCGAGGTGACGGATTTCGAACCACGTTTCGACACGACCTCGCTGGTTCGCGTGGTTTTCCATGTCCGCGTTTCGCCCGGCCACCCCCGCCCTGACGTGGAGGAACTGGAAGCGGCTATTGCCGAACTCTCACGCACCTGGGACGAGGGATTTCGCGAGGCCCTTGCAAACCAGGAGATGGACGAATCGGTCGCAAAGGGGGCTGGGGCCTTTCGCGGCGCATTCAATGCCGCCTACAGGGAGGCCTTTTCGGCCGAGGAAGCCCTTACGGATGTCGGCGAATTGGCCAAGCTGAACGCTCAGCGCAAGATCGGGGTGCGCGCGTTCCGGCTAGACAGCGACCCGGACGAGGTTTTGCGCGCGAAAGTCTACGTCCGTGACGGCGCTATTCCCTTGTCGCGCTGTGTGCCCGTATTCGAGAATATGGGCCTGTTTGTGAATTTCGAGACTGGGTATCCGGTGACACCAACACACAAACCGGTCGAGGACGCGCCCGACACCTACTGGATACACCATCTGAAAATGAAACGTCCGGCCAGCGGGGATGCGCCCTTTGAAGGCCTCGCGAGCCGTTTTGAGGACGCCTTTGTCGCGGTCTGGACGGGACAGGCCGAGAGCGACGGTTACAACCAGCTGGTCATCAGCGCAGGGGCCACCTGGCGCGAGGCCGCACTGCTGCGCGCCCTGGCCGCCTTCCGCCACCAGACCGGGCGCGACCCGGGCCGCGCCACGCAGATCAAGGCCCTGCGACAGCACCCAGACCTGACCCGATTGCTTCTGGACCTGTTTGCGGCACGCTTCGAGCCCTCATCCGGTAATGGGCTTGCGCAGCGCAAGTCACGCTGTGATGACCTTCGTGCTGACATTGAGACCGGCCTGATGGATGTCTCGGCGCTAGACGATGACCGGGTGATCCGGCGGATTGCCGACCTGATCATGGCCCTGATGCGGACAAACTTCTACCAGACCGGCCCGGACGGCTCGATCCGCGATGCCATCAGTTTCAAGATTGCAAGCCAGGACATTGAAGAGCTGCCAGCGCCCAAGCCATATCGGGAGATCTTCGTGGCCGGCCCGCTGGTCGAGGGCGTCCATTGCCGCTTCGGCCCGGTGGCGCGCGGTGGACTGAGATGGTCGGACCGGCGCGATGACTTTCGCACCGAAGTCCTCGGCCTTGTGAAGGCCCAACAGGTCAAGAACGCCGTGATCGTACCGGTGGGCTCGAAGGGCGGTTTCTATCCCAAGCAACTGCCCTTGGGCGGAAGCCGGGAAGAGGTCCGCGAGGCCGGCATAGAGGCCTATCGCGTGTTCATATCCTCCCTGCTCGACCTGACTGACAATCTCGTCGATGGCGAGGTACGCCCGCCGGAAGAGACCGTGAATTGGGACGGCGATGATCCCTATCTGGTGGTTGCCGCCGACAAGGGCACCGCGACCTTCTCCGACATCGCCAATGAAATCAGCGAATCCCATGGCTTCTGGCTCGGTGACGCCTTCGCATCGGGTGGGTCGGCCGGCTACGATCACAAGGCCATGGGCATCACGGCCAAGGGGGCCTGGGAAGCGGTAAAGCGCCACTTCCGTGAAATGGGAAAGGACATCCAGACAACCCCGTTCACCGTGATCGGCGTCGGGGACATGTCAGGCGATGTGTTCGGGAACGGCATGCTGCTGTCAAAGCAGATCAGGCTCCAGGCCGCCTTCAACCACATGCATATCTTCATCGATCCCGATCCGGTTGATCCGGAACGACTTTGGGAGGAGCGAAAGCGGGTTTTCGACCTTCCGCGCTCGAGCTGGGAAGACTATGACACCGAACTGATTTCCGAAGGTGGCGGCGTTTTCGACCGGTCTGCCAAGGCGATCACCCTCAATGACCCAATCCGCGAGATGACCGGGCTGACCGGTGAAAAGGTCACACCGACAGAACTGATACATGCGATCCTCAAGATGGACGCCGAATTGCTGTGGTTTGGTGGCATCGGCACCTATGTTAAAGCCGCGAGCGAGACCCATTCAGAAGCCGGAGACCGGGCCAATGACGCCCTGCGGATCGATGGCCGCGATCTGAATGTCAAAGTGGTCGGCGAAGGGGCAAACCTTGGCATGACCCAGGCCGGGCGGATTGAGTTTGCCGCTTCGGGCGGGCGCATCAACACCGACGCGATCGACAATTCCGCCGGTGTGGACAGTTCCGACCACGAGGTGAACATCAAGATTCTCGCGAGCGAGGCAATCCGCCGGGGCGCACTGCCACGCGGCGAACGCAACATCCTGCTGAAATCGATGACCGATGATGTGGCCGCCCATGTCCTGGCCCATAATTACGACCAGACCGGCGCCCTCAGCCTGGCAGAGAACACGGCGCTGGCAGACATGCAGGCGCTGGAACGCCTCATGGTCTACCTGGAAGGGCGCGGCGTGCTGGACCGGGCGATCGAGGGCCTGCCCTCCAGCGCGGACATGACCCAGCGTCTCGAAGCGGGCGATCCAATGACCCGGCCGGAACTGGCCGTGCTGCTGGCCTGGTCCAAGATCACGCTTTTCGACGACCTTGTGGCCTCCGACGTGCCCGACGATCCCGCCTTCGAGGAAACGCTTTCGGCCTACTTCCCGGAGGCCATCCGCAAGTATGAAGACGCCATCGATGCACACCGGCTGAAGCGAGAAATCATATCCACCGTCATCGCCAACCGCCTTCTTGACCTGGGAGGGCCGGTCTTCCTGTCTCGCCTGCGCGAAAGCACGGAACGCTCCAACGCAGACCTTGTGCGCGCATTCGAAGTGGGGCGGCGCGTCCTGAACATGTCAGGCTTCCAGGACGAGATTGACGCGCTGGACAATTTTGTACCGGCTGCCGCCCAGACCAGTATGCGCAAGGAAGGCGCATCGGCACTCTTCCGTGCCTGCGAGGTGATCTCCGGCCGGGCCCTTACGCAGCCGATTGACGACCTCGTCTCATCGATTGGCGGCCCGCTTGATGCCTTCAAGTCGAACCTGCGCGAAACGGCGTCGCCCCACGCCGCGGTGCGGATCGAACGTCGTGCGCGCGACCTGATGGGCGCCGAGGTGCCCGAACCGCTGGCCCGCTGGAGCGCCGCCCTGCCCTATTTCGCGATGGGGATTCCACTCGTCGGACTCGCCAATGAAGGCATGGCTGACATGGACAGTGTCGCCAGGGCCTTTTTCGAGATCAGCGACCAGTTGCGGCTGGACAGGCTGCGTGCCGGCGCGGAGGAAGCTCTCGTCAATGCGGGGTACTGGGACCGGGTCGCCACGCGCCGCATGATCGAAGACCTGATGGCGCAGCAGGTCTCCATGACGCGCAGCGCGCTTGAAGCCGGCGGGGCCAGCGCCTGGCTCGAACCGCGCGAGAAGCGGCACAGGGAACTGACCGATGCGTTGAGGAACCTGGCCGATGGGCACAGTTGGAGCTTTTCGCGTTTCGCGCTCGCCGTGGACGCTGTGCGCCGGTTCTCTGCCGGCTGATCAGGATTTCTTGCGGCGGATGCGCGGCCAGATCAGGCGCAGCCAGATCCAGAGCATGAGGCCAATGAGGAACAGCCAGGGCAAACCGACCGCAAAGGCCGTGATCACGCCGGCAAGCCCGCCTGAGAGGTTGTAGAAAAAGTCGCTGAGCGCCTCGCCCAGCGGGTTGGTCCGCCGCGGCCCGAAGGCGGTCTGCCTGGTTTCATAACCGACGGAAAGCTCGCTCATGGACACCCGAAGTCTCAGAGCCCTTAGATAGGATTGGGTGGAATCGATCTGCGAATTGACCCGTGCCAGTTCCCGTTCGATGGCCAGAAGGTCCGCCAGGTCGCCGTCGCGCGTTTCCAGCAGGGTCTGCAACCGGGTCTGAAGCGTCCTGCTGGCCGTCAGCTGTGCATCGGTGTCGATGATGGTACGGGTGAGGTCTTCCGCGCTCGTGTTGCGATAGCTGATCTCGCCGCCGGCTTCGTCTGCCTCGTCATCCACGCCCGCCAGGAAGGTCTCGATCCACTCGGGCTTGGCGCGGATGGAGAGGTTGCCGGTGACATAGTCATCGGACTGATTCTTGAGGTTCGAATTCGTGACGATACAGACGGACGTGCCCGCCGCACGGCAGGCCTCGGCATGTCCCATCATCACGGGCTCCACCTGTGCCACGGGCAAGCGGAAGCCGAGGCTGTGGCTGTAGGCGATGTATTGCTCGGCCGATTCGGGCGCGGGTTCGCCGTCCTGGGCAGGCGGAACTGGCGAGGGCGGAGCCTGCTTTGCCAGTCGCGGCGCGGGCGACGCGGCCATCTCCACCGCGCCCGCCATCTCGCGTTCTGGCGCATCATAAGATGAGCCTCCACCGCCACAGGCCGTCAGGACCAGTGCGGCGGCCAGGCCCGTCAGGCCATAGCGAATCTTCATGGAGACCTCCCTATTTTCCCGAAGGTCTCACATGACTTCATGGCAATAAAGCGGGCGCTTTACGGCAGGCTCAGCCCTCGACCTCGAAAGTCATGCCCGCACGCTCGACAAGGGCCGGGACGAGTGCCGTACCAAAGGCCGCGGCGGGTGTGTAGACCCCGCCCCCGACGCAGGCGCTGCCATCGGCCAGGAACAGCGCAGCTTCAGCGATGATCTTGGACGTGGAGCCATATCCGGGGTCCTTGTCGCCGGTCACGCCCGCCTTCAGGGAACGGCCGTCTGCGAACTCGGCGGTAAAGGCGATGTCATAGTGCCCCGCCTCGCGCTCTTCCTTGCTGGGACCTTCGCCGGGCTTTGGCCCGCCGGAGCCACCCATCGGATCCACTGAGGCAATCGCTTCGGCCGCCGCCTTGCCGTGCTCGCCATGCGCAGTCGAGATCATCTCGTCATACTGAAAGTCCTCGCCATAGGGCAGTCCAAGCAGGAGATTGGAGCGATGGACGTTCTTGGTGTTGATCACTGCCATGAAGAAGGGCGCGGCCCAGGTGCCGTCGGGGTCTTCCATGGGCTTGCTCATCTGGGGTTGCTCTGCGCCTTCGAAGCCCGGCGTCAGGCAGAAGGGCGAGGTGAGATGCGCCAGCAGGGCCGGGTTTTCCTGGACCTTCGCCATGGTGGCCCGTCCGCTCGCCGCCGTGCCGCCGGAGAAGGTGCCTTCCATCTTGCGAACGCGGCCGCGAACGCGCGGGGCACAGGCACCGAACTTTTCCTTCGCCTTGTCCTGCACGAAGGCGACACCGAGATCGAAGGGGATGGAATCAAAGCCGCAGGAGTGGACGATCCGCGCGCCGCTTTCCTTTGCGCGCGCGTCATATTTCTCGATCATGTCGCGCATCCAGAGCGGCTCACCCGACAGGTCCACACAGTCTGTCCCGGCCTCGACGCAGGCCGCCACCAATGGCTCTCCATACAGCGTATAGGGCCCCACCGTGGTGCAGACGACCCTTGTGCGCTCAGCCATGGATTTCAGGCTGGCCGGATCATCAGCATCTGCAACCACGAGCGGCGTGTTGGCTGGCAGGCCCATCTCATCGCGCACGGCGGCAAGCTTGTCTGCGCTGCGCCCGGCCATGGCCCATTTGCCAGCCCGGCCGGAATGGGTGCTCGCCATGTATTCCGCCACCAGGCGCCCGGTGAACCCCGTTGCACCATAGATGATAATGTCGAACTCACGCGACTCTGCCATGGGTATTCCTCCATACTGGTCTGGTTGTCAGGCGACTCGCTCGACAAACACGGTGCCGGCGGAATAGCCCGCACCGAAGCTGCAGATCACTCCTCTTTCGCCGGGCTGGAAGTCGCCCGAATGCTTGTGGAAGGCGATGATGGAGCCCGCCGAGGAGGTATTCGCATAGGTATCGAGCACGGTGGGGCTCTCATCCTCGCTGGCCTCGTGGCCGAGGACCTTGGCCGCGATCAACCGGTTCATGTTGGCATTGGCCTGGTGCAGCCAGAGCCGGCGCAGATCCGTGCCGGCGAGGCCAAGTTGCTCGAGATCCTGGCCGATCATGGCCGAGACCATGGGCACGACTTCCTTGAAGACCTTGCGGCCTTCCTGTACGAAAAGCTTGTCGGGCTGGCCGACGCCTTCCGGCGCGGTGCGGTTGAGAAAGCCGAAATTGTTGCGGATATTGTTGGAGAACTGGGTCTTGAGGTGGGTGTGCAGGATCCTCCAATGCCGGGCCGGCGCCATCTCCTCGGCCTCTACAAGGACGGCCGTGGCCACGTCGCCGAAGATGAAATGGCTGTCGCGATCGCAGAAGTTCAGGTGGCCGGAACAGATTTCCGGATTGACCATAAGGACCGAGCGCGCGCTGCCAGAGCGCACGAAGTCCGCCGCTGTCTGAATGCCGAAAGTAGCCGACGAACACGCCACGTTCATGTCAAACGCAAAGCCCTCAATGCCCAGCGCCTCCTGCACCTCGATCGCCATGGCCGGATAAGCGCGCTGCATGTTGGAGGCCGCGCACAGCACCGCGTCCACATCCTTCGGGTCGCGGCCAGCGCTTTCCAGCGCCATCCGCGCGGCCTTCACGGCCATTTCCGCCAGCACGCTGATCTCCTCATTGGGCCGCTCGGGGATGCGCGGGGCCATGATGTCGGGATCGACCACGCCGGACTTGTCCACGACGTAGCGCGACCTGATGCCCGACGCCTTCTCGATGAACTCCACAGAGCTGTGGGGCTTCGGCTCGACCGCACCGGCCTCGATCTCTGCGGCATGCTCGGCGTTCCACTTGTCGGCCCAAGCATTATAGCTGGCGACGAGCTCTTCATTGGAGACCGAATGGGGCGGGGTCCACAGGCCTGTGGCGGAGATGACAGGATTGGGCATGGGAGACCTCTTTGGGGCGCGCGGTTGGCGCTTTATTATTTTGTCAGTCTCTAACGCGCTGTCCTGCCTGCGTCGAGATGGCCAGCGCGATCAGTATTCGGGGTCCGGAAAGACCGGGGAAAGGCTCACCTCGATCGGCTCCGGGGCTGCTGTATCGGGGCCAAAGTCGCCATATTTCTCGCAGGCATCCTTCGAGCCGCCCTGGCCGAGGCAGACGCTCTCGCGGTGCTCGGCCTGGCGTGTGGCAACAACCCGCGCGACGTGTGCCTGGTGTTCGTCCCAGCGATAGTCAGCCATTTCGCGCTCGATGCAGCGGTCGCGCTCGGGCCCCTCCTCCCAGCGGCACTCCTGGAAGGCGCGCTCGGAATGGGTGGTGCTGGCACAGCCTGCAAGAAGAAATGCCGCCATAACCGCACCGAGGCAACATCTCATGCCTGCACCTCTCTGTGACGCGGACAGTCCACCTGATGGTCGTTCACCAGTCCGACCGCCTGCATCCAAGCGTAGACTATGGTGGGGCCGACAAATTTGAAACCCCGCTTCTTGAGGTCCTTCGACCAGGCCGTTGAAAGCTCGGTGAAAGCCGGAGCATCGCTCCAGACCTGCCAATGGTTGATGATCGGCGCGCCGCCGACCCAGTTCCAGCAATAGTCGGAAAAGTCCTGACCAGCCCTTGCCATGTCCAGAAAGGCGCGCGCATTGCCGATCAGAGCTTCAATCTTCTTCGGGCTGCGGATGATGCCGGGGTTCTGGAGCGCCTTGCCGATCCGCGCCCGGTCCCAGGCTGCGAGGCTTTCCGGATCGAAGCCGTCGAATTCTGCTCGAATGCTCTCGCGTTTTCTCAGTATGGTGATCCAGGACAGGCCGGCCTGCATCCCATCCAGCATCAGCTTTTCCCAGAGGGCGCGGCCATCGCGCTCTGGCACGCCCCATTCGGTGTCGTGATAGCCCCGGTAGAGCGGGTCATTGGCCGGCGCCCAGCCGCAGGGGAGCGAGGCTTCAGTCATCGGCCCGGAACGCTTCCATCTCCTCGCCCAGCCATCCATGCGTCCCGGCCTCAAGGGCGAGGACGGTTCCGTTGGACACAAGCGGCTCGCCAGACCCGATCACCCGGGCCAGCCGGTCCAGCCGGACGCGCGCAAGCGCAAGGCCATCGATCGCGCTGGTGATCTCGCCGATGGGCCCATTTGCCTCTATGCTTGCGCCCACTTCGAACCCTGTGCTGCGGGCGCGCAGGGTGCGCTTGCGAATCTTGCCGCGCCGGTACATGCGGCTGACCACTTCCTGGCCCACAAAGCAGCCCTTGCCGTAATCGACACCGCCCAACCGGTCGAGATTGACATCGGCTGGGAAAACCTCTGCCGCGCGATAGTCGAAACCCCATTCGGGAACACATGCGAGGATGCGGTCCAGTTCATACTGGTCCGGCGGCACAGACCACTCGGCCTCATGACCGTGGAAGCGGCGCCACTCGGTTTCGCTGGCGATGGCGCGCAGACGACCGCCGTTATAGCGCGGGTCAATATAGACAAGCTCCGTGCCCGACACCGGACGCACGCCGTGTTCTGCCGGCTCGACCCCCGCCACGATGAAAACCCCTTCAAGGGGCGCGATCTCCACCTTCGCGCGCAATCGGAAAAGTTTCAGGCGTTTGGCCAGATCGTCCATGGCCTCGGCGTGGACATCGAGCAGCACGCCAGTTGCGGTGCGTATCGCCAGGAAATCCGCGATGATCTTGCCCTGCGGCGTTAACAGTGCGCCGGGCCGGGCCTCGCCCATTGCCCATTCAGTGGTGTTGCAGGTGACCAGGCGCTCTAGCAGCGCAAGTGTGTCAGGTCCTTCCAGTGACAGGACTGCGCGATGTGGAAGGTAGGCGAAACGCGATTGCATATCCAACACTTAAGCAGGCCGGAGGCGCCTGTCGAGCCGGGGTCAGAACCGCCAGTTCCGGGGCAGGACCGCTGCCAGCGCCGCAGCAAGTGCGCCCTTGACCAGTGAGCCAAGCAGGAACGGCATCACGCCGGCCATGAAGGCCGCCTGCGGACCGGCCAGAACGCTGAGCCAGGCCCAGCCCATCAACAAGACGAGTCCGTGCAAGGCCACCATGCCGGCCAACACGGCGCCATGGCCCAACAGGCTGGCCGCGCGGGGCAGCATTCCCGCCAGGAAGGCTACGATCGGGAAACTCACCAGATAACCGGCCGTGGGCCCAGTGAATGGCAAGGGTCCGCCCGTGGCCCCCGCAAGGACAGGCGCGCCGGCGAAGGCAAGGGCCAGCCAGGTGATCACTGTCAGGGCGCCGACGCGCGGGCCCATGACCACACCAACCAGCAAGACGGCCAGTGTCTGCAGGGTCACGGGAACCGGGCCGACCGGGATCGAGACATAAGAAGACGCCGTCAACACGCATACCCCGACCGCTCCTGCCAGAAGCATCCTCACATCCCGGCTGGCCAAACTTGTCATCGCGTGTCTCCTGTAGCATTTGCGATAGCGCTAAGACGCTGCCCCTGATCGGGTCAAGTGCAAACGCGCCACCATGGGTGACAGAATGCGCGCGTGATTGCATAAATGGGTATGACCCAGACTTATGACATGATCCTGCGCGGCGGAACACTGGTGACGCCCGGTGAGGAAGGCCCTGCCGACATCGGTGTGACGGGCGGCAAGATTCAGTTCATCGGCGACCTTTCCGCGGCGCACTCAGGCGAGGTGATCGACTGCACCGGACTGCACGTCCTGCCAGGCGTCATCGACAGCCAGGTCCACTTCCGCGAGCCCGGACTGGAGTGGAAGGAGGACCTTGAAAGCGGCGCGCGCTGCGCCGCGCTTGGCGGTATCACGGCCGTGTTTGAAATGCCGAACACCGAACCGGCCACCACCAGCCCGGACATGCTGCTCGACAAGCTGGCACGGGCGAAGGGCCGGATGGATGTGGACCACGCCTTCTATGCCGGCGCGACCAATGAAAACGCCGACGTGCTCGGCGAGATGGAGCGGATGGAGGGGTGTTGCGGGGTCAAGGTGTTCATGGGCGCGTCCACGGGATCGCTTCTGGTGGAGAGCGACGAAGGTGTCGAGCGGGTGCTGCGCGCGATCAACAGGCGGGCCGCGTTCCACAGTGAGGACGAATATCGCCTCGCCGAGCGTCGCGATCTGGCTGTACAGGGCGACGTGAAAAGCCACATCGTGGTGCGCGATGTCGAAGCGGCGGTCAGTTCGACGCGTCGCCTCCTGCGCCTCGCGCGCAAGACAGGCAAGCGCATCCATGTGCTGCACATCTCAACCGCCGAAGAGATGGATATCCTCAAGGACGCGAAGGACCTGGCCAGTGTCGAAGTGCTGGCCAACCACCTGACCCTGGCGGCGCCCGACTGCTATGAGCGCCTCGGCGCGTTTGCCCAGCAGAACCCGCCCGTGCGCGAGGCCCATCATCGCGAGGCGCTGTGGCGCGCCCTGAATGCCGGCATTGTGGATGTTCTGGCCACCGACCATGCCCCTCACACGCGCGAGGAAAAGGAACGTCCCTACCCCGCCTCGCCTTCCGGCATGCCCGGCGTGCAGACGCTCGTGCCTGTCATGCTGACCCATGTAAATGCCGGCCGTCTGAGCCTCAGGCGGTTTGTCGAACTGACCTCAGCCGGTCCCCAGCGCGTGTTCGGTATCGCTGGCAAAGGCCGGATCGCCGAGGGCTACGACGCTGATTTCACCCTGGTTGACATGGCAAGGCGCGAGACGATCACCGAAGACTGGAACCAGGCAAAATGCGGCTGGACGCAATTTGATGGATTCGAAGCCACCGGCTGGCCGGTGGGCACCATCGTGCGCGGCCAGGCCATCATGCGCGATGGGGAATTGCTGAAGAAGGGTGCCGGCGCACCGGTAAAGTTCCACGACACGCTCGCTCCTGAATGACATTGCCGTGTTTTGAACAGTCCGCATGTTGAAACTTGTCGGTTTTCGGAAACAGTAAACGACAGGTTAAACGGAAGGGTGGATCATGGATCACAAGCGAGCTGTGAGTTGGGTGTCATTGATTGCGGCGGCGGGGCTTGCGCTCAGCGCCTGCAGCGGCGGTGGAGGCGGTTCCAGCCCGGCCGCCGCGGTGACACCACCTCCTCCACCGCCGCCGCCGCCGCCGCCGCCTCCTCCACCGCCACCACCACCGACTTTCACACCCAATGTGTTTGAGGCCCGCGGCAACTTTGAAGCCCAGTGCGAGAATCCCCGTTCCGGCTTTGACCTCGATGGCAACCCGTTCCCCGATGTTCAGGGCGAATTGATTGACGAGCTGTTCTGGCTTCGGTCCTGGACCCACGAGACTTATCTTTGGAATGATGAGGTCACCGACCGCAATCCCAATGACTTCAATGACCGGCTCGACTATTTTGCCCAGTTGCGAACCTTCGAAACCACGCCCTCGGGTGAGGAGAAGGATGACTTCCATTTCAGCCAGCCGACCGACGAGTTCCTGGAGCAGCGCAATTCAGCGCCGACCTCGGGCTATGGCGTGAGGCTTGCCTTTCTCGAGTCTGCCCCGCCGCGTGACATCCGGGTTGTCTTCACTGATCCCGGCACCCCCGCCAGCGCTGTCGTGAACGGGCGCGCCAATTTCGAACGCGGCGAGCGGCTCTTCTCGATCAACGGGATCGATGTCATCAATGGCAACGATGTTGACGGACTGAATGCGGGACTATTTCCGCCAAATGCCGGCACGACGACCAGTTTCGAGCTTGGCAATCCGAACGGCACAGGCATCCGCTCGGTCTCGGTCACGTCTGAAAACCTTTCGACCCAGCCCGTGAACACCACCAGCGTGATCTCCACGGCGAATGGTGATGTGGGCTACATCCTGTTCAACACGTTTAGTCCGTTCTCCAGTGAAGAAGCCATCTACAACGCCATGCTGGACATGCAGGCGGCTGGCGTGGACGACCTTGTCCTCGACCTGCGCTACAATGGCGGCGGCCTGCTCGCTGTGGCCGCACAACTCGGATACATGGTCGCCGGAGACGCCGCCACCCAGGGCCGCGTGTTCGAGCAGTTGCGCTTCAACAATTGCGACAATTCGAGCTGCAATGATCCCATCTTCGGTGATCCCAACGACCCGATCCCATTCATCGACACCGGACAAGGCTTCAGCCTGACATTCGGAACGCCCCTGCCGGCCCTCGATCTCGACCGGGTCTTCATCCTGTCGACCGGGGGGACATGCAGCGCCAGTGAAGCCGTGATCAACGGCCTGCGCGGCATCGATATCGAAGTCATCCTCATCGGCGACACGACGTGCGGCAAGCCGTTTGGCTTCTTTCCGACGGACAATTGCGGAGAAACCTATTACACGATCCAGTTCCAGGGCACCAACAACAAGGGCTTCGGGGACTATTCAGACGGTTTCCTCGCTGCCAATTCTACAGACCCAATCGCAGCTTTTGCAGTTTCACTCCCGGGATGCCAAGTTGAGGATGACCTGACGGGTGTTCTGGGCAGTGAGAATGAGCCCCTGCTCGCCGCTGCGCTCCAGTTCCGAGACGATGGAAGCTGTCCGACCCCGCCGCCCACTGCCGTCAGTGTGGCGTTCGGGCCCGGTGGCGGCGCATCGCGCAGCGCGACCGGCGGCGGTGTCTTCGCGCCGCCCAGCAACACGCTCGCGCTGACACCGCCTGCACCGGGCATCATGGACGTCAACCGCGACATGCGCATGGCCCCGCCAAAGGAGACAGACCGATGAACCGCGCACAGCTCGCGCTCGCCCTCGGAGCCCTCGCCATGGCCACAGCTTGCCAGTCCACGCCGCAGCAGGCGGTGCCCGCCATCCTGACAGATAGTGGGCCAGAGACCATGAACACTCTCAAGGCCACGCTGGCCTCGGCCATGGGTCAGGCGCAGGTGGAACTGGGCGCGGGCGATCCGACAAGGACGTCTGCGATCACCGTGCTGCCGCCACCCCTCGGCCCCATGGAGACCGCCAGCATGGCCATGCCGACGCAATTCGAGCTGATGATGCGCGGCGACACCTGCATGGTGGTCCATGGCGAGACGGGCGAAGAGCATCCGTTGGATTTGCCTTGCAGGCCTTTGGAGGGTTAAGCCTTCCCGATGAGTGACCGGCGGGGGCTGAACCGGCAGCTGTTCTGGCTGTATGAGGGCCAGGGGCGAGGTCCATGGAGCTTCAGGCTTATCATGCTGGCCTTCGACGTGGCCACGATCGGCTATTTTCTCTTCACGCCCTTTAATACGCGCGAGACACCCCATGGCTGGATCGACTATCTGATCGGCGTGGTGATCGCGCTGGACCTGCTCGCGCGGTTGTTCATTGCCAGGCCCCGCACCGGTTTTTTCCGGCGATTGCACAATTGGGCCGACATTCTCGTCGTGTTCAGCATGTTTGCGCCTCTGTTCATCACAAACCTCGCCTTCCTGCGGGTGCTGCGGGCGGTGCGCATCGTGCGCGCCTTCACCGTTTTACGCAGAGCCGACCAATTGGCAGGCTTTCTCGCCGAGCATCGCCGCATCCTCGAGCGGATCACCAATCTGGTGGTGTTTGTCTTCATCATGTCCGCGCTGGTCTACATTCAGCAGCTGTCCCTCAATGACAACATCAATTCCTATCTCGATGCGCTCTATTTCACGGTGACGAGCCTGACCACGACGGGCTATGGTGACATATTGATGGAGGGCGATCTGGGCCGACTTCTGTCGGTCATGATTATGGTGCTGGGGCTGACCCTGTTCCTGAACCTCTTGCGCGCGGTGGTGTCCCCGACCGATAAAGTGAGCGTGGAGTGCAAGGCGTGCGGCCTTGCCCGCCACGACCCGGACGCCGTCCACTGCAAGCATTGCGGCGCCGTCGTCCACATCGATACGGAGGGATACCAATGAGCACCGAGAACATACCCTTCCGCGAGGTGCCGTACCTGCCGCAGAAGCTGGACGTGACCCATCGCCATGACGGCTCCATCCTGCTGACCAATGGCCAGCCACTGCGCCCGCATCCCCCGCACATGCTCAGCCCGATCACCTACTGGGCCGCCACCGCCCCGGAGCGCACATGGCTCGCCCAGCGTGACGCCGAAGACCCCGGCCAGCCGGGCTGGACCACGATCAGCTATAGCGAAGCGCTGTCTGAAATCCGCGCGCTGGCGCAGGCTTTCCTCGACATGGGCGCGGGGCCGGCCTGCCCGGTCATGATCCTGTCTCGCAACTCCATCGAGCACGCGCTGGTGATGTACGCTGCCATGTGGGTCGGCGCGCCGGTCGTGCCCGTCACCCCGGCCTATGCGACACTGGCTGAGGATTTCACGCGGCTGAACTACATCGATGATCTTGTGAAACCCGGCATCGTCTATGTGGATGATGGCGCACTCTTTCAGCGCGGCCTCAATGGGATGGACCTCGCTGGCCGGCCGGTGATCTACGCGCGCAACGCGCCGAATACGCCGAACGCATTGCCCCTCCATGGACTGCTCGAAACAAGGCCCACAAGCGCCGTGGACCTCGCCTATGACCGGCTGACGCCAGACACGATTGCCAAGTTCATGATGACATCGGGCTCCACAGGCGAGCCCAAGGCGGTGATCAACACCCATGGCATGATCGCGGCGAATGCGAAGATGATCCGCTCGGTCTGGGACGTTGAGCGGCTGGAGGAACTGTCCGGCGGGCCGCAGGTGATGATCAACTTCCTGCCCTGGAGCCACACCTACGGCGCCAATGCCATCCTCCATTCCATGACCGACTGGGGCGGCACGCTTTACATCGACTGGGGCGCGCCCACACCGGCCAAGCTGCCGGAAATGATGCGCAACATGGCCGAGGTCTCCCCCACCCAGCACACCACCGTGCCTGCGGCCTGGGCGGCCCTTGCCACCGAATTGGAAAACGACCCCGAGCTTGCAAGCACCTTCTTCAAGCGGCTCTTCGTCATGGCCTATGGCGGCGCCTCCATGGGCCAGGATATCTATGAGCGCATCCAGAAGGTGGCCGTCGCCACGACGGGCGAGCGTATCTCGCTTTCGGCGGGCTATGGCGCGACAGAGACGGCGCCAACCCTCTCCAATGTGCACTGGCCAAACGACACGATGGGCCTGATCGGCCTGCCCCTGCCCGGCTGCGAGATGAAGCTCGCGCCGGTTGGCGAGAAGCTCGAATGCCGCGTGCGCGGGCCCCACATCACGCCCGGCTACTATCGCAACAGCGAGAAGACCCTTGAGGCCTTCGACGAAGAGGGCTTTTACCGCATGGGCGATGCGGTGCGCTTCGTCGACCCGGACGAACCCGGCAGGGGGCTCGCCTTTGACGGTCGCCTGGCGGAGGAATTCAAGCTGGCAAGCGGCACATGGGTCTCGGCCGGCACCGTGCGAGTGAAAGTGGTCGAGGCGGTGGACGGCGCCCTGTCAGACGTCGTGGTGTGCGGGCTGAACAAGGATCGCATCGCGCTCATCGGCTTCCTCAACGAGGCCTGGTGCCAGCGCTGTGCGGGCGAGGCCATGGATCTTGCAGGCCTATGCAACCAGCCGCAGGTGATCGAGGCCGTCGCAAACGGGATCGAAGCCTACAACCGGGCGCATCCCAATGCGGCCCAGCGCATCTCGGCCATATCCCTGCAAGCCATCCCGCCAAGGCCGGAAGCCGGGGAGATCACGGAGAAGGGCTATATCAACCAGTCAAAGGTCCAGGCCCTGCGGGCTGGTGAGGTCGAACGTCTTTACGCGGGCGACGGAGACAGCGATATCGTTCGCTTCTGATAACGAGAAGAGGCTGGGAGGCGCGACGTGGCGAGCGAAACTGAAAAAAGGACAGGCGCCGAAGCCCTGGTGGGCACACTGGCCGATGCGGGCGTGACCGCCTGTTTCGCCAATCCCGGCACTTCGGAGATGCACCTCGTCACGGCGCTCGACCGCGAGCCTCGGATCCGCAGCGTGCTCTGCCTGTTCGAGGGCGTCGCCACGGGCGCGGCCGACGGATATGCGCGCGCCCATGGCAAGCCGGCCATGACGCTTCTCCACCTCGGCGCGGGATACCTGAATGGCGGCGCAAACATTCACAATGCCCGCCGCGCCCATACGCCGATGATCAACGTGATCGGCGACCACGCCACCTATCACACCCGGTATGACGCACCGCTGACCAGCGACATCACCGGCATGGCGGGCCCGAACTCGGTCTGGATCAAGTCAATTGACACGCCCGCCCGGGCCGGCGCCCTAGCCATGGAAGCCTTCGCAGCCGCCCACGGGCCGTTGCCTGGCCCGGTTTCGCTCGTGCTGCCTGCCGACAGCGCCTGGCTTGAGGGCGGGATGAAAGCTGAGCCTGTCGCCGCCCGCCCCCTGCCCGCACCAGGTGCCGAGACGGTGGAGGGCGTTGCGCAAAAGATCCGCGCCGCCAGCAAGCCGGTCATCATCATGAACGGAGTGTCGGCCCTTTCGGAGACAGGCCTCGCCGCAGCCGCGCGCCTCAAGGCCGCCGGCATCCGCATCATGACCGACACCTTCTACCCCATCATGGCCCGCGGCGCAGGACGCTTTGCGCCCGACCGGATGCAGTATTTCGCCGAGATGGCGATGAACGACCTCGACGGTTCAGACCTCATGGTACTGGCCGGCACCCAGACACCGGCCGCCTTCTTTGCCTATCCCGGCAGGCCGAGCCTGCTTGTGCCCGAGGGCTGCGATGTGGCCAGCCTCTGCGATGCGCACGGCGATGGCGGGGCGGCGACGGCCATGCTGGCCGATGCGCTGGACGCCAATGAATCTGCGCCTGTGACAGAACTGGCCCTGCCCGACGCCCCGACCGGCGCGCTCGATGCGGCCAAGGTCGGCGCGGCGATCGCCCGTCACCTGCCCGAGGGCGCGCTCGTTTCCGATGACGGCGTATCAAACTCCCTGCCCGTCTATATGGCGACCGCCACGGCGCGGCCCCATCGCTGGATGATGCTCACCGGCGGGGCCATCGGCCAGGGCATGCCGCTCGCCATCGGTGCCGCCCTTGACGGCACGCCGACCCTTTGCCTGACCGGCGATGGCGCGGGCATGTACACCAACCAGGCGCTCTGGACGATGGCACGCGAGCAGCTGCCCATCGTCACCGTGGTGTTCGTCAATCACACCTATCGCATCCTGCAGATCGAGTTGCACCGGACCGGCGCGGGCAATCCCGGCCCATCGGCACAGGGCATGCTGACCCTCGGCAACCCGCAGATCGACTGGGCGAGCCTGGCGCGCGCACAGGGCGTGACGGCTCACGATGCCAGCACCGGCGAGGAGCTGGAGGCGGCGCTGGCAACGGCCTTCGCAGATGGCGGCCCGCACCTGGTTGCCGTTCACGTGCCGAGCTAATCTGCTCGCTCAGGGCGCTTTGGTCTTGAGCGCGAGGGCGTGCAACTCGCCGCCCATCTTCCCCTTTAGCGCCGCATATACCATCTGGTGCTGCCTCACACGGGGCACGCCCTCGAACTTGGGAGAGACGATCTCCGCCTGCCAGTGGTCATTGTCACCCGCCAGGTCTGTCAGGGTGATGTCGGCCTCGGGAAAGGCATCGGTGAGATGGGCGAGAAGCGTGTCGCGATCCATGGCCATGGCCGGGTCTCCTTTGCTCCATGGGTGGGCCGCCAGTGTCAGCGGGCCAGCCCGTTCTTGTAGCGTTCATAGGCCCGCACCGCACGCTGGTAACGGGCCTCCTCCTGACGATAGATAGGGTCGGCCTCGGCGATCTGGGAGTCGAGGGCGTTGCGCTGCCTGCCGAGTTCCGTGATGCGCTGGGCGACTTGCTGGCGCACATCGGGGTCGCTTTCAGCCTCGAACACCTGTGTCAGCCGGGCACCTTCACGATTGATGGCATCACGCTGCTCGACCAATTGCTGGTACTGGCCCTGGACCTGCTGCCATCTCTGCGCCGCAGCGCGCGTTTCCCGTCCCATATCGAAGGCGGTGCGCAACTGGTCGTCAAACGGCTCACAGACAAATGGGTCGCCGACGCCCTGGATCGTGGCATCCAGAACCACCTCCGGGCGGCAATAGAGTGCGAGCCCTTCAGAACGCCCCGCTGCATAGGCTTCAAGGTCCGGTTCAATGCCATACGCCTTGCATGCGATGATTTCATCATTCAGCGCTGTCATGGCTTGGCCAGCCTGTCCATCCTGATAGCCAATGGCCTGCCAGTCGGCGCTCGCGCATTGTTCCTGGCTCAACTTTGGCTGGGACGCACAGGCTGCGAGCGCACCCAGACACAAAACAACGCCCAGAAGCTTTGTCCACATCGATCTGCCTTTCCCAAAACCCGCACGGGCACAACTGGCGGTCCTTTCGCCAGGCGTCAATTGCACACACCGGGCTTCGTGCGCACGAATCGCGCGGTTCCGGCAAGTTCATCTTTGACGCAAGCCCTGCAAGTGTGCATAGGAGTGGCCCATCAATTGCAGGGCTCAGTCTTTACCTCTCGGAAGTCGCTTCCCACATGGGAAAGGCTGGCTGAGATGCCCCGGTGTGCAGTGGTAATTACAGTGGGAGAGTGGGCGCTATGTTCCTTCACATGTTGAAAGCGAAGCTCCATTCGGCGCGGGTGACCCAGTGCGACTTGCACTATGAAGGCTCTGTCAGCATCGACCAAGACCTGCTCGATGCTTCCGGCATCCTTCCCCATGAACGCGTCGATATATGGAATGTCACCAATGGCTCGCGCATTTCCACATATGCACTTGAAGCTCCGCGCGGCTCAAGAACGATTGGCGTCAACGGCGCTGCCGCCCGCCACTTTGCGGTTGGCGATACGGTGATCATCGCGGCCTTTGCCGAGATTGAGGAAGAGCGCGCCCGCCAGCATGCGCCCACAGTGGTGCTGCTCGATGAGGGCAACGCCATCAAGCTGCCGGCTTAAAGCCTAACCTGCCGTCGCTTTCTGGTACTCCTTTTCCCGCTCTGCGGCGATGAGGTCGCGCACCGTCTCTCTGGCATAACCATACGATTCCAGCGCTCGCCCGGCCAATTGCAGTCCGGCTTCGATGGCGTCTGGAATGACAAAGGAGGCGCCCGCCTCATGCAGGCGCGCGGCATGGTCGGTGTCCTGTGCGCGCGCCAGGATCGGAAGGTCTGAGCGCAGGGCGCGGATCGTGCGGACCATGTGCTCTGCGTTGGCCGCATTGTCGACGGTGACAATGACCAGGGCCGCGCCCTCCAGACCGGCTTTCTGGAGGATCTCCTTGCGGCTTGCATCGCCCAGATAGATGTTCCAGCCGGCCGAGCGTCCCGTCAGGACGCGCTGGGCATCCATGTCGAGGGCGATCACGTCGGCAACTTCGGGCTTGAGCAGGTCGGCAATGGTGCGTCCAACCCGGCCAAACCCGGCAAGGATGACGTGCCCCTCCTTTTCGACCGCGTCGAGTTCGTAGCTCGCATGGACCTCTGCCTTGGGCTCAAACCGCCTTGCAAGGTGACCGCCGAACTTTGACAGAACAGGAATCAGCATCATGGAAATGCCCGCAATGGCGGCCACCAGTGTTGACGTCTCGCTGTCCACGACGGCGCCGGCTGCCGCAGCGGCAAGTATTACGAAGGCAAACTCTCCGCCTGTCATCAGGAACCCCGACGTTTCCAGGGCGACATGGCTGGGCCCGGCAAACAGGCGGATCGCTATGAAAGCGATGATGAATTTCATAGCCAGCAGCCCTATAATGCCGATCAGCACCTCACGCCAGAGCGAGGCAATCACGACAAGGTCCAGGGACATGCCCACGGTGAGAAAGAACAGGCCGAGCAGGAGTCCCTTGAAGGGCTCAAGGTCCACCTCGGTCTGGTGCTTGAACTCGGTCTCGCCCAGCAGGATGCCGGCCAGGAAGGCACCCAGTGCGATCGACAGACCCGCACTGGCCGTGATCGCCGCCGCGCCCACCACGGTCAGCAGGGTCAGCGCCATCAGGAAGTCGCGTCCACCAGCCCGCGCGGCCAGGTGAAACACATGGGAGAGCACGTAGCGGCCAATCACGACAATGGCGACTATGGCAAGGATGCCCTGGACGAGCGCTTCCCCAATGACGCTCAACAGGCTGCCGTCTCCTCCCGCAGCCATAAAGCCGACAAAGATTAGGATCGGGGCGACCAGAATGTCCTGGAACAGGAGCACCGCGAGCGATGTGCGCCCCACCGCGGAGGCCGAGCGCCGGTTCTCCTGCAGGAGTTGCATGACGATGGCGGTGGACGACAGGGCCAGCGCAAGGCCGATGGTGATGGCCGCCACCAGGGGCTGGCCCAGGAAAAGCGCCGCACCCGTAATCGCCAGCGCACTGAGCGCAGCCTGCAACCCACCCGCGCCAAACACCGCCCGGCGCAGTTCCCACAGCCGACTGAAACTGAGCTCCAGGCCCAGGAGGAATAAGAGAAACAAGACCCCCAGTTCGGCAAACAGTACGGCCGCGTCCGGCTCGGAGATCGTGATGTATTTAATCGCAGGCTGTTGTCCGGCAAACTGGCTGATCCCGTAGGGTCCCAACACAAGACCCGCGATGATGAAACCCACCACAGCGGGCACGCGTAATGCCTTGAACACCGGCACGACCACGCCTGCGGCAAACAGGAAGACAATCGCGTCCTTGATCAGGACTTCGTTTCCTTGGGCGGCTTCTGCTGCCATGGTCCTGACACTCCGTTGCTGACCGTTTTCTAGGCAAACTTCCCGAGCCTGCACACTGTAAAACTACAAATAATGTCGGGTGGATGGCCCGAGCCGTCGGGCCCACCCACCAGCCAGGTGCTCGCTCGGGTGCAAGGGTGCCTTACTACATTGAATAAAACCGCCATATTCAACCGTGAAATTGACGCGCCCGCAAGCGATGCCTGGTGGCGCTGCTCGTAGCATTGGGCTGGGCGCGCCTCGCGCGTGAGGGTCGGCCACATCCTGGTCGAGGGCCCACCCCATGGCCTCGATGCCCGCACGATCGGCGAGGGCGTGATGGCCGAAGGGGATGGTGTTGCACGCGTTGACCATATCCACGCCTGGGGCCTGAATGAGGCCCGGCCAATGGTCACGCTGGACGTCTATGCCGATCCGGGCGCGTGTCCCGAAACCCTGCGCCGGGCCGTCAAGGCCCAGCTCACAGAGCCTCACGAGCGGCCACACGCGCCTGTGAGACATCTTGGTCTTTATCCCGAGTGACTGCGCCCCCATACAATAGACGTAAATGGAATCATGTGCAGGCCAGAAACTGGCACGCGCCGCAGAGGAGGCTCCCATGGCCGATGCCGAAAGCAAAACCCACCACGCCGAAATCCTGATCATCGGGTCTGGCCCGGCTGGCTGGACCGCGGCGATCTATGCCGCCCGCGCCCTGCGCAAGGTCACGGTGGTGGCGGGCCTGCAGCCGGGCGGTCAGCTTACGATCACCACGGACGTGGAGAACTATCCCGGCTTTGCCGAAATCCAGGGCCCGGAACTGATGGTGAAAATGCGCGAGCATGCCGAAAAAATGGGTTCTGAGACCATCGAAGATCACATCAGCGAGGTGGCCTTCGACGTGCGCCCCTTCGAGGCCAAGGGCGAGAGCGGCACACTCTACACTGGCGACTCGATCGTCATCGCCACCGGCGCCCAGGCCAAATGGCTCGGACTGGACAGCGAGCAGCACTATCAGGGCTATGGTGTCTCGGCGTGTGCGACCTGCGACGGCTTCTTCTACCGCGAGAAGGAGGTGATCGTGGTCGGCGGTGGCAATACGGCCGTGGAAGAGGCCCTGTTCCTGACCAATTTTGCTTCCAAGGTGACGCTGGTTCATCGCCGCGACAGCCTGCGGGCGGAAAAGATCCTGCAGGACCGCCTGTTCAAGCATCCCAAGGTCGAGGTCCTCTGGGACACGACGCTGGAGGACGTGCTGGGCGAGGACAATCCGCGCGGCGTCACGGCAGCGCGCCTGAAGAACGTCAAAACCGGGAAGACCTTCGAGCGGGATGTGCACGGCGTGTTCATCGCGATTGGCCATGCGCCCGCCACAGAGCTGTTCAAGGGTAAGCTGGACATGCACGACAATGGCTACATCGTCACCTCACCCGACTCGACCGCCACCAGCATTCCCGGCGTGTTTGCGGCCGGTGACGTGACCGACGACATCTACCGCCAGGCTGTCACGGCCGCCGGCATGGGCTGCATGGCCGCGCTGGAAGCCGAGCGTTATCTTGAAACGCTCGATGCCGAAGAAGCCGTCGCGGCGCAGTAGCGCTCAAGCCAGGCCAGCAAGCCTGGGCAGGTTCATCGCCGCGCCCATGCTGGCCGTCTTCAGTTCCCTGAGGAGCGCCATCTTTGCCGCGTCGGACTTGTCCACGTTCACCGCCATGCGTGTGAAACCGTCCAGCCGGGATTCCAGGACCCATTTTCGCAGGGCCGGTTCCGTGTTGGCGTTCATGCGGTTGGCAAAATCCGGGATCATCCCGCGCACAAAGCCTTCAACGGTCTCATCGACTTCGATCGGCGTGGCGAAACGGTTTTTCTCTGCATCAGTCTCGTAACTGGCCTCAAGGAACGCCGTTAGCGCTGCGCTGAACGTGATCTGCGGGAACCGGATCATCTGCAGAGTGATCCGGTCGCCATCGAAGACGGGCCTGGCCGGCGCTGTCCCGCTGGCAAAGGGCTTGGCCGTGCAATCGACGTAGAGCGTGTTGTCCGGCGCGGCGAGTTCGCCATGTTCAAGCACAAGTGCGCCCTGATCGATCCGGGTGACGCGCCCCATGCGCACCTTGTCACGAACGCTGCGCAGCATGTCCAGTTCATGGCTCGTGACTGTTGCGCCGCGATAGACCGTCGGCTCCACGTCCGGGTCCAGTCGCATCCACATGCCGCTGGCCTCAAAGCGCAGCGCGAGGTCTCGCGGGTCGCTGGCCTCTGCGATGGCTTTCTGCCGGTCGAGGAAGCTGCCATAGACCGTCTCGAAGAATGCATCATCAGGCTGCGTCGTGGCGCGATTCCAGAGCCAGCTGTCCCTGGGTATCACCCAGCGGATCTGCTGCTCGTCGGCACCATGGCCGAGCAACCAGTTGACCGTGTCCATCCCCGTCTTGCCACCGCCCAGCACCGTAAAGTGAGCGAACCTGCCAGACAGGCCGGGAAGATCGTTTGGCGGAATGCAGTGCACCCCGTCGGCAACGTCAAATCCGCGCTGGTGAGTCTTCGGAACCGCATTGGTCATGTAGGCCGCGTTCACGGTCTTGCGCCGCACCTTCACCTTTCGCACGTCTCCCGACACCAGTGATGTCACCGTACCATCGCGATTGGCGCGGTGCATGGGCAGGAACTGCACACGCCCGGAGGGGATCAGGCGCTCATAGAGACAGCCATGGAAATGGCCCATGACCTGGCCTCCGCTGGCGAGGCTCAGATAGCCGGCATTCGGCCCGTCCCGGTCGATCGACTGGTCGCCCAGCGGGCGCGAACCCACGCCATAGAAGGCCGATGGCTGGTGCAGGCGCACGAAAGGGTAAGCGTCATTCCAGTGGCCGCCAGGCTCCGGGCGCGTGTCGATGAGTGTCATGTGCGCATCACTCTGCGTCAGCATTTCATCGGCAAAGGCCAGGCCGGACGCCCCGGCGCCTATGATCAGGTAATCTGTCGAAATCTCGGCCATGTCCATCTCTCGTCCCCCTTACTGCGAGGAAGTGATCACATGAGCATGAAAAGAGATTTAACTGAAAGGCTCGCAATAGCCGCTTTACAATAATTCTGCGGCCTTTGTTTCTGGTTTTATGGAACAGAATAAATCTTCGAAGTCCCCATCACAAAAAACAGGCACCTGCACTTGCAGATGCCCGCACTTCGCTGGAGCGGGAGCGATTTGCCTCGCGTCAGTCGATTTCCGCCTGTTCGCCCATGTCGTCTTCGCCCTCGCTAAGCAGTTCGCCAAGGCCAAGGTCAAAATCAGGCTTCGGATCATTGCGAGAGGCGTCTGCAGCGAGGTAGGTGCCCATCCAGCGCATCAGGCGATGGCTGTAGTCCAATTGGGCAGCGGCGCGGCGGTTGCCGTGGCCTTCGCCGGGGTAGAAAACCAGCCGCACAGGGGTGTCGGTGCGCACTTTCATGGAGCGGTAAAGTTCCATGGACTGGCTGGGATGGACGCGCGTGTCCTCCTCGCCATGGAGGATCAGGGTCGGCGTGGTCGACTGTCCGGCATGGAAAATGGGCGAGCGGCGCAACAGCTCCATCCAGTGGCCATCCTTCCCGCCATCCCAGGGCCATTTCAGTGAGTGGACCAGGTGCATTTCGTTCGGGATGTCGGACGTGCCGAACTTGGAGACCTGATTGGAGATGCCGACAAAGGCCACCGCGGCGGCAAAATGCTCCGTCAGCGCCGTGGCGCCCCACATGGAGGCATACCCGCCATAGGAGCCGCCCGTGATGCCGACCCGCTCGCGGTTGATGATCCCCGCCTCAGCCAGCGCCTCGACACCGTCGACCAGGTCGTTGAATTCCTTGCCGGCATAGTCGTCCTGGTGCTCCTTGGCAAAAGCGACGCCGCGCCCGGTCGATCCACGATAGTTCGGATAGAACACGGCATAGCCGGCGCCGGCGCCGAACTGGCCCGAGGTGGAGTAACCGGTCAGCCAGCCATCGCTGTAGTGGGCTTCGGGACCGCCATGGACCGTCAGGATCAGCGGCCAGCCGCCATCGGGGGCCTCGCCCTCAGGCGTGATCAGCAGACCCTCGATCTTGCGACCATCGCGGGCCTCATAGGTGAAGGTGGATTGCTCGGCGAGATCGATGTCGGAAAGCCAGCCATTGTGGTTGGTGAGCTTGTCCACGCCCTCCTCGGTCACTGAAAACACGGCGCGCGGATGGACCGGACTGTCGGCAACCGCCGCCATCGTATTGCCCGAAATGGTAACCCCGCGCACCACAATGTCCTCCGGCGTGGGCAAGGTGCGCTGCTCATCGCCTTCCAGGCCGTAGACCACAAGCGCGGATTCGACGCCGCGATGGGCGGTTGCGAGAATTTCGGTGTCGCTCATCCAGTCCACGTCCTGAATGTGCTGGAGGGCCGATGGCGTCAGCTGTTCGAAGTCGCCCGTTTCGATCTCTCCGATCATCAGGACACCATCGGAGGTGTCGGAAATGTCCGTGCCGGCGTGGAAGGCGATCCTTTCACCGGCGGGGCTGATCTGGAAACCGCCAAGCTTTCCGGGAAGATTGAACCGCGCGGTCTGCTCGCCAGTCTCGGCATTGATCACGTGCAGATCGCGCTGCATGTAAAAGTCGTCAATCAGGTTGGTCGGCGCCACGGCCGCGACGATTGTCGACCCGTCGCCCGACAATTCGATCGCGGAGACATGCCCGGCGTCAAACAGCTTCTTGGCCTCGGCGTCGTCTTCAGCCAGGGATACCGACCAGATCGCCGCCAGGCGCTGGTCTTCCTCATAGGCATAGGCCTTGAAACCCTTGCTGGAGAAATCCTCTGCATCGTCTTTTTCCGTTGCCACGAAATACAGGGTCTCGCCATCAGGAGATAGGGCATAATCGCCAAGGCCGGTCTCGAACTCAAAGACCTTCCTTGCCTCGCCACCGTTCAATGAAATGGCATAAAGTGAGGTGGCTTCGTCGCCGTCGCGGCGCGTGCGGAAATGCAGCGCGCTTCCATCGGGGGCGAACTGCAGGCCCGACATGCGCCCCTCTCCGCCGATGAAGCGCACAGGCTCGCCCCCGCCGCGCATCACCCAGAGGTGTGTTTCGGCCGGGCCGTCCCCATCGCCAGCCAGGATATCGCGCGGCACAGACACGGTGTAGGCCACCGTCTCGCCATCTGGCGACACCACCACGGAGCCTGCATTCCGGATCTTCGGCAGGTCCTCGATCTCCATGGGCGCAGCCAGGGCCGGGGCCGTGGCAAGGGCTGCCAGTGAGACAAGTCCGATCAGTCTGGTGGCGAGTGGGCGCATGGTTTTCCTCCGGCTGGATGAAACTGTTGTCACTTTTGGCAACAGGTCATACGCGGGCTTTTCCCGTGGGCCAACCTCATTGCATCCGGACGCTTGATCGCACCGAGGGGGGCGTTAAGCCCGTAACGGAGCGATTCATTGCAAGGAGGGGTGCCCCATGGGCGAGATACTGGCCGAAGTGTTTTCCGTGAGCGGACTGTTCACGCTGCTGATGCTGCTGATGCTGCAGGCGGTGCTTGGCTTCGACAATCTGCTCTACATTTCCATCGAGTCCAAACGCACCGGGCCGGAGCATGCGGGCAAGGTGGCGCGCTGGGGCATCGGGCTGGCGGTGCTGTTCCGGATTGTCCTGCTGGTCATCATCGTCAACATCTTTTCCCTGCTGGCCGAACCCCTGTTCGAGATCCATGCCAACGGCCTCCTTGAGGGGGAGTTCACCTTCCAGGCGCTGATCACGCTCGCGGGTGGTGGGTTCATCCTCTACACGGCGATCAAGGAGATCAACCACCTCCTCGCCGTCGAACACATCGAACATTCCGAGGGCGGCAAGGGCAAGTCCGTCGCCCAGGCCATCGCGATGATCGTGGCCATGAACCTCGTCTTTTCCTTCGACTCCATCCTCTCGGCCATGGCCATCGCGAATGTCGAGGTGGCCAAGGTGGTGAACGATGCAGGCGAAACGCTCATTGCCGTTTCCAGCGGCCTGGTCCAGAGCGGCTTGTTCGACGGCACGGTGCAGGAATGCAAGTCCTATCTCATCGCCAATCCCGTTGCCGATGCGGTCGGCTGTGAGCCCAGCAAGGACTACCAGGTCTGGCTCATGGCCATCGCCATCATTGTCTCGGGCGGTCTGATGGTACTGATGGCCGATTATGTGGCCGACTTCCTCAAGCGCAACCGCATGTATGAGGTGCTGGGCTTGTTCATCCTGTTCCTGGTCGGGGTTCTGCTTGTCTCCGAAGGCGCGCACCTCGCCCATATGAAGCTCTTCGGATACCCACTGGAGGCGATGTCCAAGTCCAGCTTCTATCTGGTGGTCTTCGTCCTTGTCGTCACCGATATCATCACCAACCGCTACCAAAAGCGGCTCTGGGCACAGAAAATGGCGGAGATTGCGGGAGACGATGCTGCCGTCGCAGGCATGCAGGCGGCAGAGGCGCAGATGAGTGGGAAACACTAAAACGGTTTCTGCCCTGACTGCGCCGATAGCCTAGCCGATGGCGGGGCCGCGTTTCGTGACGCGGACCGCCATCTTCGCGCCCTTGCGACCGATCTCGCCCTCTGCGGCGAGGGTTCCGAGCCGGCCGCCTGAGAGCAATTGCACAGGCTCGTCCGCAGGCAGCCCCAGCAGCAGGGTGTCTCCGGGCTTCAGGTTCGCAAGGCGCGAGACCGGAACGCTCAGCGAAGCGATCCGCGCGGTCAGCATGGCGGTCAGTTCGCGCCCGCGTCGGCCCTCGCCTGTCGCCACGACTGGCGGTGTCTCCGCCACAGGTTCGGCCTTGAATGCCTCCCATGCAGCATCACTCAGGATCAGCCGGGCCGGGGCGGAAAAGCCATCCATTCTGACGTTCAGGTCGATGCGCGTAGCCGGCCCCGGCGGGGCCACCGAAAGCGTGAAGGCGGCCCGGCTCTCCAGGCAATGGAGCGCGCCGCCCGGCAGGTGCGCTGCGAAGGGGCGCAGGATCCTGTCCATCAGGGCGATGTCGATATCGGTCAGGGGCCTTGGCTGGAGCTCTTTCAGATCCGCCGGGTCTGCGCCGCATGAAAGGTCAATTAGCGCAAGCGTTGCCATGGACGACATGGCGAGCACGGCGTCCACATCGCCATCCTTGCGACCATAGCAAGCGAAAGCCGCGCCCGGCTCCGGCGCGGGAAAAGCGGAGCGAAACGGCTGCGAGACCATTTCGAGCAGGGAGAAACCGACACCAAGCCCTGTGGTCTGGCGCGCCATGAGGGAGAGCCGCGCACAAAGCCGCTCGGCGTCTTCCATCGGGATTGCCGGGCCAGGGGCATCCAGGTCAGACAGGTTTTTCGGCCTGGTCTCGGCCGGCGGCCGGGTCACCTCCGGCAGGTCCGGACGCAACAGGGCTTCGATCTCCGCAGCAGACAGCTTGCCCCGTGCCGTCGGGAACGGGCGGTCGGGATCAACCCGGGCCGGGCGCAGATTGTCGGACCGGATCGCGCCACCGGCCAGCGCGCCGGGTGCCTTGGGTCTGTCAGGACTTCTCACATTCGACATGGTGGGCACGCACTCCGAAGCACTCCAGACCTCTGGATGGCAGTCACTGGTTAACGCTCGGTTAGGGAATCGGCGCGGCCTGGTAACCTTGGGGCAAGGATGATGGATGAGGAGTTCGCGTTAACCCACTGAATTTTCCGACATTAACGACTCATTGGCCTCTTTGCGCCTAGTGTGCCCTCAACGACACGGCACGCAGAATAAACCGCCGGGCGTTGGGTTGATGGGCCGTCCTCGGAAACGAGGACGGCTCTTTGCGTTTTCAGGCCGACTGCTGCACACTCACGCGAAAGAAAAAGCCGGGAGCGCTCACCATGACCATGCAAATGCCCGAGACGGGCCGGGACTGGGCCGAAATTCGCGCCGAAATGGACGCGCGCAGCACAGGCGATGCCAAATGGCGCGATGGAAAAACCGCCGTTTACGTCTTCAATGCCGGTGAGGAGATCGCCCGGGTCCAGAAGGAAGCCTACGCCGCTTTCATGAGCGAGAACGGTCTCGGGCCCCTGGCCTTCCCGAGCCTCGCGCAAATGGAGAAGGACGTCATCTCCATGGCACTCGGCCTGTTGCACGGGCCAGAGGGCGCGACGGGCGCCATGACTTCCGGCGGCACCGACTCCATCACCATGGCAATCAAGACTGCGCGCGACCATGCCCGCAGCCAGGGCCGGGCGCGCGAGCGGGCCAACATCATCCTGCCCCAGTCGGCCCACCTGGCCTTCGACAAGGCCGCCCACCTGATGGACATCGAGGTGCGCCGGGTGCCCCTGAAGACCGATGGCAGCTATGAGGCCGACCCCGAAGCGATGGCGACCCATTGCGACGGCGACACGATCATGATGGTCGGTTCGGCGCCGAACTTTCCCCACGGCATCATCGACCCGATAGAAGCGCTTGGAGAGGTTGCCGAAGACAAGGGCGTCTGGCTGCATGTCGATGCATGCGTGGGCGGCTATTTCGCCCCCTTCGCGCGGATGAATGGCGTGGCCGTGCCGCCCTTCGATTTCGACGTGCCCGCCGTCTGTTCCATGAGCGCGGATCTGCACAAGTATGGCTATGCCGCCAAGGGCGCGTCCACCGTGCTCTTTCGCTCAGAAGACCTCTACGCCCACATGCCGTTTGACCTAAAGGGCTGGTCCGGCGCACCGATGAAGACGCCGACGCTGGCGGGCACCCGGCCCGGCGGGGCCATTGCGGCGGCCTGGGCCGTGATGAACCATCTCGGCATAAAGGGATACCGCCGCCTGCAAGGCGAGGTCTGCGCCACGCGCGAGCGCGTTGAAGCCGGGGTGAAGGCGCTCGGCTTTGAGGTGCTCGGCAACCCGATGCTTGGCCTGATCGCCTTCCGCCATCCTGATCATCACAGCTTCGCCATCTATGGCGAGATCTACCGCCGCGGCTGGTTCACCTCGGTGACGAAAGAGCCGCCAAGCCTGCACCTGATGCTCAGCCCGAAGCATTCAGAGGTCATCGACCAGTATCTCGCAGATTTGGCGGATAGCGTGGAGGCGGTCGCCGCCGGACAGGACGGCCCGAAGGTCGAGGCGCGCTATAGCTAGCCCGCCAGCGACCCCGAACACCAGCCAGAGCAACCCCAAACTGGCGAGCACTTCGACAGCATGACGTTTATGTGCTCATCTTCTAGGCAGACCGAAATTCATTCGGGGCCCGTGGTCGGCCTGACTGGTACCAGGCGGCAAGACCTTGAAAACGGATGGAAACAAATGGAGACCCAGATTGAGTGCGTACAAGTTGATCCTTTGCGGTTTGGCAGTGGCCATTCTCGCCATCCCCGCAATGGCCCAAGCCTATCCACCGGCGAGCTATGACCCTGACATCCCCACGCTGGAGGATGTGACCGGCCACAACCATGGCGAAGCGATTTCATCCGTGCGCGACATTGCCGACTATCTGCGCGCCCTGGCAGAGGCGACGCCGGACCGGATGGAGGTGCGCAGCTATGGCGAGACCTGGCAGGGCCGCGAACTGCTGTATGCCGTGATTTCGTCTCCGGAGAACATGGCCCGGCTGGACGACATACAGGCGGAATTGGCCGAGCTTGCCTCCGGCCAGGGCGATGGCAACGCGGATGCAGCCGACACGCCGGCGGTCGTCTGGCTCTCCTACGGGGTCCATGGCGACGAGGTAACACCGTCTGATAGCGCGCTGTTCATGGCCTATCACCTGCTCGCCGCCCAGGACGACGAACTCGTCGAGACAATCCTGGAAAACACGATCGTCATCATCGATCCCGTTCAGAACCCAGACGGGCGGGACCGGTTTGTCCACAGCTTCACCTCCGCCCTGGGCCTTGAGCCGCTGGCCGACCGGCACACCGCCGAACACGACCAACCCTGGCCGCGCGGACGTTTCAACCACTACCTGTTCGACCTGAACCGCGACTGGTTCGCCATGACCCAACCGGAGACCCGGGGCAAAGTTAAAGCCGTGCTGGAATGGCACCCGGTCGTCTATGTCGACAGCCATGAGATGGGCGGCGACGCCACCTATTATTTCCCCCCGGCCGCGCGCCCCTTCAATCCCAACATCATCGAAGACCAGCGCGACAAGCAGGTCCAGCTCGGTCAGAACATGGCCAGCTATTTCGACCGTTTCGGCGTACCCTATTTCACCCGCGAAGTGTTTGATGCTTTCTACCCCGGTTACGGGGACATGTGGCCCACACTGAACGGTGCGGTTGCCATGACATTCGAACAAGGCTCGCCCCGCGGCCTCGTTTTCACCCGCCGGGACGGAACCGAGCTGACCTATAGCGAGGGCGTGCGAAACAATGTTCTGACTTCGCTGGCCACGCTTGAAGTGGTGGCCCGCAACAAGGACCAGTATCTGGGCGCCTTCGCCGACTACCGACGCTCTGCCATCGAGGAGGCCGAAGGTACCGATGACCGCTACGTGGTGCTGGATCTTGCCGGGCGCCGATATGAAGCCGAGAGCCTCGCGCGCCGGCTGGCCAGCCAGGGCATATCGGTCTCGCGGACGCCGTCCGGCAGCCGCCATTGTGGCAACGATTATGAGGCCGGTGCCCTTGTGGTCGACCTGGCCCAGCCCCAGGGCCGGCTGATCCGCACACTGCTCAGCCGGAACACGCCCCTGGCCGACGATTATGTCGCTCAGCAGGAAAACCGCCGCGACCGCGGCCTGAACCATGAGCTTTATGATGTCACTGCATGGTCGCTGCCGCTCATGGACGGGGTCGCGTCCGAGCAATGCAGCCGTGTGGCGATGGGCTCGGCCACAACCGTTTCAGCCGATGACCCGATCCCGGCTTTCACCGCCAGCGGCGGCAGCTTCGGCCAGGTCGTTCCCTGGAGCGACGGCGGCCAGGCGCGCCTTGTGATCGCCGCGCTCAAGGCCGGACTGGTCGGCAAGACGACCGATGAGCCCTTCACCCAGAATGGTCGCGAATTTCCCGCCGGAAGCGTCGTGTTCGCCAGCGCAGACAATCCCGGCAATCTATCGGCGCAGCTGCAAAGCCTCGCCTCTCAGATCGGTGCGGAAGTAGTGGCGATGGAGACCAGCTGGGTCGACAAGGGACCGAACTTCGGAAGCTCTGCCTTCGCGGCCATGAAAATGCCCCGCATCGCCATGGCCTGGGGCGAGGGGACGGGCCCCACCTCTGCCGGCAACACGCGTTTCGTGCTGGAACGCCAGCTTGGCCTGCCCGTCGCGCCAATTCGTGTCGCCTCGCTGTCACGGGCCGATCTGTCGCTCTATGACGTCCTCATCCTGCCCGACACCTATGGCGGTCTGATCCAGGAAATGGGCTCAGCGGGAGCCCTGGAAGAGTTTGTCGGCGAGGGCGGCGTGCTTGTCGCACTGTCGGGCAGTGTCGCAGAACTCGCAGCCGAGGATGTCGGCCTCTTGTCAACCCGGCTGGAATTTGCCGCCAGCGATGACGAAAAGCCCGACAATGGGGACGATGAGGGATCACGTGTCCCCGGAATGGTCTTCGAGAATGAGGAAGACTATCACGCCCACATTCATGACCATCGCGCCCGCCCGGAAGACATTCCCGGCGTGCTGCTCCGGGTTGAGGCCAATACGGACCACTGGCTCGCGGCCGGGTATGAAACCGCCACCGCACTGGTCACCGGGCGCGACATCTACCGCCCGCTGAACGAAGGCGATGGCGATAATGTCTTCCGCTTCGCCGCCGCCGACGACCTTCTGGTAAGCGGCTATCTCTGGGAGGAGAACCAGGCGCAACTGGCCTACAAGCCTTTCGTGATGGCTGAGCGGCGCGGCGATGGCGTGGTGATCGCCTTCACCCAGAGCCCGACAACACGGGGTTACCTGAACGGGCTGAACCT
>CAZVES010000006.1:0-24254 GCA_964625835.1 uncultured Hyphomonadaceae bacterium
AGCGTTGTGCCGTTTCCGACGCCGCCCGCCGTCAGGCCGTTGAGTTCGTTGCCATCGGTGTCGACCGCGAAACCTGCAAAGCGAATCTGTAGATAGCGCAGAATGCCGCTATTATCGTCCGCGATTGCACCACCGTAAATGGCTTCCGGATTGGTAACGCCTTCGACGGCATTCTCGCAATTTGCTGCGCCAGGCGCGACATTGCCCGTGCACCGGTTGATGGGTGCACGGCCCAAAATGACCACGCCACCCCACTCGGAGATCGCATCACCGCCCGTATCATCCGGATCGGTTGCTCTACGCTCCAAATCATTGCTGCTTGTCAGAACAATCGGCGCATCGACTTCGCCATCAGCGATGATCCGCGAACCCCGGTTGACGACCAGATAATCGGCGCCGGAAGTGCCGAAGATGGTAACGCCAGGTTCAACTGTCAGGGTTGCCGTCGTGCCACCAGCCTTGTTGCCGTCGCCACCAATATCCACACCAATATCAACACGGCCGTTCAGTCGGTATGCGACGCCATCAACCGCACTCAACGTCACGTCTGCAGTGTAAACTCCTCCGAGATCGCATGTCGTCAGTCCACCAACGGGTGTTCCTTCGGTGAAGCCAGCTGGGCAGGAGGCTGTGCCACCGCCGCCGCCACCGCCGCCGCCACCGCCACCACCGCCGGGAGGCGTGCCGGGTGCGGTGGGCCCCGGAGATGCAATATCGCTGCCCTGCGAACACGCGGCAGCGAAGATAAGCGCAAGCGCGCTAAGGGAATGGTGGAATTTCATGACTACCCCTCGACTGTGAGCCTTAAGACGCGATGCGTCCGGGCTGACCCTTATCGAAGCTGGATGACATGCAGATGACACAAACTTACAGCAATTGTGACAATGGGACCCCGTGCTGTGTCCCTATCCAGGCTCAATAGATCAGTTGGACGTCCATGCACCAGGCCAACCAGAGACCCATGCCGAGAAATGGCCCGAACGGAACCTTGAGATTCAGCGCCCCGCGCGGTCCAGACTTTCGGATCTGACCTGTCAGAACGCCGAGCGCGACAAGCGCGAGGCCGAGGCCCGCGCCGAAAAGGCAAATCAGCGGCACGTTGTGCACGCCGCACCATGCCCCGCCAGCAGCGAGAAGCTTCGCGTCGCCAAGGCCGATGCCATCAATGCCTCGCGTCCGCCGCCAGAACTCTGACAGGGCGAAAAGAACGCTGTATCCGATCAAGGCTCCAAGTGCCGACAGATGCAGCGGCACCGCAATCAGGCTCAGCCCCGACAGGACCACCCCAACCAGGATCAGCGGAAGGGTCAGGCCGTCAGGCAGGCGCATCGACTTCAGGTCGCTGAAAGCGAGCGCCGAAAGCGCCGCTAACAGGAAGAGTGCAGGTCCAGGGCGCTCGATGGCCTGACTTTCCTGAACGGCAACGCCGATAAGCCCCGCAAGGCCCAGGAACACGACTGTGCCGTTTATCGCAAGTCTCGTCGACATGGCGATCAGCACATACCGAGACCAGTGCCCACTACCGGAATTGTGCGCGCCTGAAACAAGCTTGGAAGGCGATAGAACATCACACCATTCACCTTGCGGACGTTATTGACCCTGGGCGGGTGGGTTTTGGGCAATCCTGATGGTTACAGCCCGACCATTCCGGCGGGTTCTAGAGACAACGATGAGTGCGCTTTTCAGGCGTTTGCCTAAACCCGACAAGGGGAAACGCAAGTTTGCAGGAACCGACTGGCTCAGACCAGACCCATCGCCAATAGGTAGACGGCCCACCAAGTGGCAAGGCAGAAGACGACGACGGATCCGTATACCTCCAAGCGCGTCACCGGAAGCTGGCCTCGCGTGTAGACAGCCTCAAGGTCCGCCTGCATCGCCCGTGCGGGTGACGCAAGCGCCCCGGGCGCGAGTTCTTCGTCTGCTACCCTCAGTTCAGGTCCCGTCGCTTCGCTGCCGGTGTCTTGGACATCGCGGATCGTCTTGTGCCGTGATTGTGCTGCCATCGGAGCCTCCCTGATGGCTATGAACCTTGCACACCGGCCGTAACTGAAACCCTAATCGGCCCCATCCAATCTGTCCGATACCGGCGCAAGGACACGATAAGTGGCCCACGACAGGGCGCACATGGCATAGACGCCGATCAGAAAACCAAGTGCCGAAAGCACCAGCGCAATAATACTCCCGGACAGGGCCGTTGCCGAGGCGATGGCAAACGCGCTCGGCAGGAGCCCCAGGACGGCGACGAGGAGTATCTTCGCGCCCTGTCTGCGGGTCCAGTTGAAACCTTCCAGAGCAACGATCCGTCGCTCTTCCACTGCCCCGGCAAAGACCGGAACAGCTCGTGCCACACCGATGGCGAGGATCAGCATTGCAATACCGAACACCGCCAAGGAAAGCTGCCAGCCGGGCGTCGCCTGGTAGGCTTCCATGGCAGCGCCAAAGGCTTCCGGGTCATTGCCGATTGCATCGAAGTCAAAGCCCGAGCCGGTCATGATCGCAAAGGCGGCGAGCCCGGCTGCAAATACCGTCATAATTGACAAAAAACCCAGCACGAAGCTGACGAGCATGGTCGAGGCGGCGACCTTCACACCCCCAATCGCGGATGCTGTTGTGGGTCGCCGCGTCGGACTCCAGAAGACGACAGCCACACACAGCAGGCAGAACCCGAGCATAAAACCCAACCAGTTGCCGACAATCGGTGGGGCCACAACGCCGGCCAGAGCTGCCAAAAAAAAGGCGAGCGGCGATCCCGGCCCTGTCGCGATTTCCTTCAGGAAGGCACTGAAGAGAGTGTTGAAGGTCAAGGCGCGGGTCCTGTTTCACAGAGGCTGGAACTAGGTCCAACGCGCGCCCTGGGCAAGCGCGGGCTTGACCCCACTGGTGGCGGGTCGCATGTGCGGACGATGACACTTTCCCCGATCCATATTGTTGGCGGCGGCATGGCCGGCAGCGAAGCGGCCTGGCAGATCGCCCAGATGGGCGTGCCGGCGATTCTCCACGAGATGCGCGGTGTGCGCGGCACAGACGCCCATCACACAGACCATCTTGCGGAACTGGTGTGCTCGAACTCTTTCCGATCGGACGACCATGAGACAAATGCCGTCGGCGTGTTGCATCAGGAAATGCGCATTGCTGGCAGCCTGATCATGGCGCTGGCCGGCAAACACCAGGTGCCGGCAGGCAGCGCGCTTGCCGTAGATCGTGACGGATTTGCGGAGGATGTCACGGCAACCCTTATGGCCCATCCCCTGGTGACGATCGTAAGGGAGGAGATCGAAGGTCTGCCGCCTGGCGAGTGGGACAGTGTCATCATCGCCACGGGGCCGCTGACCTCGAATGCCTTGGCCGAGGCGATCCGAAGCCAGACCGGTGAAGACGATCTCGCCTTCTTCGATGCCATCGCGCCGATCGTGAACTTCGACTCCATCGACATGAACCGGGCCTGGCGCCAGTCGCGCTATGACAAGCCCGGTCCTGGCGGCGACACTGCGGCCTACATCAACTGCGCCATGGATGAGGCACAGTACAATGCCTTCATCGATGCGCTGTTGGAGGCACCCAAGACAGAGTTCAAGGACTGGGAAAAGGATACACCGTACTTTGAAGGCTGCCTGCCCATCGAAGTCATGGCCGAACGGGGTCGCGAGACCCTGCGCTTCGGGCCACTGAAACCGGTCGGACTGACCAACCCGCACGCGCCGGATGTACGCCCACATGCGGTCGTGCAATTGCGACAGGACAACAAGCTGGGCAGCTTGTGGAACATGGTCGGGTTCCAGACGAAGCTGAAATACGGCGCACAGACAGACGTGTTCAGGCTCATACCCGGCCTGGAGCAGGCCACATTCGCGCGGCTGGGCGGCATTCACCGTAACACGTTTCTCAACTCGCCCCGCCTACTGGATGAGTCTCTGAGGCTGAAATCCAACCCTAGCATTCGTTTTGCCGGTCAGATCACCGGTGTGGAAGGCTATGTCGAAAGCGCAGCCATGGGCCTCGTCGCAGGCCGGATGGCCGCCTTTGAACGCCTCGGACGCAGTATGCCGCCACCGCCGGCGGCAACCGCCCATGGGGCACTTGTCGCTCATATCACGGGCGGGCATGTCTCTAACGCGAGATCATTCCAGCCCATGAATGTCAATTTCGGGCTGTTTCCGGATGTTGAGAACCTGCCCACCCGTGACGAAAATGGCCGCCGCATCAAGGGCAAGGAAAAGGGCCAGCTGAGGAAGAAGACGATGGCGCGCCGGGCGTTGGCAGAATTCGCCAAATGGTCTGAGGCGTCTTCGCTTCCGATGGCCGCAGAGTAGACTCCACCAGAAAAGAAAGGGCCGCCCATTGGGCGGCCCAAGGTAAGCAAGAAGGACGCCGGTTCGGAGCGTCTTGGAAACTCCACTCGCTCCTCACCGACACACCTCTTTTACCTGAACGAACATGAACGTGGCACCAGCCGAAAAACTGGGTTTCCGTTCATATCCGCAACCTGTCTGGACTGGTTCATGAAGGTCCATTCACACCGGCTGCAATCTGCCTGAACAGCTATTCAGAAAGGCGTGTGAAGATAGCCTCGAGCGATCTCTGATTCATGCCATTCTTCAGAAAGTTGGCCGGAGTGAGATTCACCGCCTTGATCAGGCCGCGCTCGATTTCGACAGTTCCAGCATCGTTCGGCACAAGGTCAAAATCAAGTATGTTTATGCAGCCCGTATCCTGTTCAAAACCCGCGCTGGATCCGAGCGGTGCATTGATCGCCCATGACAGGAGCAACCGGTTCACTCCCTCATGGGCCACAAGCAGGGCGGTGTGCCAGCCCGGACGCTTCAGGAGGTCGCATACCCCCTGTTCGATACGCGACATGGCCGACGCAAAGGTTTCGCCCCCCTCTAGAAAAGTCGCGCCGGGGTCTCCGGCACATTCGAACTGGAATGTCATCGTCGCGGCGAGCTGTTCGGCGCTTTTGAAATCAATGTAATGGCCCGAACGCAATTCCTCGAAGCGGGGCTCATCTTCCAGTTCCAGGTCCGAAGGGTGGTGGGACAGGACAATTTCCGCGGTCTCACGCGTGCGCAACAGGCCCGAGCAGAGCGCAAGGTCGAAGTGAACTTCGCTGAGCGCCAGGCCCGCCGCGCGCGCCTCTTCGCGTCCCTCTTCCGTCAGATAGGCCTGGGAGGGATCCCGGGTCTCCCTGACGCGTCTTGAGGTGTAATCCACGAACCCGTGGCGCATCAGATAGATGCGCCGCCGCCCCGTGGTTCCCGGAAGACTGTTCATGGTTTGCCCACCCCCCAGTCGCGGAGGATTTCGTCGCGGTGCTCGTCCACGCCGGGGGCAATGCCCTGCACGGCGCCGGGCGTGGCGGAGAAACGCGGAGCGGGCGCGGGCTGAACCACGCCTTCCACCTCAATAAATGTTTCGCGGTCGCGGTTGTGCGGGTGAGAGGGCGCTTCTGCCAGGGATAGAACGGGGGCAAAACAGATATCCGTGCCTTCCATGATCCCGCACCATTCATCCCGGGTCTTGCCAGCGATGGCCGCAGCCAGCTTTTCCTTCAGTTCCGGCCATTTGGAGCGATCCATCTGTGCTTTGAATTCAGGGTCCGACAGCCCAGCCTTTTCGAGGAGAAGGGCATAGAACTGGGGCTCGATCGAACCGATCGAGATATATTTTCCATCCGAGCACTCATAGGTGTCGTAGAAGTGTGCCCCGCCATCGAGCAGGTTGTCTTCGCGCGTGTCTGACCAGATCCCGGCCGCGCGCATCCCGAAGAACATCGAGGCGAGGGAGGCCGCGCCATCGGTCATCGCGCAGTCAATGACCTGTCCCTCACCCGTCGCCCTTGCATGGATGATACCGGCGCAGAGACCAAAGGCGAGATAGAGCGCTCCGCCGCCATAGTCGCCGATGAGATTCAGAGGCGGATACGGACGCTCGCCGCGACGGCCCATAGCCCCAAGGGCGCCCGTCAGAGCGATATAGTTCAGGTCGTGCCCGGCCGCATGAGATAGGGTTCCATGCTGGCCCCAGCCGGTCATACGCCCATAGACAAGTTTCGGGTTCCGCGCGAGCACTGTGTCAGGCCCGAGGCCCAGGCGCTCCATCACGCCAGGCCTGAACCCCTCGATCATGCCATCGGCCTGCCCGATCAGTTGCAGTGCCAGCTCGACATCCTCATCCGCCTTCAGGTTGAGGGCTATAGAACGTCGCCCACGCCCTGTGACATCCTTCGGGTTTGGCCCACTTGCCGAGCCGGCCCTGTCGATCCGGATCACATCGGCCCCGAGGTCTGATAAGAGCATGCCGCAGAAGGGCCCGGGCCCGATGCCTGCAAATTCGACGACTTTCACTCCATGCAATGGGCCGCTCGCCATGATCTTCCTCCTCAGTCTGTTTTAGAAACGCGACATTAAGACTGACGGTGAGAGAAGAAACCCTGTCTTTGCGTAAGAATCAGGATCACCCGGTGAACGAGCTTTCATTCCAGGACCCGCAGATCGAAGTCATGGTCCAGGCAGCGAGCAAGGATGACGTCCTCAAACGGCTCGCGCTGGAAGGATTTCGCCCGATTGTTGCGCGCGCGCCGATCGACACAAGGACAAGCGTGCCCCTGCTGATCGACCTGGCGTCTCTTGGCGCACCCGATGAGCTGCAAGGCCTGGGGTTGTCCGGGCTTGATGTCCACAGGCCTGTCATACTGCTTGGCAAGGTGCCTGCAGGAACAAGGGCGGGTCCCAATCAGATCATCATTGCCAGCCTGGACCATCTGTCCAGCCTGCCTGCCCGACTGGACCTGCGCAGGAGATACCTCCTGCGTGAAAGTGAACGCCAGCTCAGGCAGAAGACCGATCGGGAATTCGGAAACCCGCTCTACTTCGAGGCCAAGGCCGCAGCCCATGCAACGCCCTGTGTTCTCTACATCGGGCCCATGGGTGCCCGGTTCATCCCCCTTTCAAAGGGGCTGGCACGCCGGGGGGTCGAAGTGGTGGCGGCCATGACGATACAGACCGCCCTGATGCACTTGCAGGCCCGGCAATTTCGGCTCCTGATCGTGGACCCGGCCTATTCCAGCGACGATGTTGAGAGCCTTGTCAAAGGGCGCGGAGACCTTCCGGTCTATGGCACCGGCCAGGATGCCCGGCACGGATTTGACGGGTGCGTGGACATCGATGAAGACGCGGAAACCGCCTACGATTTCCTCGCGGACCGAGCCAGCTCGCTGCCCTTGTGCACTCAGCTTGAAAAGGTCCGCCTTGGAGCCACCTCCCATGACCCGCTCACGGGCCTTTACTCGGAGGCTTTCCTGCGTGCGCACCTGCCCAGGCAAATGGACAGCTGTGCCCAGTTCGAAACGCCGCTTACACTGTTGCATATCCGCAGCCGGGAAGGTGTCTTCGACCGCGAGGACATGGTTCTGCTGGCCAATGAAACCGTATCCAACCTGCGTGAGACAGACCTGCTGGCCCGGCTCGACCAAACGAGCTTCATCGCCGTGCTCCGCGACACGCCCTATGCCGGCGCCGCAAGGCTCGCCCAGCGCCTTCTGGATGTCGTATCCGCAAATCCCGGCCTCGGAAGCGATTTCGTGAAGCGCCTCAGCTGGCGGGCGGTGGAGCGCCGTGGGAGCTTTACTCCGGAAAGACTGATCCAGGTCGCCATATCCGGCCCCTACTGCCGGCCCATTGCCGCCTGATCGATCTGAATGTGTCCTCCCGCCTCAGGCCGCGGCCGCAATTGATTGTTGCAACTCTCCAAGCATGCGCTGGACAGAGGCAATTCTCTGACCGGGCTGCTCACTTCCCGTGGTCAGAACCAGCTTGTTGTCAGGTCGCAGTTTCAATTGTGAGGGGCGCGCGCGAACCAGCGCCATGAGTGCTGACGGATCAACCGGGGTATCATCACGGAAACTCAGCACCGCGCCCTTCGGCCCCGCATCGACTTTCTGAATGCCAAGCAACTTGCACGCCAACTTGATCGAAGCCACTTCGAGAAGCTGTTTCGTTGGGTCAGGCAAAGGTCCAAACCTGTCGATCAGTTCGGCGGCAAAGGCTTCTCGTTCTTCGTCAGATTGGATGTCGGCGAGGCGGCGATAGAGGGACATGCGCACCGCAAGGTCATCGACGTAATCCTCGGGGATAAGCACAGCGAGACCGAGATTGATGGCGGGCGACCACTCATCAGCGAACGTATCCACATCCTGCCCCTTTCCCGCCTGCAGGGCCGCCACGGCATCTTCAAGCATCTGCTGGTAGAGTTCGACGCCCACTTCCTTGACATGGCCGGATTGCTGGTCGCCGAGAAGATTGCCCGATCCGCGCATGTCAAGGTCATGACTGGCCAGCTGGAACCCCGCCCCCAGGCTGTCGAGGGATTGCAGGACGCGCAGCCGTTTTTCCGCGCTTTCCGTAATCGCCTGGTCGCGCGGAGTGGTCAGGTAGGCATAGGCACGCTGCTTGGAGCGGCCAACACGCCCACGCAGCTGGTAGAGCTGTGCCAGGCCGAATCGGTCTGCCCTGTGGATGATCAGCGTGTTGGCACGAGGGATGTCGATGCCGCTCTCGACGATCGTGGTTGAAAGCAGGACGTCGTACTTGCCCTCATAGTAAGCGGTCATGATGTCGTCGAGTTCAGTTGGAGGCATCTGGCCATGTGCAACAATGAAACTGACTTCCGGGACCTGCTTTGTGAGAAACTCCTCAAGCTCGCCCAGATCCTTGATCCTCGGAGCGACAAAGAAGGCCTGCCCGCCGCGATACTTCTCGCGCAGCAGGGCTTCACGGATCGTGACCGTATCGAATTCGGTGACATATGTGCGCACGGCGAGCCGGTCGACTGGCGGGGTCGCAATGATCGACAGATCGCGAATGCCTGTCAGTGCCATTTGCAATGTCCGTGGGATCGGCGTGGCTGACAGGGTCAGCACGTGAACATCGGCCCGCAGCTCTTTCAGTCGCTCCTTGTGCTTGACGCCGAAACGCTGCTCCTCGTCCACCACGAGAAGGCCGAGATTGGCGAATTCTATGGACTTTGCCAGAAGCGCATGGGTTCCGACAACGACATTGACGGCGCCGGACTTCAGGCCCGCGCGGGTTTCCGCAGCCTCCTTCGCGGACACCAGACGCGACAGTTGCCGCACTTCAAGCGGCCAGCCGGCAAGCCTTTCGGAAAACGTATTGAAATGCTGGCGGGCGAGAATGGTCGTGGGCGCAATGACCGCCACCTGCATGCCATTCATCGCCGCGAGAAATGCACCGCGCAGGGCCACTTCGGTCTTTCCGAAACCGACATCCCCGCAGACCAGCCGGTCCATCGGACGGCCCGAGCCGAGGTCTCCCAGCACGTCATCGATGGCGTGGAGCTGGTCGTCGGTTTCCTCATAGGGGAATCGCGCGGCAAACTCTTCGTACACGCCCTGCCCTGTGCCAACCACCTCGCCCTTGCGGAGCATCCGCTGGGCGGCGACCTCCATCAGTTCCGCGGCCATTTCAAGTATGCGTTTCTTGGCCCTTGCCTTGCGAGCCTGCCAGCCTGCACCGCCCAGCTTGTCTACGGCGCCGGCGGCGTCTTCACTTCCGTAGCGGCTGATCAGGTCGATGTTTTCAACCGGAAGGAAAACCCGGTCATTACCAGCATATTCCAGTTCAAGGCAGTCATGGGGCGCGCCGGCAAGATCCAGCGTCTTCAATCCGGCATAGCGCGCCACGCCATGGTCCACATGCACCACCAGATCGCCGACCGAGAGGGCGGCGGCCTCGGCGATGAAGTTGGCGGATTTGCGCTTGCGGCGCGGCGTCGCCAGCCGGTCGCCCAGGATATCGGGCTCGGCGATGATCGCGAAAGAGCCCAGCGTGAAACCCTGTTCGATCGGCAACTCGCAAACTGCAGTGCCGGCCGCTTGGGCCGCCTGGAGGGAGTAGGCTCTGCCCAGGTCTTCGATTCCATGGTCTTCGAGGACGTTCTTCAGCCTGTCGGCCGATCCTTCCGACCACGCAGCGAGTATGACGGGCAGGCCCGAACCCCTCAGTTCCTTCAGGTGGTCTCCGGCCGCATCAAAGACATTCAGGTCGGGTCGCGCCCTTTCGGGAGCAAAATTGCGGCCTTGTGCGCCTCCGAGGTCCATCCGGCCTGGCTGGGCCGGGCCGGGCTGGAACCTCACAACACGCCGGGCCGAAAGCGCCGCGTCGAGCCCCTCCGGCTCAAGGTAGATTTCCCCCGGAGCCAGTATGCGGCCCGAGCGTTCATCGCCGGCCGCCTCCAGCCGGGCTTCGAAATAGTCCTGCGCCTGGGCAAGCCGCTCTGACGCCGCCTCAGACGATAGATGCGCCATGCAGACAAGGGTGTCAGTAAGGAGGTAGTCAAAGACTGTTTCGAGTTCAGGGTGGAACAAGGGCAACCAGTTCTCGATGCCCTGTCGCCGGATGGAGGCCCGCGCCGCCTCATACATCGCGTCACCGGAGGGCGGGCCAAAGCGTTCCAGATAACGTTCCCTGAACCGGCTCAGGACACCATCATTGAACAGTATCTCACTGACCGGAGCGAACGCCGCGCCCTGCAACTGTCCGGTCGAGCGCTGAGTTTCAGAGTCAAAACTTCTGAGCCCTTCGAGGAAGTCCCCAAAGAAATCGAGTCGGAGGGGCTCGGGCGATGTCGGTGCAAATATGTCGATGATGCCGCCACGGACCGCGAACTCGCCTCGCTCGCGCACGGTGGAGACCCGGCTATAGCCGTTCACGGCGAGGTAGTCGGTCAGGGCTTTCTGGGCCACCGCCTCTCCAACCGAAATCGAGAAACTGGCTGCGCGCATAACAGATGCAGGAGGCACCCGCTGGACAAGTGAGGCGGCCGTGGTCACCGCCAGGACTGGCCGTGTTGACTCGTTCAGCCTGGCGAGCCGGGCAAGCGAGGCACATCGTTTGGCTGCAACCGCTGGCGAAGGACTGATGCGGTCATATGGAAGCGTGTCCCAGGCAGGCAGGTGGACCGTGTCCAGCGTCGGGTCTGCAAACTGCGCAACCTTCAGGGCCGTGACGGCCTGCTTGTCATCGCGCGCAACATACAGGACGCTCCCGCCCTGATCGCCCAGCATCTGGACGAGACCGATAATGTCGGCGCCGAACGGGGCGCCGGCCATGGTTTGGTTCCCGGAAATGCCGGCAAGAAGCGCTGCTGGGTTCATACGAATTGCCATTTGCTGGCGATCTTTTGACCGCCCCAACTATCCAGGCTGCGCCTCGTAGCGGAATGCGATGAGTTGGTCCAGAACCGGGCCCTTATGGTTGTCAGGCACGTCCTTCTGGCCGATTAGCCAGGCATAGACTTCCCAATCCGGGGTCGACAGCAGTCTTTCAAACTCGTCAAGCCCGTACTCGTCCAGGGTTTCGATGTTCTGTTCCGCGAAACTTCCCATAAGCAAGTCCATCTCACGAAACCCGCGCCGCCAGGCCCTGAAAGTGAGTTTGCGCCGACGCTCTGACATCTGATCTTCCATTTTCCGGGGTCCCTGTTTGGCTAGGCTATCACATAGTGCCGTATCCTGCCTGTGCACAGCCAATTGCCGGGCCACAGGGCACGCCCTAGTGTCGCGCCCATGAGGGATGAAAGACTTTTCCCGCTCTTTGAGCCGCTGGACGGCCTTCCGGGGATCGGACCGAAATCCCTGGAGGCCTTCACGCGCCTAACAGGCACGGGCCTCGTCTGGGACCTCCTGCTGCATCTCCCCGAGCGCTGGATGGACCGGCGCGTTCGCGACACGTTTGACACACTGGAAGTGGGCGAGGTGGCCACGGTGCAGGGCGAAGTTCACAGCGTGAAGGCGCCCTACAATTCCAAGGCCCCCACACGCGTCCTTCTCTTTGATGGCACAGGTTTCCTGACCCTCGCTTTTTTCCGTGCCGACGGTCGCTGGCTGCAGGGGCAGTTCCCAATCGGTAAGTCCCGTATCGTTTCCGGGCGGGTCGATGAGTTCAATGGCGAACGCCAGATCACGCATCCCGACTACATACTCGATCCTGAAAAACCCGAGCGCCCCCCTGCCGTTGAGCCGATTTACCGACTCACGGCGGGACTGACCAACCGGAAGGTGCACAGCGCAGCCAGACATGCCCTCGAGCGCGTCCCGGCGGACCTGCCCGAATGGATCGACCCGCACCTTCGCAGACAGAGGGACTGGCCGGACTTCCCTTCCGCGCTCAGCGCTATCCACGCGCCGCAAGAATATGACCCGGAGGCCATAGAGCGTGCGCGCTGCCGGCTGGCCTATGACGAAGCGCTGTCGCGCGAGGCAACCTTTGCGCTTGCCAGGGCCGCCCGGTCAAAACGCAAAGCGCCGGTTCTCCCGCTCGCTGGCGTGGCCCAGCGCCAGGTGGTCGACGCCTTGCCTTACGAGCCGACAGGGGCGCAAAAACGCGCCGTCAATGACATTGCCCGCGACATGGCAGAGGCCTCACCCATGCGACGAATGCTTCAGGGCGATGTCGGGGCGGGCAAGACGCTCGTCGGTGCACTGGCTGCTGTCCAGGCCGCTGCTGGCGGGCACCAGGCCGCCTTCATGGCTCCCACGGAAGTGCTCGCGCGCCAGCAATTTGAAACACTCCACAGCCTGCTCTCGCCCCACGGCTATGAGGTCGCATCGCTGACAGGGCGCGACAAGGGCACAGCAAGACAGGCAACGCTGATGGGCCTTGCCGGGGGAACCATCCAGATTGTCGCCGGAACGCATGCTCTCTTCCAGGAAAGCGTTGATTTCGCAAGGCTCGGCCTCGTGATCGTTGACGAGCAACATCGCTTCGGCGTGGCCGACCGACAGCGGCTGCTGGACAAGGCGGTGAGCCCCCACATGCTGGTGATGAGCGCAACACCGATCCCGAGAACGCTGGCCCAGGCGGTGCATGGCGACCTGGACGTGTCAATCCTCGACGAAAAACCGGCTGGGCGCAAAAAGGTCGAGACCCGTGTCCTGCCGGACACCCGTATCGAAGATGTGATCGCCGCCGTGGACCGTGCGGTGAAGCGCGGCGAGCGCGCGTTCTGGATATGCCCAAAGGTCGATGTCGATGATGACGAATCCTCTGCGGTCGCGAGGCACGCGGCTCTGGTGGACCAATTGTCCTGTCCCGTGGGACTGGTCCACGGTCGCCTCAGACCCGAGGAGAAAGATGGGGCACTTGAAGGCTTCCGGGTTGGCCGCACCGGCGTCCTTGTTGCAACGACGGTGGTCGAGGTCGGCGTCGATGTTCCCGAAGCAACCATCATGGTGATCGAACGGGCCGAGGGGTTCGGCCTTGCGCAGCTGCACCAGTTGCGCGGCCGTGTCGGGCGAGGCGACCGGCCTTCCTTCTGCCTTTTGATGTATCGGCCACCCCTGGGGGAAACGGCCACGAAACGGCTCGAAACGCTTCGCCAGACCGATGATGGCTTTCTCATCGCAGAGGCCGATTTCAGCCTGCGCGGCCCGGGCGATGTTCTGGGCCTTCGTCAGGCCGGGGCCATCGAATATGCCATCATCAACCTGTCGAGCGACGCCGAACTCCTCCATATCGCGCGCAGCGATGCCAAGGCCGCGGTGACAGCCGATCCGGAACTCAAAGGTCCGCGCGGGCGGGCCCTGAGTCTGGCGCGGGCTCTTTTTCAGCCGAAGGGGCTGCGTCAGCCGAGCCAGGTATGAGTTTCGCGCGCTGGTCGTCTTCCATCGGCAAATCGTCGGGCACCACGAGCCCGGCTGAAATGATCATCCGCGCGCCCTCCTCGACCGACATTTTCAACCGGATGACCTCGCTGTGGTGAATGTACATGAGGAAACCTGATGTCGGGTTCGGTGTCGTGGGCACAAAAACGCCGATGTGTTCGCCCGAGAGACTTGAACGGACCTCACCTTTGGCCTGCGCGGTCAGGAAGGCGATGCACCACGTGTCCTTTTTGGGATATTCAACCAGGACAACCTCCTGGAAATTGTTCTGGTCGCTGGACGCCAGCAGGTCGAAAAGCTGCTTGAAGGCGCTGTAGATGTTGCTGACGACGGGAATGCGACTGAGAATTCGGTCTGACAACCGCAAGGCGGCTCGGCCGATCAGGTTGGTCGCAATCGCCCCGAGCAGGGTCAGCAAGATGATGGCGACAAGCACGCCCACACCGGGAATAGCGATGTTCGTATAGGTTTCCGGATCGAGAATGGGCGGCAGCAGGGGTTTGACGCGTTTGTCGATTTCGCCAATCAGCCAGGAGACGATCCCGATGGAAATGGCGATCGGGGCGGCGATCACCACGCCCGCGAAGAAACGCCCACGCAACCAGCCAAACACCGTCTGGCGGGGTGGACTGGGTTCGACGATCAGGCCGTGGTCCTTTCCGGGGTTTGCCTTTTTCTTCGCCATGGTAGCCTCTGTACGTCCCAAGACCGAATACGTCTTGGCGAGTAACACGTTCCGCGTAACTGTGGCGATTATGGGAATAGCGCAAGATATTGAAACGTCATTGCAACGTCTTTCTCCAGTGCTGGTGCCTGGTGGGCAGTCGATCGGCGAGCTGAAACGCCTGTCTGGCGGCGCCAGCCAGGAAACCTGGTCGTTTGACGTTCTTGCCGGGCCGGACACAAGGACACCGCTGATCCTCAGGCGTGCACCCGGCGGGCAGCGCGCCGCGCGCTCCAGTGCCGCTATCGGACTGGACAGGGAAGCTGACCTGATCCGGGCCGCCGCCCGGGCCGGTGTGCCGGTTCCCTCGATTGCCCATGTGTGCGGTCCCGATGACGGGCTCGGGGAGGCCTATGTCATGGAGCGGCTGGCGGGAGAAACGATCGCACCAAAAATCCTTCGCGGCGAAGCGTTTGGACATGCGCGCAAGGTCCTGGCCAGCCAGTGCGGGGCCGCACTTGCCAGCATACACTCGATCAGGCCCGACACGCTGCCGGAACTGCCCCTCAGCCAAGGGCTGGACCAGCTTGACCAGTATGAAGAGATCTACCGCAATTTCGATATTCCCAAGCCGGTCTTCGAACTCGCCATCGCATGGCTACGCGCCCATACGCCGACCGCAACACAGATCACCCTTGTCCACGGCGATTTTCGCCTCGGCAACCTGATGGTCGACGATACGGGGCTTGTGGGGATTCTGGACTGGGAACTGGCCCACCTGGGAGACCCGCGTGAGGACATCGCCTGGATATGCATCAACTCCTGGCGTTTCGGCGTGCCGGAGAAACGGGTTGGCGGTTTCGGTGAACTGCCCGAATTTCTCGATGCCTACGCCCGCGCCGGGGGCACCCGGTTCGAGCCCGCCGAGATTGACTGGTGGGAAATGCTCGGCAGCCTGAAATGGGGCGTCATGTGCCTGATCATGTACGAGGCCTTCCGATCCGGTGCTGACCCCAGTGTCGAGCGCGCCGCCATCGGCCGGCGGGTGTCTGAAACCGAGATCGACCTTCTCAACCTGCTGGAGCGCGTGTAACAATGTCTTCGAAGCCCACCGCCGGCGAACTGGTTCAGGCCGTGCGCCTTTTCATCAAGGAGACCGCCCGCCCTGCCCTGTCGGGTCATGCCGCGTTCCATGCAAGGGTCGCAGAGAATGCCCTGGCAATCGTCGAGCGCGAGCTGGAACAGGGCGCGGGCGCAGAGGCACGCGGCACCGAGCGCCTGCGGGCCATGCTCAACCAGGAAGATGGCGATCCTGACACCCTGACGCGCGCACTGTGCGGAAGGATCCGGCGCGGCGAAATGGATTGGACCAACCGGGACCTCATGGCCCATCTCAGGCAAGCCACCATCGACCAGGTCCGGATTGACCAGCCGCGCTACTCCGGCCTCGCGATCGCCACAGAGTCAGACTAAGCCCTCTCCCATGAGGTATTTCATCTACAGCGCTGGCGCGCTTGGCGGGCTGTTCGCCGTTTTTGCGATTGCCATCCTTGGTGTTCCCGCCGCTTTGGGCAGTGGTCAGCCGCTCTCACCGCCGGCCGCCAACTTCAAAACCGAAGAGGGCTGGATCCTGCGCCCGGACACACAACCTGACGCGGTCTGGGAGAGTGGCTGGGCCATCGACGTGATCATGATCCCGCAAGTGCCAGACACACTGTCACGCCACGGCTTGGTTTCCACGGCGGCACCCAGGGTGAGCCGGCGGCTTGAGCAGCGGAACAAGGGTCTGGTTGAACTCCTCCAACCCCATAGTGCGGTGTACATGCCTGCCCTTCGCATGCCCAGCCAGGCCAGTTCTGATGCCGACTGGGACACGGCGAGGGGCGACCTGGCCGAGGCGCTTGCCATTTATCTCAGCGCCGACAATCGCGGGCGCGCCATCGCGTTTTACGCAGAGGGTGAGACCGGGCGCTTGCTGGAGGGCCTTCCCAACCTCCTGCAACAGGCGGGCGATGAAGGCGCCATCGAGCGGGTGGTGATTCTGGTATCGCCCTCGGCGCCAGCCCGGCCGACCGCACAGGTCAACACAGCGCCGAATGGCGAGGTTCTGGAACTGGATCTTGAGCCTCGGGCCGGGTCTGTCCTTCGCTTCCTGGCCTGGCCCAATCCCAGCCAATTCTGGAGGGTGCCGGACGACACCACAGAACTGGCCAACGAGCTTGAAGCCGCCTTCAGCGCCGCCCTGAAGCGCGTGCAGGACAATGCACCCAAGACCGTGGAGCCCTTTGGTGCTATCGAAATTGTAAGGGAAGCACCCGTCAACCGGCCGTGCGAGGCCGGTCTGAGATGCCGACTTGATTAGTCGCCCTGCGCGGCGGGGTCATCGCCCAAGAGCGCGATCACCCTGTCCCAATGGGCGAGTGCGGCCGCATCCCCCAGCGCGGCAACCTCGGCTGCACGGAGAGTGGCGATCACCTCCGCATCTTCACCGTATTGCCTGACAAGCTGTGAGGCCGCCGAAACCGCCTCTGCGTCATTCATGCCATCTGTCATCTACTCGACCTTGTTGCTAAAGGAGTCTTCATAGCGATGTGATGCACCCGGCCTGATCCGTTGGCCATGCCAAGGCGTAAAGTCATCAGAGTAAACTGCGGAGGCCGCCCGGCCAGTGTCTTCTTCCCAACCGATCATTATGTGGTTCCGAGAGGATCTTCGGCTCTCGGACAACCCGGCCCTGCATGCCGCAGCCAGCGCCGGGGCACCCATTATCTGCGTCTATATCCTGGAAGACCTTGTCGATGGGCGACGGGAACTGGGCGGGGCGTCGCGCTGGTGGTTGCATCACTCACTGGACGCGCTGTCGCAAAGTATCGCTGACAAGGGCGGGCGGCTGGTGCTGGCCCAAGGGAATGCGACAGAAATCATACCCCGCCTTGCCGAGGAAATTGCGGCCTGCGGTGTTCACTGGAACCGACGTTATGATGCGGCGGGTATCGGGGCGGACAAGGCGATCAAGTCGCAGCTGAAGGAAAGCGGCATCCGCGCGGACAGCTTCAACGGCCGCTTGCTGACCGAACCCTGGGAGATCACCACAAATTCGGGGAACTACTACAAGGTCTTCACGCCCTACTGGAAATCCCTCAGATCATCCTATCGCACGCCGGAACCGCTGGAAGCACCCGCTTCACTTGCTGGCTCCGATTTGGCTTCAGAAAATTTGTCTGACTGGGGGCTGCTGCCCAGGGCCCCGGACTGGGCGAAAGTCTTTTCAGACTGTTGGAAACCTGGTGAGGCAGGTGCGGCTGAACGCCTCGACAAGTGGCTCGATACCGCCATCAATGACTACGATGAGAATCGCAACCGGCCCGATATTGACGACTCTACCTCCGGTCTATCGCCGCATCTTCGTTGGGGCGAGATTTCGCCGGTTCAGGTCTGGCGCTGTGTGCGCGGGCGAATGGAAGATGGGCGTTACAAGATCGATGACGACGCGGCCTGGACTTTCCTGTCGGAAATCGCCTGGCGGGAATTCAGTTACGTATTGCTCTACCACAATCAGGACCTCGCCCGGGAAAACTACAATGCCGACTTCTCGCACATGCCCTGGCGCGAGGATGAAGCCGATTATGAACGCTGGAAAAGCGGAAAGACCGGATTTCCCATTGTCGATGCCGGGATGCGCCAGCTCTGGGAGATCGGCTGGATGCACAATCGTGTGCGCATGATTGTCGGCTCATTCCTGACAAAGCACCTGCTGCTGCCATGGCAAAAGGGCGAGGACTGGTTCTGGGACACACTGGTGGATGCAGACCCCGCATCAAATGCCGCTGGCTGGCAATGGGTTGCCGGCTCGGGCGCCGATGCCGCGCCCTACTTCCGTGTCTTCAACCCGATCACACAGGGCAGCAAGTTCGACGCGTCCGGGGCGTATGTGCGCCGCTGGTGCCCGGAGCTGAAAGGCCTTCCGGACAAATACCTGCATAGCCCGTGGGAAGCACCTGAAGACGTGCTCAAAAAGGCTGGCATCACGCTGGGCGAGACCTATCCACGGCCCATGATCGAACACAAGGCCGGGCGCCAGCGCGCGCTGGACGCTTACGACACGCTCAAGGAAAGGCGCCAAGCTTTATGAAGAGAATTGCAGTCATTGGCTCCGGGATCTCAGGAATCGGTGCGGCCTATGCCCTCAAGGACACCGCCAACGTCACCCTGTTCGAGGCGCGCGATCGGCTGGGTGGTCACGCCCACACGGTGGATGTTGACTATGACGGCACCCCGATCAGCGTCGATGTGGGGTTCATTGTCTACAACGCGCTGAACTATCCCAACCTGATCGGCTTTTTCGACGCCCTTGGCGTTGAGACCGAGCCTAGTGACATGAGTTTTGCCGTGGCAAACCCGGAAGGCTATGAGTGGGCCTCCACGATCGGCGGGATCTTCGCCCAGAAGCGCAATCTTTTCCGGCCGTCCTTTCACAAGTTCTGGCGCACCATCCTGAAGTTCAACGACCTGGCCAGGGAAGAACTCGCCGCCGGGAAGATTGGCAATGTCTCCCTCGGAACCTGGCTATCCTCAAAGGGGTTCGACCAGACGTTCAGGGACAATTACATCCTCCCCATGGCCGCGGCCATCTGGTCCACGCCCGAACGCGGCGTTCTCGACTTCCCGGCCACCAGCTTCTTCAACTTCTTCGAAAACCATCGCCTGATGCACAAGGAGCGCCCGCTTTGGCGCACGGTCTCGGGCGGCTCGCGCAACTATGTCTCCCGGGCCCACGACGTGCTCGACCAGCGGGTCAGACTCAACGCGGCCGTCAACAAGATATCCCGTTTCGGGCAGAAACTGCGTGTCGACTTCGGCAACGGCGAGAATGACCTGTTTGATGATGTCATTCTTGCCTGCCATTCCGACCAGGCCAAGGACATACTCGGCCCCGAATTCGAGGAACAACGCTTCCTGCTCGGCTCGGCCCGCTACAGGCCGAATACGATCTATCTCCATCGCGACCGCGCCCTGATGCCAAAGCGCCGCGCGGCCTGGGCCAGTTGGAATGTCCTCAAGGGGTCTGGCGAAGACATCACCCTCACCTACTGGATGAACCGACTGCAGAATCTTCCAGGCTCGCATCCGCTTTTCGTAACGCTCAACCCGGAGGTGCCGCCTGCGCCGGCAACGGTGTTCTACACGACCGAGTTTGACCATCCCCAGTTTGACGGACCTGCAGAAGCCGCCGTACGATCGATCAAACGAATGCAGGGAGAGAACGGCATCTGGTTTGCGGGGGCCTGGATGGGTCATGGGTTCCACGAAGACGGGCTGAAATCCGGTCTCGCGGCGGCCCTGTCCCTTGGCGGGAGCGTCCCATGGACGGTTGAAAACGTGGAAATCTATCGGGCCGATGACACAAACCAGGTCGTCAGGCTGGTCACAGAGGCCGGCCAGTGACTTCAGCACCAGCCCTCAGACTGCTCACTGGAAAGACGGTCCATGCGCGGTTCACGCCGTTCGAGCAGCGCTTTTCCTATCGTCTTGTGATGGTCGATGTCGATGTCGACAGGCTGGACGAGGCGGCGCGGCTGACGCGCCTGTTTTCGGTCGACCAAAGCAATCTCTACAGCCTAAACAGAGCCGAACACGGCGGCGGCGCAACGCATACATCGCTGCGCGGCTGGGCGACACAGCGCCTGGCCGAGGCCGGCGTCGATGCCGGGCCGTTTGCGTTGAGGCTGGTGACCTTTCCCCGGCATCTTTTCTACCGGTTCGCCCCGCTATCGATCTGGTTTTGTGAAACCGGGGACGGAGCGCTCCAGGGCGTCATTTATGAGGTGAACAACACCTTCGGCGAACGCCACGCCTATGTTGCCCCGGTGCGCGGCAATTCCGACATCAGCGAGGCCGACAAACGCTTTCACGTCTCGCCCTTCTTCGACATCACCGGTCGCTACAGATTCACGCTGAAGCGGAGCCTTGAGCGTCTCTCCCTGGTGATCGACACACTGGTTGATGGGCAGCGAACCCATATGGCAACCATTGCGGCCAGGGCACGGCCAGCCACAGACCGCGCCCTGCTGGGCACCGCGATCACCCATCCGTTCAGTTCAATCGGCGTAACCCTTGGCATACACTGGGAGGCGCTGAAGATCTGGCTGAAAGGGGCTGGCTACAGGCCCAAGCCGGACGCGCCGGACACCGCACACACAATTGCCGAACCGGGCAACAAGTTGAGTACAAGGACCACCCAATGAGCGAACCGATTCGCGCTTCCCGGCATTCACTGCGCAGTCTCAAGGATGTGCCCACCGTGTTTCGCGCGGGTGGACTGGCGCTGTTGAGGGCCCGGCGCGGGAAGATCCTGTTCGACCTGCCCGACGGGCGCCAGGTGCTGTTCGACCATGACGAGGCAGGCCCCAGCGCCCATGTGATTGTCCATGACTATGATTTTGCCCGGCGCGCGCTTGCTGGCGGGGATGTCGGCTTTGCCGAAGCCTATATGGACGGGCAGTGGTCAACGCCTGACCTGACAGCGGTGCTGGAGTTCTTTTCCGAGAATTTCGAAGCGGCCGGCCAACTCGCCGTCGGAGGCTGGGTGATCAAGATGGTCAACCGGCTTCGACACCTGCTCAATCGCAATTCCAAGGCCCAAGCCCGGCGCAATATCATGGCGCACTATGACATCGGCAATGATTTCTATGAAAAATGGCTGGACCCCAGCATGACCTACTCCTCGGGCATCTTCGCGTCCGAGAACACCTCGCTGGAGCGGTCCCAGGATGCCAAGTATGAGGGCATCGCCGAGCGACTGCATGCCGGACCGGACAGTGAAATCCTTGAGATCGGCTGCGGCTGGGGTGGCTTCGCTGAATACGCGGCCAGGCATCGCGGCTCCAGGGTGACCTGCCTGACCATTTCCGAGGCACAAGCAGAATATGCCCGCCAGCGTGTCTTCAAGGCCGGACTGGCCGACCGCGTTGACATCAAGCTGGAAGACTATCGCGACCATACGGGTCGCTATGACGGTGTCGCCTCGATCGAGATGTTTGAAGCGGTCGGGGAGAGCTACTGGCCGAGCTATTTCAGCAAGATCAGCGATGTCCTCGTGCATGGCGGACGGGCGGCGCTGCAGATTATCACCATCAAGGACGAGCTGTTCGAGGGATATCGCAACCGGGCAGACTTCATCCAGCGCTACATCTTCCCGGGCGGCATGTTGCCGAGCGAACTGAAACTCAAGGAACAATTCGATGCCGCCGGCCTACGATACGACGGCACACATTATTTCGGGCAGGACTATGCGCGCACACTGAAACAGTGGTCGGAACGCTTCAATGGCGCCTGGCCGGAGATTGAGCCACTTGGCTTCGACGAACCTTTCAGGCGGATGTGGAACTTCTATCTCAGCTATTGCGAGGCTGGCTTCAGGAATGGCCGGATCAATGTCGGCCAGTTCTGCCTGGCCAAGCCCTGATCAGTCCGCACGGCTCGCACCGATCTCATCAAGGAACCGCTCAGCCTGTTCGGACATGGCCCGGAGCTCATCGGGATCCTTCTTATCCAGGTTCTTATAGGTCAGCCCCATGCGCGGATTGCCGCGCAGTTTGTCTTCGTTCCGGGCCAGGAAATCCCAGTACAGATAGTTGAAAGGGCAGGCTTTCTCGCCGGTTTTCGCCTTGTGGTGATAGGCACAGCCGGAACAGTAATTGGACATCTTGTTGATGTAATTGGCACTTGCCGCATAGGGCTTTGAAGCCATGATCCCGCCATCGGCAAAGATCGCCATGCCGTGGGTGTTGGGCAACTCCACCCATTCATAGGCATCGTGGTACACAATCAGGTACCACTCATTGATCTCATCGGGGTGGATTCCGGCCAGGAGCGCGAAATTCCCGGTCACCATCAGTCTCTGGATGTGGTGGCTGTAGGCATGTTTGCGCGTGTGCTCCACTGCCTCCCTGATGCAGGCCATGTCGGTTTCGCCGGTCCAGTAGAAGTCCGGCAACTTGCGATTGGCTTCCAGGTAGTTGGTCTTTGCGTAGCCCGGCATCTTGTACCAGTAGAGCCCGCGAACATACTCGCGCCACCCTATGATCTGTCGGATGAAGCCCTCCACCGCATTCAGCGGGGCACGCTCCTCCTGCCACGCCGCCTCGGCGCGCCTGCACACGTCCAGGGGATCCAACAGGCCGCAATTGAGGTAGGCCGAAAGGAGTGAATGCCAGAGGAAGGCCTCCCCTTTGGCCATGGCGTCCTGATAGTCGCCAAAGCAGGGCAGGATGTCGTCAACGAAGTGGACCAGCGCCTTTTCCGCGTCTTCATGGGTAACGGCATAGTCGAAATTCTCGAGGCTGCCGAAATGGTTGTCGAAGCGCGCCTCGACCAGTGAGAGCACATCCCGGGTGATTTCGTCAGGCTCGAAGGCGATGCGTTCGGGCGGCGATGCAGATTTGGGCAGGCTTTTGCGGTTGGCCTGGTCGTAGTTCCATTCACCGCCGGCCGGTTCATCGCCCTTCATCAGCAGGTCGGTTTTTCGCCGCATGTCCCGGTAGAAATACTCCATGCGCAATTGCTTGCGGCCTTCCGCCCAATCGGCGAACTCGGCGAGACTGGCAATGAAGCGGTCGTCGTCGCGAAGTTCGACCGGGGTGCCGAACGTGCCTTCCCAGCACTGCATGTCGTCCAGGAGCCGCCACTCGCCCGGTTTCGTCACAACCACCTTGTCGAAACGGCCCGGTTTCTCCTCGAGGGCACAAGCCACCTCAGCCTTCAGGCTCCCCGCATTGTCGTCATCGTCGAATTTTACATAGCGCACGTTCACGCCGTCAGACCGCAACGCGTCAGCGAAATGGCGCATGGCCGAGAAGATGAAGGCAATCTTACGCTTGTGATGCCGCACATAGGTCGCTTCAGACTGTACTTCTGCAATCAGGACCACGTCCTCTTGCTTGTCCATGTCAGAAAGACTTGACAGATTGTGGCTTAGCTGGTCGCCCAGCACGAGTCTGAGGGCGGCCATGCTAGTATGGTTCTTCAAGCACGTACTCTATGGACTGGCCCCGCGCTTCGAAGGCGAGTTTAAGCCAGCGCCCGGCATCATCATACCAAATCGTTACATCAATATCGCTGTCCATCAGGTACTTGTTGGCAGCCACCGATCTGCCCCCGGCCTCAATGGTTTCGCGACCGAGCGGCTGGACGGACACCTCAATGAGTTCGCCATTCTCCGAGGACAGAAGGCGCTGAGCCCGTGTCTGGGCAACGTTCCAGTGACTTGCGGGCAGGATATCCGGGGCCACTTCGCCGTTGTATCCATCACCGTCCACGACGAGGCTGTTTCCTTTGCTTGTCGCGCGCACGGTTTCGCGTGTGCCGTCATCGTTGACCCGGCCCTCAAGCGCGACAAGCTTGCCGTCCTTCCAGATTTCGGTTGCATCGAGTTCATACCGAAAAAGCGTGATCGGCCCCAGCCCGGCCTTGAGATCAACATCGACTTCGACTTCGAGGCTACCATCGCTTGTTTCGCTGAAACGAACGACATGGCGTCCGAACGAACTGCCCTGCCGCAGCACATCGAAGGCGATCACGTCACCGGGCGACGGATTCCAGGCCGGCGCTGCGCCGGTCGAGGCATTGTCTGCAAAGGAGGGCACCCCCATTGCGACGCATGCACCCAGCGAGGTGATGGTCCACTTCAACTTGCTCATCAGGTCAGTCTCCAGAAAGGCTTGTTCCCCCTTGCAACGAAACAGATGCAGGCCCGGTGCCCATGGGCGGCTGGCCGGTGCACCTCACCGGGCACGCCAAGCGTGATGTCACCCACGCTGAAAACCTCGCCGTCGACTTCCAGCTCGCCGTCGAGGACAACGGTCGCCTCCATCGCGGAATGGGAGTGGGCGGGGACATTCTGGCCAGGGTCCA
>CAZVES010000006.1:24354-44036 GCA_964625835.1 uncultured Hyphomonadaceae bacterium
ACGTGGAGCCCGGAATTCAGGGCACCGACGGCGTGGTCAAGCATGAATGCCTCATAAACTTCGTTCTTCAAAACTGACCTCGTGGCGCGAACTATCTATCGCCATCTTTACGCAGGGCCGCGCCAACCGGATCAATCGCTTTGACTTGTATTACAGCGCACTGGGCAATAGCCTGCGATGAAATTCGAGGAGACCTGCATGACCATCCACAATTCGGTCGTGGACGCCATCGGAAATACGCCACTGATCAGGCTCAGGCGCGCATCGGAAGAAACCGGTTGCAACATTCTCGGCAAGGCCGAGTTCCTGAATCCCGGCCAATCCGTGAAGGACCGCGCTGCCCTCGGCATCATCCGGGATGCAGAGGCCTCTGGCCGCCTCAAACCCGGCGGCACCATTGTCGAGGGCACGGCCGGCAACACAGGGATTGGCCTGGCAATGGTTGGCAATGCGCTCGGATACAAGTCCGTGATCGTTTTTCCCCGTACCCAGAGCCAGGAGAAGAAGGACGCGATCCGGCTTTTCGGCGCCCGGCTCATTGAAGTCGACGCTGTGCCCTACTCCAACCCGAACCACTATGCCCGCTACAGCGGCAGGCTTGCCGAGGAGCTTGACGCGTCCGAACCCAATGGCGCGATCTGGGCCAACCAGTTCGACAACACCGCCAATCGCCGGGCGCACTATGAAACCACGGGACCGGAAATTTTCGAGCAGACAGATGGCAAGGTCGACGGGTTCATCTGTGCCGTTGGGTCTGGCGGCACGCTGGCCGGCGTCGCCCAGGCCCTGCGCGAGCGCAAGCCGGGCATCAAGATCGGCCTTGCCGACCCCGGCGGCGCCTCCCTCTATGGCTACTATGCCGAGGGGGAGCTGAAATCGGAAGGCACCTCGATCACGGAAGGCATCGGCCAGAGCCGCATCACGGCAAACCTGGAGGGGCTGGAAGTGGATCATCCCTTCCGCCTGACCGACGAAACCGCCCTGAAGATCCTGTTCGACCTCGTACTCGAAGAGGGCCTTTGCCTTGGCGGATCGGCCGGCATCAACATCGCCGGCGCGATCGCCATGGCCCGCGAAATGGGACCTGGCCACACCATCGTGACGATCCTCTGCGATTATGGAAACCGCTACCAGTCGAAACTTTTCAACCCGGAATTCCTGCGCTCAAAGGGGCTTCCGACACCGCCCTGGATGGAGGGCTGATCATGGCCATGCCGACACCTGACCCGCTTGTTTCGGCCGAATGGCTGAAGGACAATATCGATGCCCCGGACCTGCGTGTGATCGAGGCAACCTGGTATCCAGGTTTTCACGAAAAGGCCGGACAGGCCCATGCTGAATACAAGCAGGGCCATATTCCAGGCGCGGTCTTCTTCGATATCGACAAGATCTCGAATTCCGACACCGACCTCCCTCACATGTTGCCCGACACGGTGAAGTTCTCATCCAGGGCGCGCAAACTGGGAATTGGCGATGGAAACCGGCTGGTTGTCTATGACCGCAATGGGTTCATGGCCTCCGCGCGGGTCTGGTGGACGTTGCGTGTAATGGGCGTGCAGGACGTGATGGTGCTCGATGGGGGCTATGGCGCATGGCTGGAGGCGGGCGGCGAGGTTGAAGACATGCCCCCGGTCGCGGTGGAGCGCCATTTCACCCCGCGCTTTCGCAGCGACCTCGTCAAGAACCGCCAGCAAGTCGCAAGGGCGCTTGAGGAGGGCAACTGGGATATCATCGACGCCAGGCCGCCTGGCCGCTTCACCGGGGAGGAGCCGGAACCGCGCGCCGACCTCAAATCCGGCCACATGCCGGGCGCGCGCAATGTGCCAGCGGGCTCGCTGGTGGCCCCCGATGGCCGGATGAAATCCCGCGAAGACCTTCAAGCCCTATTCAACCTCTCCGACGGGCCTGTGATCACCACATGCGGCTCGGGCGTGACCGCCTCAACGCTCGCCCTCGCGCTCGCGCGTCTCGGACGGGACGATGTGGCCGTCTATGACGGGTCCTGGACCGAATGGGCCTCTACGGAGGGCTGTGCGATCGAAACAGGCCCGGCGCGTTGACCGGGCGAAAGATCCAGACGCGCCTGATACACAACCGCAAGGACAGGCTTGATCCGCCCACTGTCAATCCACCCGTGGAACGCGGATCAACGGTCCTGTTCAAAGACCCCGCCGAGCTCTATTCGGCCCGGCCAAGCTATGGACGTATGGGACTGACAGTCCACCGCGAGCTGGAGGCCGGCCTGGCCGCGCTTGAGAATGCCAGCCATGTGCGTCTTGCGCCCAATGGTCTTGGTGCGTGCGCCCTTGCCATGTCGGCAGTTCTCGAGGCTGGTGACCACGCCCTGATCGCCGACACCATCTATGGGCCCACGCGCAGGTTCTGCGAACGCCGCCTGCACAGAATGGGCATTGAGGTGACGCGTTTCGATCCGCGGGCCACAGCCGGAGCACTTGATGCGCTGATCGGTGAGCACACGCGCGCCATCGTCCTTGAAAGTCCTGGCTCGCTCACTTTCGAACTCGTCGACACGCCTGCCATGGCCAAATTTGCGCGGTCTCGTGGTCTGGTCACGATCATGGACAACACCTGGGGCGCGGGCCTGTTTCACCGCCCGCTGGACCATGGCATCGACATCTCAGTCCAGGCGCTGACCAAGTATGTCATTGGCCATGCCGATGCCTTCGGCGGAGCGGTGATGACTTCCAACACCGCGCTCGCCCAGCGCATTGCCGAATGCAGCGAGGATTGGGGCATTTCCCTGTCGCCGGATGACGCCTATGCCGCCCTGCGAGGCCTGCGAACGCTGGAAACCCGCCTGAAACGCCATGAGGACAGCGGCCTGGTGCTGGCGCGTTGGCTTGAGAGCCGTGCCGAAGTCGCAAGGGTCATCCACCCCGCCCTGCCCTCACATCCCGACCACGACATCTGGAAGCGCGACTTTGACGGCGCCTGCGGCTTGTTTGGTCTTGTCTTGCAACCGGTGCCGATTGACGCCGTTCATAACATGCTCAGGCGACTTGAACTCTTTGGCATGGGCTTTTCCTGGGGTGGCTATGAAAGCCTGCTGATCCCCTGCGATCCACAGTTGAACCGAAAGGTCGCCCGCCCTGGTTTCACCGGCCCCCTGCTGCGCATACATGTCGGCCTTGAAGACCCGCACGACCTGAAAGCTGACCTCGAGACGGCCTTCTGCGCGCTCACATGAATGACTGGAAGCGAATGATCGCGGGAACGATCAGGACGCCCAGCAGGACCGGAAACACAAACAGGATCAGCGGAACAGTCATCTTCGCCGGCAGCGCCATGGCTTTTTCTTCTGCCATCAGCATGCGTCTCTGGCGCATGTCACTGGAAAAGATCCGCAGGGTTTCGCCAAGGCTGGTGCCCATCTCCTCAGACTGACGCAACATTGTGGCGAGCGAACTGGCCTCCTCGAGCCCGACGCGTTCGGCGAACGCCTTCCAAGCCGCGCGCCTTGACCGCCCGGCCCGCATTTCCAGTGCCAGCGTTTTGAGGTTGAGCGACAGTTCAACATGCCGCAGTTCCAGCTCGTCCGACACACGCAGCACCGCCGCGTCCAGGCTCAGCCCGGCTTCCACACAAGCCACCAGCAGGTCCATCATGTCCGGAAACCCTTCCGAACACTCCAACTCTGCCCGGTCTATGCGCCGGTCAACGATGATGCCGGGAAGCGCGAGGCCGAGCATGGCTGCAAACCCCATAGCAGCCAGCGGGAACCAGCCGGGAAGGCTTTCAGTATCCAAAAACAGCAAGGCTAGGAGCACCAGAACCGGAAACACGATGAGCCCGAGCATTCGCGCCCCGTAGAAAAGCGCGACCGCATTTGGGTGGGTCAGCCTCGCCCGAAGCAACCGGAAGCGTATCGCATTTGTCTCGTCTGAGTTACTCGGCATCGCCTTCTGGGCCACCTCGCCCAGTCGGTCTGCGATGAGCCTGGCCGAGCTTGACTGCGTTTCGGTTTCCCCCTGGCGCCGCTTGCCCAGCAGGCGCGATCCGATCTGTTCATTGATGCCGGCCGCCCTGGCAACGATGAAAAGTCCCGGTGCCGCCACCAGAAGGGCCAGGGCGAAGAGCAGCGCGCCAATGTTCGAGGATGAGAGAAGGCTTTCCATCGTCTCAGAACCTGAAATTGATCATCTTGTTCATGATCACATTGCCGATGAGCATCCAGACACCGAAACCGATCATGCAGTACTTGAAGAGCTTTTCATGGGCGACGAGACCGTAGAATTCGGGGCGAAGCAGATGCACGGCCCCCATCACCACAAATGGCGCAGCGGTCAGGATCATGGCCGAGGCACGCCCCTCCGCAGAGGCTGCCTTGACCTTGAGACGCAGAGTCTGGCGCTCGCGCACGGTGGACGCATTGGTCTTGAGCAGGTCGCACAGATTCCCGCCCGTGCGCTCCTGGAGGCGCACTGTTGCGGCAAACAGGTCGACATCGGGATCACCCGCCCGATTGGCGAGTCTTTCAACCGACCGGGTCAGCGAGAAACCATAAGCCATCTCATCTGCCGCCATGCCGAATTCCGTGCCGATCGGGTCGGGCATCTCCCGGGCTACAAGGGCAATCGCTCCCGGTACGGGATGGCCCGCCTCAAGGCTGCGCACGACGATCTGGAGGGCGTCCGGGAGTTGCTTGGCCAGCGTCCTGGCCCGCCGGCCCGCGATGAACTTCAGGGAAAGGACGGGCGCGGCTGAGGCAAGGATGGCACCTGCCGCAAGGGCCAGCGGCAGGTTGGGCATTCTCCAGTAGACAAGTGCGCCTACAGCCCCGCCGAAGGCCAGCGACATGACGGCCCATTTCACAGGCTGGAAGCGCAGTCCCGAGCGCAGGACGAGCCGGTTGAACCACTTCACCGCCAGCCTGAAATTGCCATCCTCATCAAGGGCGCGCTGGCGCCTGAGTTCGACAATCAGTTCGGCGGTGCTTTCGGTCTTTTCCTTGAACCGCAACCGGCGGTTCATAATGCGCCGGGTTTTCGCTTCGCTGAACAGACCCGCGCAGGCCGAAATGAACAGGGCAACCGCGCCCAGGCCGATCACGATGGCCAGGCTGGTGCGGGGACCGAGCTCCGCAGGATCAGGAATGAGGCCGGCCAGCTCCATCGACTTAGAGCGCCGTTGCCGGATCGAACATGGTGTCGGGCATATGCACGCCCCGCCGGTTCATCTCATCGAGAAACTTCGGCCGGATGCCCGTGGCGCGGAAAGAGCCGTGGACCTTACCGTCATCATCGGTATGGCTGCGCTCGAAACGGAAGATTTCCTGCATCTGGACAATACGCCCCTCCATGCCCGTGATCTCGGCGATCGAGATCACCCTGCGCGAGCCGTCGGAAAGGCGGGTCGCCTGCACGATCAGGTTCACCGCCGCTGCGATCTGGCCGCGGATTGCATCCTCGGAGATCTTCAGCCCGCCCATGGCGACCATCTGTTCGAGGCGCGTGATGGCATCGCGGGGGTTGTTGGCGTGGATCGTGGCCATGGAGCCCTCATGGCCCGTATTCATGGCCTGAAGCATGTCGAAGGCTTCCTCCGAGCGCACCTCGCCGAGGATCACCCGGTCAGGGCGCATACGCAGGGCATTCTTCACCAGTTCGCGCTGCTTGATCTCGCCCTTGCCCTCGATGTTGGGGGGGCGCGTTTCCATTCGTGCCACATGGGGCTGCATGAGCTGCAGTTCGGCGGCGTCCTCGATGGTGATAAGGCGTTCCTTGTGGCTGATCGAGGCCGAGAGCGCATTCAGCAGCGTCGTCTTGCCCGAACCCGTGCCGCCGGAAATGATGGTCGAGGCGCGGCACTTCACAGCCCCTGCAATGAAGTCGGCCATGGCTTGCGGCATCGCGCCAAAGCCGACCAGCTTGTCCAGGGTCAGCGGATTTTTCTTGAACTTGCGGATCGAGACGAGCGGACCGTCAATGGCCACGGGCGAGATGGCGGCGTTCACCCGTGATCCGTCCGCAAGCCGGGCGTCGACAAGGGGCTGGCTCTCATCGACCCGTCGCCCGACACCGGCGACGATCCGGTTCACAATGCGCAGCAAGTGGTCATTGTCGGCAAAGCGCACCGGAGCCAGCTCGAGCTCCCCGCCCCGCTCAATGTAAATCTGGTGGGCACCATTGATCAGGATGTCGGCAATGGAATCGTCCTTGAGAAGCGGCTCGATGGGGCCAAGCCCGGTCATCTCGTCAAACACCGCGTTGGCAAACTCAGCGATCTCCGCGCCTGACAGCGCAAGCCCCTCGCTGCGGATGATCTCCTGCACGATCGTGCGCACCTGGCCGCGGAGCTGGTCTTCCTGAAGACGCTCAATCGCGCTCAGGTCCAGTTCGTCGATCAGCCGGGCATGGATGCGCAGCTTGGCATCCAGCATCTGGCTCTCGCGATCCTCAGCCGCCGCGACGGATTCGGGCATTGGCTCGTGCACCTGCGGCTCGGGTGATATCGGACGCGCCTCGACATCGCGCTGTGCCAATCCTGCGGAAAACCGTCCCATCATGCCGCCCTCGATTGCGCCGCAGCCTCTGCGCCAAGCAATTGATCGATACAGTCCGCGACGTCTTTCACCAGAGGGCTCTTCGGTTTGACCTGCGCGATGGGCATGCCGAGATTGACGGCCATGCGCGCGTGTTCCCAGTCAGACCGGATTGTGTGATCGATCTTCCTGTGAATGGCGCGCTCGGCCTTTTCGATCGGGAAGCTGTGGCGGTGGCTTCGCTTGGCGAACATGCGGTTCAGCAGGAGGCGCGAGGGATTGCCCTGCCTCAGCGCGTCGGTCTCCCGGCACAGGTCCCCGGCGGCATGCAGGCTGGGCACCGTCAATTCGCTGACGATGAAAACCTCGTCCACGGCGCCAAGCACATTATCGGACCAGGGTGAACGATGGCGCGGCATGTCCACGATGACATGGTCGAACATCGAACAGGTCACATCCAGAAGGGCCAGCACACCTTCAGACCGCGCGAGTTGCTCTGCGGCGGGATTGCGCGGGGCCGCCATGAGGTAGATGCCCTTGGGATGCTCATAGGCATAAGCGCCGAGCAGACTGCCATCTATGCGCTCAGGCGAACTGGCCAGAGCGCCCACATCCAACTTTTTCTGCGCATCGAGAAATGCGGCAGAAACCCCGTCGGTGAGGTTCAGGTCAACCAGGCAGACGCGCCAGCTTGGACGCTCGCGCAGGGCGGCAAAGGCCATTTCGATCGCAAGCGTCGTCACACCCGACCCACCAACAGCGCCGCGCAGGGCCCAACAGCCCGCTCCACTCGGTTCAGCGGTCTTCGGGTCGCCCTTGCTGAACTGTGCGGACAGTCGTTCACATGCAGCCTGAACGTCGGCCGGTCCACAATCGGCGTCGAGCACGTCCGAGGCGGTAAAACGGAAAAGGCTCCGCACCGCCTGCATCGGCAAGTCGTTTCCGATCAGCAGCATGGCGCAATCGGGACGGCGAAGGGCATAGGACTGCAGGAGTGTTTCGGCTGAAGCCTCGGCAAAATCGATCACCACCAGGTCGCCAGGCAACTCGCTGGACTCAGGGGCAATCGCGACCTGCTCGAGGGATTGCGATGCGATCCCGTGTGCGTTGAGGCTTGCCTGCCTGTGCTGGCCAAGAAGTGCTGCGACTTCCAAGCCCTGTCTTGAAACAAAGCTCATGGATTCGAACTCCCGGCAGACTTCCCGCCGCGTTGGCGCAGGGCGGCAACGGCGTTGGCTCCCGTGCTGCCCTTGGCGTCGGCGATTTCCTTCTCGTTCGGGCGCTCGGCATCGCGCACCGAATGCAGCTGGATATTATATTCGGTTGCGCCGCCCAGAAGCTCAACATTCTGGTGGTCATGGTTCACGCAGCCGGCGAGAAGCATGACCATGATGAGTCCTGGCACGCGCCTTTCGATCGTCTTCATGGCTGAACCCTTTCCTGCTGGTTGGCCGAGCCTTCGGCAACGAGGCGACCCTCGAGGAAAATCTCGGCCGGGCTGGGTGCCTCAAACGCATCAAGCGGCGTTGCGATGGCGTCCACATGGGGCGCTGGCTGCACCAGACGCGGCGTGACAATGATGATCAGCTCGGTTTCACGGCGCTGGTACCGACGCGAGGCGAACAGGGCACCAAGGATCGGCACATCCGCAATCCATGGGGTCTGGGCGGTGTCCGTCTCGAAGCTGTTCTGGAGCAATCCGGCAATGGCAAAGGCCTGGCCGTCATACAACTCGACCGTGGTCTGGGCCCTGCGCACCGATAGCGCTGGAACACTCACTCCTGCACTGCGCACACCATTGCGCGTGTCCAGTGCACTGACTTCGGGCGCGACTTGCAGGTTGATCAGGCCGTCACCCACAACGGTGGGGGTGAAGTCCAGTTGTACACCGAACTCCCGATAAGTGATCGACACGCTGCCCTGGTCGGTTTGCACCGGCACCGGGATTTCTCCACCGGCCAGGAAGCTCGCGGAATCTCCGGACAGGGAGATCAAGTTGGGCCGGGCCAGCGTCCGGATCATGCCCCGCGATTCCAGGGCGCTCAGGGTCACATCGATGTTTTCGGTGCCGACATTGGTGAATGTCGCGACGGTCTTTCCGGCAAGGCCCGAGAGCAGGCCCGATGGCGTGTCGGCCGTGGCGTCATTTGCATCGATCGTGTTGCCAAATCCGATCTCGCGGACAATGTCCCGGCCGGCCTCGACAAAGCGCACCTCGAGCATCACCTGCTGGCTTTCCCGGATCGTCAGGCCATTGGCGACCCCGCCGGGCACATGGCGCTCGGCCACCTGCAGGATCATGTCGGCCGCGGCGGCGGTGGTGACGCGCCCATCCAGAAAGATACCGTCATGGACGGGATAGATCGTGATCTCCTCCCCGGGGAGCATATTGTCCAGGTCACGGCGCAGGCCATCCAGTCCCAGGGTGACATCCAGTGTGATCATCTCCACCAGTTCACCACCCTCTCCATAGAGCAGTATGGTCGTGTCCCCGGGCTGGAGACCGCGCACAAAGAAGGAGCGGTCAGTCGTCACCATTGTTTCAGCGATGTTTGGGTCCGAAAGGACGATCATCGAGAAGGGCTCATCGGTCTGGACCACGGTCGACCGGCTCTGTTCCAGGGTCAGGACGGGCGCACCGTCTTCGGCTTTCAGCTCCGTCCAGGCCTCTGCCTGCTGACCGAACATCAGCGCGATCAGCGCCACGATGGTTGCAAAGACATGTCTCACTCTGAAGGCCCTCCCATGAGATCCATCGGACCATCGGCCTCAACGGGCGCGGTCACCGTTGTGGTCCGGGTGCCATGGACAACCTTGACTTCGGTGGTGGCCGGACGCGGCGACGGCGGCGTGACATGTCGAACGATGCGCGGTCTGGGGGCCGGGGCCGGGCGCGGGACCACCACTGGTTCTGCGACATCCTCATCCTCGGTTTGCTGAGACTTCGACTTGATCTCTTCCTGGCCGATCAGTGCCAGGCCGATGCGGCTGTCCCTGGCCGCTGCCGTGATGCGCCCTGCATCCTCCGGCTTCAGCGCGAAGGTCACAAGGCTCGCCGGACGCGCGCCCTCGACCTCCGACCCCATGAACTGGTCGACCCCGAGCACAAGCACGTTTTCGTGGATCAGTTCCGGCCTGTAAGCTTCATGTCCGGTCTTTCCGGGCACTTCCACATAGGCCAGCAGGTCCACACGATCGCCGGGCAGCACGAAGCCGGACACGTTGGTTACGCTGGTCACGCTGATGGAAACAGCGCGAAAGCCATCGGGTATGGATCGCGACAGCATTTTGCGCGGGGGGGTCTCCGCCAGTTTTGCGGCCAGCACGGGCTCACCAGGCGTGAGGCTGGCCTGGGCCACAAGGGGCTTGCCGGTCGGCGAGACCAGTTCATCCAACCGCGTCACAGCACCGGAGGGCACGAGTTCGCGCGGCCACTCCACCACATCAACGGCCTCGGCGAGCACCGGCGCGCCGGCCTCAACCTCCTCTTTGACCACAAGAACCGAAACGGTCTCCACAGGCGCAGCAGCCGAAACCTCCCGGACCGGTATGGTTTGCGAGACGGTGGGTTCTGATTCACCGCTCCTGAGTACAAGGAATGCAATGATCCCCAATACAACAGAAAGCCCGAGGCTGATCGCCGGGAGATACTTCATCTTTTCCGCCCCAATCGCGATTTCTTCGCTTTGATTGAGCGTTAGTCATATCCCCAACGCGATAAACTGTGCTGAAAACGGACATGGCAACTGGAGGCAAACCATCGACGGAGCGTTAACCGTGACTGAGATCACACTGGAGACCCGTACTGGTCACCCCGCCCGCAATCCGTATAAGCGACGCTGTATGAAGTCGCTCCTCAAATCCCCGATCATCATCTTTGTGCTCAGCTACCTGATCTGGGGCTGGATGGCGCTTGTCGGGCGCACGATCCGCTGGCAGGTCGAAGGCTCAGGGCCCGCCCGGGCGGCCTGGACCGGCCAGCAGGGAGTCCTCGTGGCCGCCTGGCATGAACAAATCCTGCTTTTGCCATCGGGCTGGACCCGGGTGATGCGACACTGGGCCGAGCCCCGCGGTGGCGTCTCCATGCTTGTGTCGCTCTCGCGCGACGCCGAACCTGTGGCTAAGGCGCTGGACCATCTCGGCATCGGAACCATCAGGGGGTCCAAGGCCAATGCCCGCAAACGCGACAAGGACAAGGGCGGTGTGCGCGCCATTGCAAGCGCCGTTCGCCTCCTGAAATCGGGTGGCGCGCTGTGTGTGACCCCCGACGGCCCCCGGGGGCCTGCCCTTGAAGTGAGCGATGGCGCGCTTGTCCTGGCAAAGCGTTCGCACGCTCGCGTCATGGCCTATGCGCTGGCCGTCTCAAACCGCTCGCGCCTGAAGAGTTGGGACCGGATGGTCCTGCCGGGACTGTTCGGGCGGGGTGCGATTGTTTTTGGAGAACCGATCGACGCATCCGACCTCTCGCGCGAGGGTTTGCGAAGCGCCCTGCAGGCCAGCCTGGAAGCCGCGAATGCGCGAGCTGAATATCTGGTTGGTCATGGCGCTGACGAAGGCTGCGACATGAAGGATGCCGCGTGACACCCGGACTGGTCCTCTATCGACTGGCAACGCTTGGTCTTGCGCCATTTGTGCCCTTGATCCTGGCGCACAGGGCCAGGTCCGGCAAGGAGAGCCCTGAGCGATTGAATGAAAGGCTGGCACGCCAGCTTCCAGAGCGACCGCCCGGACCGCTGGTCTGGATGCATGGCGCAAGCGTTGGCGAGGCGCAGATACTGCTCGGCCTGGCTGGAAAGCTGGCGGCTCGCGATCAGAACCTTTCCTACCTGTTGACCTGCCAGACGATGACGGCTGCGCACCTGATTGGTGGGCGGCTCCCCACCGGTGGCCTGCAACAGATGGCACCGGTAGACACTCCGGCGGCGGCGCGGCGGTTCCTCTCCCACTGGCAACCCGATCTTGCCGTGCTTGCCGAGGGTGAGATCTGGCCAAACCTGCTGGTCGGGGCGGCAAGTCACGGCACACCCCTCGCACTCGTGAACGCGCGCATGACCCACAAGAGCACTTCCTCATGGGGGCGCTGGCCGGCGACGGCCAGGCGGCTCTTCGGCTCATTCGATCTCATCCTGCCCGCCGATGCCGACACCGCCAGTTCGCTTGAGGCGCTTGCGGGTAAACCCGTCAATGCCGCCAGTAACCTGAAGCGGGGGCTGCCGCCCCCCCCGGTCGACGTGCAGGCGGTGGAACACATGCGCGGCCAGTTCCTCGCCGGGCGAAAATGCATCCTCGCCGCATCGACCCACCCCGGAGAGGAGGAAATGTTCCTGCAAGCCGCCAGGGCCGCGGCGCCCGATGCAGCCCTTGTCATTGCCCTTCGCCACCCCGAGCGCGCAGCAGAGGTGGCAGAATTACTTTCCCGGCAGGGGCTCTCATTCGTGCGGCGCAGCCTGAATGAGCGGCCAACCGAAAACACCCAGGTGCTGCTGGCCGACACGATCGGGGAAATGGGCCTCTGGTACAGGATGGCCGACGCGGTGTTCCTCGGAGGTGCAAGTGTGGAGGGCATCGGCGGTCATAATCCGATAGAACCTCTGCAACTGGGAAAGCGGCTTGTGACCGGGCCTTATGGGTTCAATTTCGAGGATCTTTTCAGCGAACTGAACGCGCGCGGGCTGGTCGAGATTGCAGCCTCAACCGATGCGCTCAGCCAGGGCCTCAGGGAGCATCTGTCTCCGATGGATGCGTCCATGTCCGACGCGCTCGGCTCCTTTCTCAGTGATGCTGAAACACCCCTTGAACAGGCCGCCGGTGCGTTGGTCGCCCTTATGAATAATCAAGCGCACCCATGAAACCTCCGCATTTCTGGAAACACGGCCTCGACCCCAGATCGCGAGAGGCTGCGCCGCTGACCCGCGCCCTGCTGACACCGCTGGAATCCCTTTACATCTGGGGTTTCAGGCGACGCTGGCGGCGGGCCGTGATAGCGCCTGCGCCCTGCCCCGTCATCTGTATCGGAAACGTCACCGTCGGCGGTGTTGGCAAGACGCCGATCGTGGCGCTTGTCCGCGAGCGCCTGACTGCGATGGGCCATCGCGCCGCAACCCTGTCGCGCGGCCATGGCGGGCGCACACGAACGCCAACACGGGTCGACCAAACCATTCACGATGCCGGCGATGTTGGGGACGAGCCACTGATGCTCGCCGCCTCCGGGGAGAGCTGGATAGGCCGGGACCGAGTCGCCGCAGCCCGGGCCATGGCGGATGACGGCGTTGAGGTGATCGTGATGGATGATGGCTTCCAGACCCCCTCGCTGGACAAGACACTGAGCTTTCTCGTCATCGATACCGAGGCGGGGTTCGGCAATGGGTATTGCCTTCCCAAGGGTCCCATGCGCGAGCCCTACAACACCGCCAATTCCCGCGCCGACCTGCGCATCATGGTGGGCAAGGGCAAGAGACTGCCGCGACAGGTCAGCGATGGCGCGCTAGCGGCAGATCTGGTGCCCCGGGGCCCGGTGCCGGATGCAGCGCTGGTCGCCTTTGCGGGCATTGGCCGGCCAATCAAGTTCTTTGACAGCCTGAAGGAGGCTGGTGCGGACCTGCGCGACGGGATCGGATTTGACGATCACTACGTCTTCAAGCCCGCAGATCTCAGCTTCTTGCGGAAACTGGCAGCCGGGCATGGTGCGCGACTGATCACGACCGAAAAGGATTATGTGCGCCTGCCGCGCGGGGGCCGCGACGACATTCTCACCTGGCCCGTGAAGATGGACTTCGGCGAGGACCTCGAAATACTGGACGCGGCCCTGGCGCGCGCCATAGAGACATTTGGAAATGGCATCGAAGACTGACAACTACGTCCGCCCGAAAGACATCGACGATCGCTCCACCTTCTGGCAGCGCTTCCAGTGGCGACTGGAAGCGCTGGCCTGGGACTGGGTCTACTGGGCGCCCATGAAGGCGCTGGGCCCGGACCGGGCCTCGAACTTTGGCGGCTGGCTGCTGCGCAGGATCGGCCCGCGGCTCTCCCAGCACCGCACTGCGATGCGCAACATTGCCATGGCCTTTCCCGACTGGCCGGAGGCGAAAGTGCGTGAGACCGCGCTGGCCGCATGGGAAAGCGCCGGTCGCACGGCGGGGGAACTGCCACATCTTCCGAAAATCGATCCCTATGACGGCCAGCGTGTCGATGTGGTCGGGGCCGAACGGCTTGATGAAATCCGGAGCGGCCAGCGCGGCGCAGTCCTCGTCTCTGGACACTTTGCCAACTGGGAGGTGATGGCGGCGGTGATCTGCCGGCGCCCGCTTGACTGCCTTGTCACCTATCGCATGCTGAACAACCCGCACATCGACCGCAGGATCAATGCCCTGCGCCAGGCCTATGGCATCGGCGTGCTGGCGCCGAAGGGGCTTGGAACGCGCGAGTTGATGCGCGCCCTGCAATCAGGCCGCGCCGTGGCCCTGATGAACGACCAGAAGTTCAACACGGGACTGTCACTGCCCTTCCTCGGACATGATGCCATGACCCAGCCCGGCCCGGCCCGCCTTGCCCAGAAGTACAATGTGCCGATTGTCCCGGTCTCCACCGTGCGCACGGGACCCGCACGTTTCCGCGTCACCATCCATGAACCGATCGAGCAAGCCCAGACCGGCAACGCCTCAGACGACCTCGCGGCCACGGTGCGCGCCATAAATGCGTTCCTCGAAGAACGGGTGAAGGAGCATCCGGGCCAATGGTTCTGGCAACACAGGCGCTGGCCGAAAGAGGCCTGGAAGGCTGCCGGTGTGGCTTGAGCGGCCCTAAGGCGTTGGGGCTGTGTCCATCTCCAGCTCGGAGCTGGCTGGCCGGTCCGGCGCCTCTGGCTGGATTGGTTCTGGCACTGTCGCCTCTGGCTGGGTTTCTTGCGGCAGGCCAATCAGGCTCATCTCCTTGATCAAGCGCCCTGCCCCGTCAATCTGGTCCATCACCCAAAGCATGTAGCGCGAATCGACATGGATGGCGCGCGTCGTCTCCGCGTCGAAATCCCAGTCCGAATTGACGCTCTCAAGTGTTCCGTCAAACAAGAGACCGACCAGTTCCCCATTGGCGTTCAGCGTGGCCGAGCCGGAATTGCCACCGGTCACGTCCAGGTCTGACAGGAAGTTGACGGGCACGGTGGCAATCTCGTCCATGGCATAGGGGCCGTGGTCGCGCGCGGCGATCGCGTCAAGCTGTGCCTGCGGGGAATTGAAGGGTGGCTCGCCCGTATGCTTTTCGACGATTTCTTCCAGCGTGGTGAAGGCCGGGCCGCCATCGGGAGGCCCCATCACCGTGCCATAGCTCACCCGGAGCGTGGAGTTTGCATCAGGATAAGTGGTCGAGCCAAGATCGGCCTGCCAGGCGCGCACCGCGTCCATATAGGCAGGCCGGAGCGTAGCCCTGCGCCCGGCCAGCTCCTCATCGGCTTCTTCCAGGGCGCGGTCGGTGTCGTATAGTGCCACGGCCATGCGCATGAACGGGTCTTCGCTCTCTTCAAGCGTTGCCACATCGGCCTCCATCAGCGACAGGCGCGTCTGCACATCGTCAAGCTCGGTCACGGCATAGAAGCCGTCAAGGAGCGCGGAGACCCGCTGGACATCGTAACCGTTGGACAGGCCGAGGGCGCGGTCATAGGCACGGATCCGGGCGGCGGCTGGCTGTGCCATGTAGCCTTCCAGGAACACAAGCCATTCGGTCTTGTCGACGGCCGGGTCGAAGCGCCGGTCGATCGCCTCCATGGATTGGCGGAAAAACGCCATGTCCCGTTCCTGGTAGCCCGGCTCCCGCTCTGCATTGGGCTTCTCACGCTCGCGGGCCAAGCGATAAAGACGCTGTGCAGCCCGCAACAGCTGTGGCCGGCGGACCTGATCGTACCAATAAGCGCGCCGGTTGGACGCAGCGATCTGTTCACTGACGCGGTCCAGTTGGCGGATGGCCTTCAGATACTGGCTGCCATCGGGGCGTTGTGAGGCCCAAACTTCCAGGGCCTGTTCTCGCTGGGCCCGGCGCTCGACGAGGCCCACGCGCTCGGCACCTTCGATTTGCCCGCCAAGGTTTTTCAGGAAATTGTTGAGCCCAGCCAACCGCGACTCATACTTGATCCGTGCATCGGTGCCCTCCGGCGCAGCAGTCTCAATCGCCTCGATCCAGTTTTCCAGCAGTTCGATCCAGACGGGATACTGCCAGCCGAAGGTGTTTTCGACCTCCACGAGACGCGCATAACGTGACGTCCGCCCTGGATAACCCAGTACCATGACGAAATCACCCTTGCTGAGGCCCGAGGCTGACACCTCTAGCGTGTGATCCGGCTGGTAGGGGACATTCCGAAGGTCATAATCTGCCGGCATGCCGTCCCGATCGACATAGGCGCGGTAGAAGGCGAAATCGCCCGTGTGGCGTGGCCACATCCAGTTGTCGATGTCGCCGCCATACTTGCCGATGGAATCGCCCGGCGCGTAAACAAGTCGGACGTCACGGATTTCCAGCCGGTCAATCAGCTTGTACTGGGCCCCGCCATAGAAAGACGCCACCTGGCAACGGTGTCCGGCCTGCTCTTCGCACTCGGCAATGATGGCCTTTCGCCGGTCCTCGATTGCGCTGTAGACATCGCGCCCGCGTTCCAACTCGTCGAGGCCTTCGCGAACCCGCTCGGTGACATCGCGAACGTCCACTGTAACGTAAATGCGGGTGCCCGGCGCGGCCGGCACTTCGTCGACGAACCGATTGGCGAGGAAACCCGTCTCAAGGTAATTCTGGTCGGTGGTCGAATTGTACTGGATCGACCCGCGCGCGCAGTGGTGGTTGGTCACAGCCAGGCCCGAACCGGAGACAAAGGATGCGGTGCACCCCCCCAGGGAGATCACCGCGCCCATGGGAAAGCCTGTCAGTTCGGTAAGGGATGACGGATCGAGCGCCAGCCCCGTGGCGGCAAGATCGTCAGCAATCTCCGGCAGCTGGTCCGGGGTAAACATGCCCTCCTTGGCCAGGGCCGTTGGGGCGGCCAGGACCGTGACTGCAGCAATCCACAGGCATGCGAGGTCGGATGGTTTTCGAAACAAGGCACACTCCCTCGAGTCAAAGGCGCTGGCATAGTCTTTAGACGACCCCGCGCCGCGATCAATGACGGAGCTGTGTTCGTGCGTCGCGCGAAGTCTGGTGACCACGCTCTCGCAGGTGCGTCAATGGCCTGAGAAAATTGTGCAACAGGATCTGCACCTGGCTGCGGATTTCCTGCAACAATCTTCTTTGGCCAGCAACAATTCCAAAATTTAACCTTACAGTCGGCGGCTTTCTCTCATATACCGCCCCTTCGCTTGGTGGGTGATCACGGGCTGACAGGTGACACACCGGCATGGGCTCGCTCAGGCAGGGAAGCCAATTGCGGGTTTCAGGGGCACTCAATAATGTGCCGTCGATTGGTCGAAGGAGAGGGCGAGTGACAGACTATATTGGCTATGACACGTTGACCCAGGCCGCCATGCGCGGCGTTGTGCGCGAAGCCATAAGAACGGCACAGGACAACTGCCAGACACCCGGAGATCACCACTTCTACATCACCTTTCGCACCCGGGCGCCGGGCGTACAGATTGCAGATCACCTTGCCGAACAGTTCCCAGAGGACATGACCATCGTGATCCAGCACCAGTTCTGGGACCTGGAAGTCCATGACGGTCACTTCGAGATCATCCTGAAGTTCTCCGGCGTGCCCCAGCATCTCTCGATTCCATTCTCGGCGGTCACGCGCTTCGTGGACCCTTCCGTCAACTTCGGCCTGACGATTGAAGACACCGCCGCGGCGAATTCCGACGAGAGCGTGATTGCGCCCGCCATGGCTCCGGCAACTGGCCCGAGCAACAAGGCCGTGGGCGACGAGGATGCCAACACCGTGGTCAATCTCGACGCCTTCCGCCGCAAATGAACCCGCCCGGCCCCGGCGCAGACGAAAAGCCCCGGATGAGCGATGCGGAGATGCTCGCGAGGTTTCAGAACACGAAGAAACGCCCGCCCTGCTCCGATACGCTCGGTATGCGCCTCACCGAAGTCTGCCAGAATGAGCGCAGCATCCGGATGGATTTCGACGTACCCGGCGCCTTCGCCAACCCGACCGGCGCGGTCCAGGGCGGCTTCATCGCCGCCATGCTGGACGAGGCGATGAGCACCTGTGTCATCATCGACTCCAATGTCACCATGACCGCGCCCACGCTCGAGATGAAGGTGTCCTACCTCTCGCGCCTGATGCCCGGTCCGGCCCATGTGGACGCGCGCATCCTGAAGCGCGGCCGCTCGGCCGCCTTCATGGAGGCAGACTGCTTTGATCCGAAGGGCAAGCTGGTGGCGCGGGCCTCGGCCTCGGCCATCCCCATGCCCTTCAAGCGGCTCGGCTGAAACTCAGTCCAGCGCTTCCACCCGCATCCAGATGCCTTCCCGCTCGCCGACCCGGCGCTCCACCAGAAGACGGGCCACCTGGTGGTCATCCCCAAAGGCATTGCCGGTCAACGAATCCAGCAGGGCTTTTGCAAGATTGTCGAGGTCCATCCAGGGCGGATCACCGGTATATTCCATCCAGATGTGCACGCCATAGTCGCCAAAGCCGGGGCGCAGGCGCGGGAAATGCTTGCGGAAGAACTCCCGCAGCAGAGTCTTGTAGTACTTCGCCTGCGTCGTCAGCCCCGTGCAACGCACCTCGAGTGCGCCATCCGCGGCGATCCGCGCAGCCACCTTGCCGTGGCGGGTCCAATCCTCGTCCATAAGTCGCGCCTAAGCCATGGGCCCCAACTCGGCAAGCGGCTTGATTGCTCTTGGCAACCAAGCTGGTACACCGCCCATGACAGATTCAGTTCTTCCGGAGACGACACAATGGCGAGCCAGGACACCCGAACCGAAACCGACACGATGGGCCCTGTCGAAGTCCCTGCGGACAGGTACTGGGGCGCACAGGCCCAGCGCTCGCTCGGCAATTTCAAGATCGGCTGGGAGAAGCAGCCCGAACCGGTTGTTCGCGCCCTCGGCATCGTCAAGCGGGCAGCCGCCGAGACCAACATGGCCCTCGGCAAGCTCGATCCCCAACTCGGTGCCGCCATCATCCAGGCCGCCAATGAAGTGATCGAAGGCAAACTGGGCGACCACTTCCCTCTCGTCGTCTGGCAGACCGGCTCGGGCACCCAGTCGAACATGAACGCCAATGAGGTGATCGCCAATCGCGCGATCGAGATTCTCGGCGGGCAGATCGGCTCGAAATCGCCGGTCCATCCCAACGACCATGTGAACATGTCCCAGTCGTCCAACGACACCTTCCCCACCGCCATGCACATTGCCTGCGTCGAGGAAGTCACCCACCGCCTGCTACCCGCCCTGCAACAGCTGCACAATGCACTGAACGACAAGGCAAAGGCGTGGGCCGGAATCATCAAGATCGGCCGCACCCACACCCAGGACGCAACGCCCGTCACGCTCGGCCAGGAGTTTTCCGGCTATGCGAAGATGATCGAGATGGGGATCGAGCGGGTCGAGCAGTCCCTGCCCCGCCTGATGGAACTTGCCCAGGGCGGCACGGCCGTGGGAACGGGCCTCGCCTCACCCATCGGCTTCGCCGAGATGGTGGCTGACAAGATCGCCCAGGTCACGGGGCTCAACTTCAGAACCGCGCCGAACAAGTTCGAGGCCCTCTCGGCCCATGACGCCATGGTGTTCGGCCATGGTGCTATCACGACAGCGGCCATGAGCTGCTTCAAGATCGCCAATGACATTCGCTTCCTCGGCTCTGGCCCGCGCTCAGGGCTTGGCGAGCTGGCCCTGCCTGAGAATGAGCCCGGCTCCTCCATCATGCCCGGCAAGGTGAACCCGACCCAGTGCGAGGCCATCACCCAGGTCGCCGCCCATATCCATGGCAACAATGCCGCCATGAGCTTTGCCGGCAGCCAAGGCCATTTCGAGCTGAACGTCTACAATCCGATGATGGCCTACAATTTCCTCCAGTCTGTGCGCCTGCTGGCGGACGCGGCGGTGTCGTTCACCGAGAACTGCGTCGTTGGCATCGAGCCGCGCCTCGACAACATCCAGCGCGGACTGGAAAACTCCCTCATGCTGGTCACGCCGCTGAAGGAAAAGTACGGCTATGACCGCGCCGCGAAGATCGCCAAGACCGCACACAAGAACGGGACGA